>NZ_LRTR01000604.1 GCF_001550375.1 Streptomyces europaeiscabiei | reverse complement strand
GCCGGCACCTCAGCCGCTCGCCGAACGGCTGGCACCGCTGCCCGCCGCCGACCGCGAGCACCTGCTCCTGGACGTGGTCGCCGAACAGGCCGCGGCCGTCCTCGGACACGGCTCGGCCGCCGACATCGATCCCGAGCAGACCTTCAAGGAACTCGGCTTCGACTCCCTGACCGCGGTCGAGCTGCGCAACCGGCTCGGCGCGGCCACCGGCCTGCGGCTGCCCGCCACCCTGGTCTTCGACTACCCGACCGCCCTCGCCCAGGTCCGGTACCTGCTCGGCGAGCTGTCCCTGCCGGAGCCTCCCGGCGCCACGCAGTCCCTGCTCGGCGAGATGGACCGCCTGGAGAGCGCGCTGCTCGGCTCGGACGTGGCCGGCGAGGACCGGGAGAAGGTCTCCGCCCGGCTGCGTGAGCTGCTCTCCCGCTGGCAGGGCGAACCCGTAGCCCCGGCCGGCACCCCCGCAGGACAGGCCGACACCCTCGCAGGACAGGACGACGAGGAACTGGCCCTGGCCGAGACCGCGGGCGACCTCTTTGACCTGATCGACCGAGAGCTGGGGGACGCGTGAGCACCCCGCCGGTCCCGCACGCACCCGACGCCCCGGCTCGCCCGGTTCAAGGAAGTGACACACGTGGCTGACGACGACAAGTACGTGGAATACCTCAAGCGGGTCACGGGCGAACTCCGGCAGACCCGCCGCAAGCTGCGCGAGGTCGAGGACCGGGGCCGTGAGCCGATCGCCATCGTCGCGATGAGCTGCCGCTTCCCCGGCGGCATCCGCACCCCCGAGGATCTGTGGCGGCTCGTCGACGAGGGCGGCGACGCCATCGGCGCACTGCCCGACGACCGCGGCTGGGACATCGAGGACCGCTACGATCCCGACCCCGACCGCCCCGGGACCTTCTCCACCCGAGAGGGCGGCTTCCTGCACGACGCCGCCTCCTTCGACGCCGCCTTCTTCGGCATGAGCCCCCGCGAGGCACTGGCCACCGACCCGCAGCAGCGGATCCTGCTGCAGGCGTCCTGGGAACTCCTGGAGCGCGCCGGGATCCGCCCGCAGACCCTGCGCGGCAGCGCCACCGGCGTGTTCGTCGGCGCCGCCACCGCCGGCTACGGGCAGGGCCCGGTCGAGGTCCCCGAGGACCTGCACGGCCTGATGCTCGCCGGGAACGCGACCTCCGTCGCCTCCGGCCGTATCTCCTACGTCCTCGGCCTCGAAGGCCCCACCGTCACCGTCGACACCGCCTGTTCGTCCTCCCTGGTCGCCCTGCACTGGGCGGTGCAGGCACTGCGCGCCGGGGAGTGCGACCTCGCGATGGCGGGCGGCGTCGCCGTCATGGCCACCCCCGGCCTGCTGTTCGAGTTCAGCCGACAGCGCGGGCTCGCCCCCGACGGCCGCTGCAAGGCCTTCGCGGACTCCGCCGACGGCACCGGCTGGTCCGAGGGCGTCGGCCTGCTCCTGGTCGAACGCCTCTCCGACGCCCGCCGCAACGGGCACCCGGTCCTCGCCGTGGTCCGCGGCTCCGCCGTCAACTCCGACGGCGCCTCCAACGGGCTGACCGCACCCAACGGGCCCGCCCAG
The DNA here is from genome assembly GCF_001550375.1 of Streptomyces europaeiscabiei. Classification (GTDB taxonomy): domain Bacteria; phylum Actinomycetota; class Actinomycetes; order Streptomycetales; family Streptomycetaceae; genus Streptomyces; species Streptomyces europaeiscabiei. The sequence continues at coordinate 1,263 of NZ_LRTR01000604.1, read as the reverse complement.
CAGCGCGTCATCGAACAGGCCCTCGCGAACGCCGGTATCACCGCCGCCGACGTCGACGCCGTCGAGGCGCACGGCACCGGCACCACCCTCGGCGACCCCATCGAGGCCCAGGCGCTGCTCGCCACCTACGGCCGCGCCAAGGACGCCGAGCGGCCCCTGTTCCTCGGCTCCCTGAAGTCCAACCTCGGTCACACCCAGGCCGCCGCCGGAGTCGCGGGCGTCATCAAGACGGTGATGGCGCTCCAGCACGGCCGGCTGCCCCTCACCCTGCACGTGGACAAGCCGTCCACGCACGTCGACTGGGACGCCGGTCACGTCCGGCTGCTCACCGAGCCCGTCGACTGGCCCCTCACCCCCGGACGCCCGCGCCGCGCGGCCGTGTCCTCCTTCGGCATCAGCGGCACCAACGCGCACACCGTCCTGGAGGCCGCCCCCGAGGAGCCGGAAGAGGAGGCCCAGGAGACCGGGACGGCCCCCGCGGCCGCCGTACGCCTGCCCCTCGCCCCGTGGCTGCTGTCCGCGCGCGGCGCCGAGGCCCTGCGCGGCCAGGCGACCCGCCTGCTCGACCACGCCGAAACGCACCCCGGCGACGACGCGCACGTCACCGCCCGTGCTCTCGCCGCGACCCGCCAGTCCTTCGAGCACCGCGCCGTCGTCCTCGCCGAGGACACGGCCGCCGCCCGCGACGCCCTGCGGGCCCTCGCCGCGGGAGAGGAACACCCCGCCGTCGTCACCGGCCGCACCCTGCGCGGCGCGACCGCCTTCCTCTTCTCCGGGCAGGGCGCCCAGCGTCCCGGCATGGGCCGCGACCTGTACACCGCGTTCCCCGCGTATGCCCGCGCCTTCGACGAGGTCTGCGCCCACCTCGACCCCGAACTCGGACTGTCCCCCAAGTCCCTCAAGAACACGGTCCTCGACGGCGCCCCGGACGACGAGGCGCTGCGGGAGACAGGCCTCGCCCAGCCCGCGCTGTTCGCGGTCGAGGTCGCCCTCTTCCGCCTCCTGGAGTCGTGGGGCATCGCCCCCAAGTACGTCCTCGGGCACTCCCTGGGCGAACTGTCCGCCGCGCACGTCGCCGGAGTGTGGTCGCTGCCCGACGCCTGCCGTCTGGTGGCCGCGCGAGGACGGCTCATGCAGGCCCTGCCCGAGGGCGGCGCCATGGTCTCCGTGGAGGCCACCGAGGACGAGGTGACCGCGCTGCTCGCCGGGCACGCCGACGCCGGCGCCGTGTCGGTCGCCGCCGTCAACGGCCCGCGCGCCACC
>NZ_LRTR01000603.1 GCF_001550375.1 Streptomyces europaeiscabiei | reverse complement strand
CCAGGCCGCGAGCGCGCCGACGCTCGACGAGCGCGTCCAGGTGGGCGTTGGCGGCGGCGTAGCCGGCCTGCCCTCCGCTGCCCCAGACGCCGGCGATGGAGGAGAACACCACGAACGCCGACAGGCCGCTGTCGCGGGTCAGTTCGTCCAGGTGGTCGGCGGCGTCCGCCTTGGCGCGCAGCACGGCGGCGAGCCGGTCGGGCGAGTACGAGGCGATCACGTCGTCGTCGAGGACACCGGCGCAGTGCACGACGGCGTCGACGGGGTGTGCGGCCAGCAGCCGCGCCACGGTGTCCCGGTCCCCCATGTCGCAGGCGGCGACGGTCACCCGCGCGCCCAGACCGACCAGTTCGCCCCGCAGGTCGTCCGCGCCGGGCGCGTCCGCACCCCGACGGCTGGTCAGCACCAGCTCCCGGGCACCGCGGGCGACGGCCCAGCGGGCGACGCGGGCCCCGAGAGCACCGGTGCCACCCGTGATCAGGACGCGCTCCGGAGCCGCCCACGCGCCGGTGGCGCCGGGGGCGGGAGCGGGCGTCAGACGGCGGGCGTACGCGTCGGTTCCGCGTACGGCGACCTGGTCCTCGTCGCCGGCGACGAGCACGGCGACGGTCCGCGCGAGGGTGCGTCGGTCCGGCCGGACGGGCAGGTCGAGCAGTCCGCCCCACACGTCGGGGTGTTCGAGCGCGGCGACTCGGCCCAGTCCCCATACGGCGGCCCGTCGTGGATCGACGGCGGCCTCGGTGCCGCCGCCCACGGCGACGGCACCGCTGGTCACGAGCCACAGCGGCGCGGCGACCGACGCGTCGCCGTATGCCTGCACGAGGGTGAGGGCGCTCTTCGCACCGGGCAGGCAGGACAGCACGCCGGCGATCGGCGCCCCGTCGGCGACGGCCGCGGCGAACACCTCGCCCAGGGCGGCGCGCCCGAGGTCGGTGCAGATCACGCGTTCGAGTCCCGGCAGGAACTCCTCGATGCCGGAGAGGACGGAGCCGCCGTCGGTGGCGGCGTCGGTTCCGGTGTCGGCCTGCAGCAGCAGCCACCGCCCGTCGGCCGTGCGGGTCTCGGCCGGTGCGAGCCGCTCCCAGCGGACCCGATAGCGCCAGGCGTCCGCGGTGGTCCGCTCCGCCTCGGCGCGCCGCCACGCGGACAACGCGGGCACGACGCTCTCCAGTTCGGTGCCGTCGAGGTCCAGCACGCCGGCCAGCTCCTCGGCGTCACCACGGTCCACGGCCTGCCAGAACGCGGCCTCCCCGGCCGTCGCCACGGGGGCCGTACCGGTACCCGTCCCCGTCACACCACGCCGTGGCTCGGGCCAGTACCAGGTGCGCTGGAAGGCGTAGGTGGGAAGCGGGAAGGCGGGCCGCACCGCGCCGAGCACCGCGTTCCAGCCGACCGGTACTCCGGCGGCGTGCAGTGCGGCCAGCGCGGCGGTCAGCGCGTCGGCCTCGGGCCGGTCCTTGCGCTGGACGGGTACGCAGAGCGCGTCGTCGACATCGCCGAGCACGGTCCGGGCGAGGGCGGTGAGAGTGCCGTCGGGGCCGATCTCCAGGAATCGGGTCACGCCCTCGGCCGCCAGGGCGCTCACTCCGTCGGCGAACCGGACCGCCTGACGGACATGCCGTACCCAGTACTCGGCCGACGCCAACTCCCCCTCGGCGGCGAGGCGTCCGGTCACGTTCGACACGACGGGGATGGCGGGTGTTCCGTAGGCGATCCCTTCCGCGACGGTACGGAAGGCGTCGAGCATCGGCTCCATCAGCGGGGAGTGGAAGGCGTGCGACACCCGCAGA
>NZ_LRTR01000602.1 GCF_001550375.1 Streptomyces europaeiscabiei | reverse complement strand
CACCGGGTCCCGCAGGGTGGGGTGGGCGCCCGCCGCCGCGTCGAGATGCGCCCGGGCCAGCCGCAGCTCGTCCCGGTCGACGGCCACGGCGGCCAGGACCAGCCGTCCGATGCCGAAGTCGGACGGCTGCGGCAGGCTGTACCGCTCGGCGACCGTCAGTGCCGCCATGGCTTTGCGTTCCGCCCTGCCGAGCCAGCCGTTCAGATAGTCGATGAGAGCCAGCCGGCCGAGGGAGTCCTCGCGCGGCAGTGCCGTCGACGCGTCCCCGGAGCCGTCGGCGACCAGGGAAAGGGCGGCACGCGCCTCGTCGAGGTTCCCGGCCCACAGCCGTGTCGAGCCCAGGTGGGACAGGAGCAGGGCCGTGAGTTCGGGGTGCTGGTCCAGGAGGTGGGCAGGGACCTGTTCCCGTATTCTCTCGGCCGTCCCGGCCGCCAGCTCCGCCCTTCCCGGTGAGCCGGTCAGCCGGGCCGCCAGCGCCTCCAGCATCAGGCAGCTCAGCCGGGCCGCCGCCGGACCCGGTTCGTCCTCCGCCGCCGCCCGCTCCTCCTCGCCCACCAGGCTCCGCTCCGCGTGCCGCAAGTGGGTCAGACCCCGGTCGAGCTCGCGTCGGGAGAGTTCACGGGCCGCCCGTACGAGGTTCGCGGCGGGGCTCGTCGCCTCGGGGCCCATGCGGGAGAACAACTCGGCGAGGTCGTCGGAGCGCAGGCCCGTGAAGAGCTGGCCGATGGCGAGGTCGTCGACGAGGGCGCCGGCGGTGAACTCCCAGTCGCCCGCGGCGGCACCGTGGCCGAGCGTCTCCGCGAGGGTTCCCGAGCGGCGCAGCCACTGGGCGGCCCGCCGGTGGAGTACGGGTTCCAGGCCGGGACGTCGCATCCGCAGATGGGCACGGAGAATCTCCCCGAAGAGCGGGTGGAGGCGGTACCAGGCCTGCCCGAGGTCCTCGACGAACGCGTTCCCGCGGTGCAGCCCGGCCAGGATGCCCCCGGCGTCGGCGCGCTCCGTCAGCGCGTCCGCCAGCTCGGGGCGGAACCGGTCCAGGACACTGACCCGCAGGAGGAGATCCTGCGTCTGAGGGGTCTGCCGTTCGAGCACCTCCGCGAGCAGGAAGTCGGCGACGGCCGTGCGCTCGGCCTCGAAGCGCTTGAGATACGTCTCCGGGTCCGGGCTCTCCCCCGCGGCCAGTGCGCACAGCCGCAGACCGGCCGCCCACCCCCGGGTGCGCTCCACGAGTGCCTCCGCGACGGTCACCGGGAGCCGCAGGCCGTGCAGGCCCAGCAGGACGGCCGCTTCCTCGGGCGTGAAGGCCAGCTCGGCGTTCCTGATCTCCGTCATGTCGCCGGCCGTCCGGTGGCGGTGCAGCGGCAGCAGCGGTTCGGTGCGGGTGACGAGGATCAGGCGCAGGCCCCGCGCCGCGTGGTGCAGCACGAACTCCAGCTGGTCGGCTATCTCCGGATCGGTCACGCGGTCGTACTCGTCGAGCACCACGATCACGGGCCGCTCCCTGGCGCCCAGCTCCGCGGCGAGTCGCGTCAGCAGCGTGCGGTCCACCCGGCCGGCGTCGGCCGGGCAGCCGATCTCGGGCGGCAGCGGCACACCGGCGGCGCGCAGCGTCTGGAGGAAGTACGCCCAGAACATGCCGGGGCCCTGGTCGCCGGCCTCGGTGGTGAGCCAGGCGACCGGCCGATCCCGATGCGCGGCCCAGTCGGCGACCAGCAGGGTCTTGCCGGCGCCGGCGGCCCCGTTGACCACGGTCAACGGGGTCGTCAGCGCCTGGTCGAGGTGGTCGACCAGGCGCTTTCGCCGGAGGAACGTGGCAGGCCGGGCCGGTACGGCGAACCGGGTGCGCAGGAACGGGTCGCCCTGGGGATCGGCACACGGGACGGCCGGCCCCGAACCCCTCTCCCCGGACCTTGCCATGGCTCTCACCACCACCGGTCATCCAGAACTCGGGCAGCTCTCCTCGTCCAGCATCAGCATCCCAGCGTTCCTCCGGGACCGCGCGCCGCGTCGGTCTGCACGCCCGCGATCTCCTCGCCCAGGCCGGCATGACCGAGACGGGCGTCGCCCAGGCGGGCATCACCGAGGCGGGTGGTCGCACGCTGCCGGACCGGAGCCCCGAGGGCGCCCGGGGGTCGATGGCCCTGCCGGGCACCGCCACGGCGAGCCTGTCCGTCGCACGCCCGGTACGGGCTTTGTCGCCGACGCCGGGCACCTCCCCGGGCGCGGCGCGGACAGGCCAGCCCCCCTTCAGCGCCTCCTCGACGGCCGTCCAACCCTGGCACGGCCGCCGCCGAGTGTCCCGCCGTACTCGATCACCGACCCGGCGCGGCCGCGTCCGCCCCCGGAGAAGATCCAGGTGTTCCAGGTGTCGGGTCCGGCTCACGAGGAGCAGGAGGCCGCCTTGGGCGTGGGCTGTATCGCGGCCCCCTCCTCGTCGGTGGCGCCGCGGTTGCCGTCCCGCACTCCCGCTTCGGTCCCGCCCGACCGGCCACGGCGGTACGGACGGCGGCCCCGGGCCTGTCGCGCGTCCTGTGCCGGGGAGGGCCGAGGCGTACACGGCCGCGGGCGTCCCGTCAGTGCGACTCCCGGCTCACCTCGGAGCCGCTGGAGCCGATGAGGAAGTCGAGGTCGGCGCCGGTGTCGGCCTGCAGGACATGGTCGACATAGAGGCGTTCCCAGCCGCGCCGGGGGGCGGCGAAGCCGTCGACCGTGGCCCGGCTCGGCTCCCGGCGGGCGAGTTCGTCGTCGGGTACGTCGACGTCGATACGGCGGGCCCCGACGTCGAGGGTGATGAAGTCTCCGGTGCGCACGAGGGAGAGGGGGCCGCCGGCGGCGGCTTCCGGGGCGACGTGCAGGACGACCGTGCCGTACGCCGTGCCGCTCATCCGGCCGTCGCAGACGCGGACCATGTCGCGGACGCCCTGTTCGAGGAGCTTCTTCGGCAGCGGCATGTTGGCGACCTCGGGCATGCCCGGATAGCCCTTGGGTCCGCAGCCGCGAAGGACCAGGACCGAGTCGGCGTCGACATCCAGGTCGGGGTCGTCGATGCGGGCGCGGAAGTCCTCGATGGAGTCGAAGACGACGGCCCGGCCCCGGTGGCGCAGCAGCTGCGGGGAGGCGGCGGCCGGTTTGACGAGCGCGCCGTCGGGGGCGAGGTTGCCGCGCAGTACGGCGATGCCGCCCTCGGCGACCAGCGGTTCGGAGCGCGGGCGGATGACCTCGGCGTCCCAGACGGTGGCGTCGTCGAGGTGGTCGACGAGCGGCTCACCGGTGACGGTCAGCGCGTCGGGGTCGAGCAGGTCACGGACCTCGCGCAGGACGGCGAGCAGCCCTCCGGCGCGGTGGAGGTCCTCCATGAGGAAGCGCCCGGCCGGCTGGAGGTCCACGAGGACCGGCACCCGGGAGCCGACGCGGTCGAAGTCGTCGAGGGTGAGGTCGATGCCCAGGCGGCCCGCGATCGCCAGGAGATGGACGACCGCGTTGGTCGAACCGCCGATCGCGGCCAGCGCCACGATCGCGTTGTGGAAGGACGCCCTGGTCAGGAAGGTGCCAGGCCGCCGGTCCGCGCCCACCATGTCCACGGCCAGCCGACCGGTGCGGTGCGCGGCTTCGAGGAGCCGGCTGTCGGGCGCGGGTGTGCCCGCCACACCGGGAAGCACCGTGCCCAGCGCCTCGGCGACCAGCGCCATCGTCGACGCCGTCCCCATCGTGTTGCAGTGCCCCCGGCTGCGGATCATCGCCGACTCGGAGCGGGTGAACTGCTCCTGGGAGAGCGTTCCCGCCCGCACCTCCTCCGACAACTGCCACACCCCGGTGCCGCAGCCCAGGAGGCCGCCGCGGAAGGTGCCGTTGAGCATCGGCCCGCCGGGGACCACGATCGCGGGGAGGTCCACCGAGGCGGCGGCCATCAGCAGCGACGGGATCGTCTTGTCGCAGCCGCCGAGCAGGACGACCCCGTCGACGGGGTTGGCCCGCAGCATCTCCTCCGTGGCCATCGCGGCCATGTTCCGCCAGAGCATCGCGGTGGGCCGCACGTTCGTCTCGCCCAGCGACACCACCGGCAGGTCCAGCGGGATGCCGCCCGCCTCGTACACACCGTTGCGCACCGAGGCCGCGACCTCGTCCAGATGCGCGTTGCAGGGGGTCAGGTCCGAGGCGGTGTTGGCGATGGCGATCTGCGGCCGGCCCGTGAAGGCGTCGCCCGGCACGCCCCGCCGCATCCACGCCCGGTGGATGTAGGCGTTGCGGTCCTGTCCCCCGTACCACTGCGCACTGCGGAGCGTCATCCTGAGCCCCTTCCGGCAATCGGTACGGCGGTCTACAGTCTGGAACGCGATGAAGCATACGCAGCCGTACGAGGGATCGACAGCCCCCGGTGAGGACGGCCCGACGGGCGCCGGGGACAACCGACTTGTGGGGTCGGACCGGGTGCTGGCGGTTCTCAGGGAACTGGCCCGGTATCCCGACGGGGTGGGTCTCGACGAGCTGACCCGGGTGATCGGCAGTCCCAAGCCGACCGTGCACCGGGCGCTCGGCGCGCTGCGCCGGGCCGGGCTGGCCGAGCAGGACGCGGGCAGCCGCTATGTGCTCGGCGACGAGTTCCTGCGTATGGCCTTCGCCCACCACGAGGCGCGGCCCGAGCACATCCGGGTCCGCCCGGTGCTCGAAGCGCTGGCGCACCGGTTCGGGGAGACCGCGCACTATGCGGTGCTCGACGGCCATGAGGTCGTCTACCGCGCCAAGGTCGACCCGCCGGCCGGAGCCGTCCGGCTGACGTCGACGATCGGCGGGCGCAACCCCGCCCACAGCACCGCCGTCGGAAAACTGCTGCTCAGCGCACGGTTGGACACCCTGGAGGAGGTCGAGGCGTGGAAAGGCGGCTCGCCCCTGGAGCGTCGTACGCCGCGGACGCAGTGCGCGGCCGCCGATCTGCACCGTGAGCTGGGGGCCACCCGCGGGCGGGGCTACGGCGTCGACGACCAGGAGAACGAGACCGGGGTCAACTGCCTCGCCCTGCCCGTGTTCCTCACCTCGCCGACGGTCCCCTCCGGAGCGGTGAGCGTCAGCGCGCTGGCGTACCGGACACCCCTGGCGGCCCTGGTCGACGCGCTCGACGAGATCCGCGCGCTCCTCGGTCGCCTCGGTGAGCCGCACCGGTGACACATGAGCCGCAGCGCCCCGACCCGCTCCTGGAGACAGATCTGTGAACCCCATGCGCGCGTTCGTCCTCACCGCCCCCGGCACGTACGAGGTCCAGGAGTTCCCGGCGCCGGTGGCGGGGCCCGGTGAAGTCGTCGTCGACGTCGAGCGGGTCGGGGTGTGCGGCACCGACATGGAGTTCTTCACCGGCACGATGGCCTACCTCCACCAGGGGCACGCCTCCTACCCGATGCGGCTCGGCCACGAGTGGGCGGGGCGGGTGTCGGCGGTCGGCGACGGTGTCGACCCCGGCTGGGTCGGGCGGCGCGTCATGGGCGACACGATGCTCGGCTGCGGGGACTGCCGCCGCTGCCTCCGAGGCGACCAGCACGTGTGCGAGCGGCGCCGGGAGGTCGGCATCCGCGGGGGCCGTGCGGGAGCCCTGGCCGAACGGCTCGCCGTGCCGGCCTCCTCCCTGCACGCCCTGCCCGACTCCGTGGACGCCGTGCTCGGCGCGCTCGTGGAGCCGGGCGGCAACGCGCTGCGTG
>NZ_LRTR01000601.1 GCF_001550375.1 Streptomyces europaeiscabiei | reverse complement strand
CCGCCTCGGCCCGCGCCTCGGCCGGCGACGGTGCAGAGGGCGGCGCCCCAGGGCCGCGGGTGACGGTGGTCCAGCGGAGAGGGATGGCGCAACCCTGCAACCATCCCGGCCGTATTGACGTGCACGTGTGGGGGAGTGTCTGGGGTGCCGTCCCGGATCAGGGCATGACGGCACAGGCCGACGGATGGATGCGAGTACGGACCACATGGATGCAATCCACGATGACGTAGCGGAGTTCGCGCTACTGCTGGCGCGCCTGAAGGAGCGCACGGACCGCAGCTACGCGGCGCTGGCCCGCCATCTGGGAACGAACGCCTCCACGCTGCACCGCTACTGCGCCGGTGAGGCGGTTCCCAAGGACTTCACCGGGATCGAGCGGTTCGCCGCACTCTGCGGAGCATCGCCCGAGGAACGCGTGGAGTTGCACCGCCGGTGGATCCTGGCAGTCGCGGCACGGCAACGAGCACGCCCATCCGATGCCCGGCGGTCATCGACGCCCCAAGACACCACGAGCACCGCGGTATCGGCATCGGCATCGGCATTGGCATCGGCCGCATCCGCGAGCCACAGCAGCCCGACGGACGAGGCGCCCGAGCCGACCTCACCGGCCGACCCGCGCCCGGAGCCCTGCTGCTCGGGGTTGGTTCGGTGTGACTTCTCCGGGCCGCCGTATGCGACCGGCCCGACT
>NZ_LRTR01000600.1 GCF_001550375.1 Streptomyces europaeiscabiei | reverse complement strand
GGGTGGGGCCGCAGGGCCGCGGCGCATCGCCCGAGGCACTGCTCGTACGAGCGCAGGGACCGTTCGACGGCGCCGCCGTGCACGGCCCGCGCCTCCGGTCGTGCGGCGAGTTCACGGGCGAAGTCACGGACCAGGTCGTGCGGGACGTAGCGGCCCCGGCGGCCCGCTCCGCCACCTCCCAGGCACCCCGGTGGTGAGTCTCCTGGGTCCTGCGCACCTGCCCCTCGAACATGTCACGGTCCAACTCCCCCTCGTCTACGTGCAGTTCGAGCCCGCGGGCCATGGTCCGCGGTCGTGTGCCGCCGGTGTCGCCCAGGCCACGCCGCAGCCGGGCGACGTGGTTGTGCAGCGAGGCGGTGTCCGTCGGCGGCGGGTCCTCGCCCCACAGCACCGCCAGCACCGTGTCCACCGGTGGTCGGCGGCGGCAAGAGCGTCGTCTCGGCCGAATTCTGCCCGCCCAGGACCGCCGCACCATCGTCACCCACCGCGACCGGCTGACCGCGACGCCGTCGGCCGAGAAAAACCTTTGGCCGGCGATGTCGAGAACCCGTGCCCGGCTCCGTCCCCGAGGTGAACGCGACCACAATGGGCCGCACCAGTACCGAGGAGAACCACCATGGCCAAGTACTTGCTTCTCAAGCACTACCGAGGTGCCCCGGCCGCGGTCAACGACGTGTCCATGGACCAGTGGACGCCCGAGGAGATCTCGGCCCACATGCAGTACATGCAGGACTTCGCGGACCGGCTGGAGAAGACCGGCGAGTTCGTCGACGGTCAGGCGCTCGCCCCCGAGGGTACGTTCGTCCGCTACGACGGCGAGGGACGCCCGCCGGTCACCGACGGCCCGTTCGCCGAGACGAAGGACCTGATCGCCGGCTGGATGGTGATCGACGTCGACAGCTACGAGCGCGCCGTCGCGCTGGCGGGAGAGCTGTCGGCCGCCCCCGGGGCGGGCGGGAAGCCGATCCATGAGTGGCTGGAACTGCGCCCGTTCCTGACCGCGCCGCCCACCATCACGGAGTGACCTCACCGATGAACGAGGCCCTGCTCCGGAGCCTCACACCGACCGTGCTCGCCGTCCTCGTCCGCCGCGGAGCCGATTTCGCGGCGGCCGAGGACGCCGTACAGGAGGCGCTGATCGAGGCGGTCCGTGTGTGGCCCGCCGACCCGCCACGGGACGCGAAGGGCTGGCTGGTCACCGTGGCCTGGCGCAAGTTCCTCGACGCGACCCGCGCGGACGCCGCCCGCCGCCGGCGTGAGGACCTCGTCGACGAGGAGCCGACGCCCGGCCCCGCCCCCGGGTTGGACGACACACTTCAGCTCTACTTCCTGTGCGCCCACCCGTCGCTGACACCGTCCTCCGCGGTCGCGCTCACCTTGCGCGCCGTCGGCGGGCTGACCACCCGCCAGATCGCCCAGGCCTATCTGGTGCCCGAGGCGACCATGGCGCAGCGCATCAGCCGGGCCAAGCGCACCGTCTCCGGAATACGCTTCGACCAGCCCGGCGACGTCGCCACCGTGTTGCGCGTCCTGTACCTGGTCTTCAACGAGGGCTACTCCGGCGACGTCGACCTCGCCGCCGAGGCCATCCGGCTCACCAGGCAGCTCGCGGCCGCGATCGACCATCCCGAGGTGGCGGGACTGCTCGCCCTCATGCTGCTCCACCACGCCCGGCGCGCCGCCCGGACCGCGCCCGACGGCAGCCTGGTGCCGCTCGCCGAACAGGACCGCGGCCGATGGGACACGAAGTCGATCGCCGAGGGCGTGGGGATCCTGCAGGCGGCCCTCGCCCGGGACCGGCTGGGAGAGTTCCAGGCCCAGGCCGCCGTCGCCGCACTCCACGCCGACGCACGCACTGCCGAGGAGACCGACTGGGTGCAGATCGTCGAGTGGTACGACGAGCTCGCGCGCCTGACCGACAGCCCGGTCGTCCGGCTGAACCGCGCCGTGGCCGTGGGTGAGGCAGACGGGCCACGCGCCGGCCTGGCGGCGCTCGCGGCACTGGACGACTCACTGCCGCGTCACACGGCGGTGGCGGCGTACCTCCACGAGCGCGACGGCGACCTGGCGACGGCCGCACAGCTGTACGCCGAGGCGGCCCGGAAGGCACCCGACCTCGCCGAGCGTGACCACCTGACGCGTCAGGCCGCCCGGCTCAACACCGGCCGGCGTAGCTGACGGGTCGCGCTCGGCCTCGGCCACAACACATCGGCGCGGCCCCGTCGGCCGGAGCGCGCCCCACGTGGCGCAGCGCCTACCGCTGCGCCACGTGGGCGGCGGCCTCGAAGTATGCACAATGTGCCTGAAATATCACAAGAAGGGATACTTGACCCAACGCGGCGACGCACGTCCGCCGCGCCCCATCGACCATGAACAGGCAGGTCGGCCCATGTCGAAGAAATCACGTTCGTCCGAGCCACCGCACGGAAAGGGCCCGAGCCGTCACGAGGGCACCGAGCAGCACGGCTGGTCGCCCGATGTGGACGAGACACGCCAGCAGGACAACCCGAGCGCCTCCCGCTCCTTCCGTGCGGCCGAGCACGCCGGGGAAAGAGGCCGGGGCCGGACGAAGTCCGCAGAGGAGACGAAGTCCGTTCCGGGTGAGACGGCGAAGAGTCACGGGGCGCGCGGCGAGGAATACGGCGACTCGGACGAGAAGGGCCGGCACGACACCGGACGCAGGGGCCGCTCCCAGCGCCCCAGCGGCACCAGGGACGCTTCCTCGTCGACCGGCGTGGACCCGCAGGACTCACCGCCCTCCCCGCCGTCCGGCCGTCGGCAGCGCTAGGCCTTTCGGCACCCGCGAACGGTCGGCTCCTCGCCGCGCGAGGCAGCGAGGCCCGTGTCGTGTCAGCAGATCCGCGGCAACTGCTCCCCGATCGGCAGATCCACCACCCGTGTTCCCCCCAGTCCGGTGCGGGCCACGACCATGCCGGGATGCTCCTCGACGGCCTCACCGATGATCACGGAGTCGGCGCCCAGGGGATGGGCTCGCATCGCCGCGAGGACGGCGTCGGCGTGCTCGCGCGGGACGAAGGCCACGAGCTTGCCCTCGTTGGCGATGTACATGGGGTCCAGTCCGAGAATGGCGCAGGCATTGGCCACGGCCGACGGCACCGGGACGTCGCGTTCCCGGATGACGACCCCTGCCCCGGAGGCCGCCGCGATCTCGTTGAGTGCGGCCGCCAGGCCGCCTCGGGTGGGATCGCGCAGGACGTGCAGATCAGGGGTGACGGCGAGCATGGCGTCGACGAGGCCACCGAGCGCCGCGCAGTCGCTCTTGATCTCCACACCGAATTCCAGGCCCTCGCGCACGCTCATGATCGCGACCCCGTGGACACCGATGGCGCCGCTGACGATCACGACGTCGCCGGGGACCACCCGCTGGGGACGCAGGTCCACGCCCGCCGGGACGAGACCGATGCCCGCCGTGTTGATGAAGATCCCGTCGCCGTGGCCGGCCTCGACCACCTTGGTGTCGCCTGTGGCCACCTCCACGCCGGCGGTGCGCGCGGCCGCGCCCAGCGCCTGGGACACCCGGGTGACCACGTCCAGCTCGACGCCCTCCTCCAGGATGAATCCGCAGGAGAGGTAGGCCGCACGGGCGCCGCTCATGGCGAGGTCGTTGACGGTTCCGTTGACCGCCAGGTCGCCGATGCTGCCGCCGGGGAAGAACAGCGGCCGCACCACGTACGAGTCGGTGGAGAACGCCAGCCGGGCTCCACCCAGCGCGAGGACGGCGGCATCGCCCATCTGGGCCAGCACCTCGCCCCCGAAGGCCGGTGCGAAGATCTGCTGGACCAGTTCGGCGGACAGGACCCCGCCTCCGCCGTGGCCCATCACGACACGCGGCCGGTCCCGCACCGGTGCCGGGCAGGTCCACGCCTCGATGTCCAGGGCGGCGGGGGCGGTGAGATCGGTGGTGTCAGACAACGGGGCTCGCCTCCCGGACCGTCGTGGTGGTGGGCAGGTCCAGGCGCCGGTAGAGGTAGTACGCCGCGCAGGCGCCCTCGCTGGAGACCATCGTGGCCCCCAGCGGCGTACGAGGGGTGCACAGGGTGCCGAAGGCCTCGCACTCGTGCGGCTTGAGCAGCCCCTGCAAGACCTCTCCGCTGCGGCACTCGGCGGGTTCGGCGGTCCGGATCCCGCCGACCGCGAAGCGGTGCTCGGCGTCGTGGTCCCGGTACTTCGACGCCAGCCGCCACCCGCTGCCGGGGATCACCCCGATACCGCGCCATGCGCGGTCGGTGACCTCGAAGACGTCCTCCAGCATGGCTCGGGCGGCGGGGTTGCCCTCCGGGCGGACGGCACGGGCGTAGGCGTTGTCGACCCTGTGCTCGCCGCGTTCCAGCTGGTGGACGGCCCGGCGTACGCCTTCGAGGATGTCCAGTGGCTCGAAGCCGGTCACGACGATCGGCACACGGAAGCGCTCCGCGAGTTCCGGGTACTCCCCCACTCCCATCACGCTGCAGACGTGCCCCGCCGCGAGGAAGCCCTGCACACGGCACTTCGGTGAGGACATGATCGCCTCGATGGCCGGGGGTACGCGGACGTGGGACACGAGCATGCTGAAGTTCTTGATGCCCAGCTTCCGGGCCTGATGGACCGTCATGGCGTTGGGGGGTGCCGTCGTCTCGAAGCCGATGCCGAAGAACACCACCTCCCGGTCCGGGTTCTGCTGCGCGATCCGCAGCGCGTCGAGCGGCGAGTAGACGACACGCACGTCACCGCCTTCCCCGCGGACCTGGAACAGGTCACGGCCGGTGCCCGGCACACGCAGCATGTCTCCGAAGGAGCAGAAGATCACCTCGGGCCGAGAGGCGATCTCCAGCGCCTTGTCGATCACCTCCAGCGGGGTCACGCACACCGGGCAGCCCGGCCCGTGAATCAACTCGACCTGATCCGGCAGGAGTTGGTCGATGCCGTGCCGGATGATGCTGTGCGTCTGCCCTCCGCACACCTCCATCAGCGCCCACGGCCTGGTCACCGTGGCGTGGATGTCGTCGAGGAGCCGACGCGCCAGCTCGGGGTCCTGGAACTCGTCGATGTACTTCACTGGTTGCGCACCTCTTCCGCCGGGTCCACGCCCGCCTCCACCGCCGCCATCTCCCAGGGGTCGCCGAACTCCTCCTGCAACAAGCCGAGTTCGGCGAAGAGTTCGAGCGTCTGCCGCGCCGATTCCTCGTCCAGCCGTTGCAGGGCGAAGCCGACGTGGACGATGGCGTACTCGCCGACCTGAAGGTCGGGCAGATACTCCAGGCACACATCCTTGACGACACCGCCGAAGTCGACGGTGGCCATCCGGGTGCCGTCCCGTTCCTCGATGTCCAGCACTCTGCCGGGTACCGCCAGGCACATGAGCCTCTCCTCGCTGTGGGTCGCGCGTCGCTCAGTCGGTGGGCGCGGGTGTGGGGGTGGTCCGGGCGGCCACCATCAGCTGGCCCAGCGCCAGGCCGCCGTCGCCCGGCGGCACCAGGTGGTGCCGCAGAACCGTGAAGCCCTCCTGGCGCAGGCCGGCGGCGCAGGCCGAGGAGAGCAGCGTGTTGGCGAACACGCCTCCCGTCAGGGCCACCGTGTCCAGACCGTGCCGCTCTCGTGCCCGCACGCACATCGCGTGCACCAGTGCGGCCACACCCCGGTGGAAGCGAGCCGCGATGAGGGCCGCCCCGATGCCCGCGCGCAGGTCGTCGACGATCGCCGCGAGTACGGGTGCCGGATCGGCCTGTACGGCGCCGCCCCCGCTCCCCTCCGAAGGATGCAGGGCGAAGGCGTACGCCGTGATGTCGCCGGCCGGGGCGCGCAGAGCCGCGCCCTCCAGCTCGACGGCGGCCTGCGCCTCGTATCCGGCTCGGTGGCACACACCGGCCAGCGAGGACACGGCGTCGAAGAGCCGGCCCATACTGGACGTGGGGACACAGTTCAGGTCGCGCTTCAACTGCCGCTCCAGCAGGCGGAGTTCGTCGGGCGGGCAGGCGGCGGTACAGGCGAGGTCGTCGGCCCAGCCGATCCCGGCCGTCCTCAGGTGGGCCAGCGCCATGCGGTACGGCCGGCGCACCGCGGCGTCGCCACCGGGCAGCGGGACGTACGCGAGGTGCCCGAACCGGGTGAAGCGGTCGTAGTCGGCGAGCAGGAACTCGCCGCCCCACACGGCACCGTCGTCGCCGTGGCCCGTGCCGTCGAAGGCGACGCCGATCACCGGCCGGGCGCCGTCCAGCCCGTGTTCGGCCATCGCTGCGGCGACGTGCGCGTGATGGTGCTGGACACGCACGACGGGCCGGTGTGCCGCGTTGCGGTCGGCCCATGCGGCGGAGCGGTAGCCGGGATGCCGGTCGGAGGCCAGGGTCTCGGGCCGTACTCCCGTGATGGACTCCAACTGCGCCGCCGCGCGCTCGAAGGCCCGCTGCGTGCCGACGTCGTCCATGTCGCCGATGTGCGCCGACAGCCAGGCCCGGCGGCCCGACCCCAGGCAGAAGGCGTTCTTCAGGTCTCCGCCGACGGCGAGGGCCGGCCGCACGGGCAGCGGGAGGGTGAGCGGCAACGGTGCGTGGCCACGCGAGCGGCGGATCACCAGCGGCTGCCCGTCGCAGACCCGGACCACGGAGTCGTCGCACGGGACGTGGATCGGCCGGTCGTGGGTGAGCCAGGCGTCGGCCAGGTGCGCGAGCCGCTCCAGCGCCTCGGTGTCGTCGGTGACGATCGGCTCACCGGACACGTTGCCGCTGGTCATGACGAGCAGCCCGGGACCGTCCACGTCACCGGGCAGGCCGAGCAGCAGATGGTGCAGGGGCGTGTACGGCAGCATCACGCCGAGATCGGGGCTGCCGGGTGCGACGGCCTCGGCGGGCCGCGGATCCCCGAGAGCGTGCGGACGGCGTCTGACCAGTACGACCGGTCTGGCCCGGTCTTCGAGCAGGTTCCGCTCCTCGGGGCTCAGCCGCACGAGGTGCCGGACGTCGTCCGCCGTCCTGGCCATGACGGCGAACGGCTTGTCCCCGCGCGCCTTCCGGCGCCGTAGCAGGGCGACGGCCGCCTGGTTCGTGGCGTCGCAGGCCAGGTGGTAGCCACCCAGGCCCTTCACGGCGAGGATCGCGCCCCGCGTCAGCAGCGCGCGTGCCTCGGTGACCGGGTCCGCCTCGGTGACCGGGTCCGGCTGGTCGGCACTCCTGCGCCCGGGCTCCTGTCCGGCGACCAGCCGCAGCCGCGGTCCGCAGGCCGGGCAGGCGACCGGCTGCGCGTGAAAACGCCGGTCGGCCGGATCCGCGTACTCGCGGGCGCAGTCGGGGCACATCGCGAAGCCGGCCATGGTGGTGCCGGCACGGTCGTAGGGCACGCCGGTGACGATCGTGAAGCGCGGGCCGCAGTGGGTGCAGTTGACGAACGGGTGGCGGTAGCGCCGGTCCGCCGGGTCGGCCAGCTCGGCGAGGCAGTCGGCGCAGGTGGCGGAGTCCGGGGAGACCAGGGTGCGGGCCCGTCCGTCGGCGCGGGAGGCCAGGATGGTGAACGCGGTGCCACCGGCGGGAGGCATCTCCCGGTGGTCGACGGACTCGACGCGGGCCAGCGGGGGTGCCTGGGCGGCGATCCGGTCACAGAACCCGGCCACGGCCGACGCCGTGCCCTCGACTTCCACGACGACGCCCTCCGGAGTGTTGGTCACGTGTCCGGCCAGGGCGAGTTCGGTGGCGAGGCCGTACAGGTAGGGCCGGAAGCCGACGCCCTGCACCACTCCCCGGACGGTGATACGGCGCCGTAGCGGCGTGCCCTCGACGACGGGGGCCGGGGCCTCCTGCGGACCGCTCACGGGTGGGTGCGGGCCATGGCGCCGGTGGCCTCCGGGTGCGCGTGGGTGTGGCCGTGCGTGTGACCGTGGTGGTGCGGCTGCCGGGCCATGACCGGCGAGTGGACGGGTGCGCCGTCCACGGCCGCCATCGCCCTGTCGAGCAGCACGCCGACCCCCCGCCCCCGGCGTGCCGAGGTCATGACCACCTCGACTCCCGGGTTGACCTGCTGCACGTTCGCGCGGAACGCGACCTCGTCGAACTCGACGGCCTCCGCGAGGTCGGTCTTGGTGACCACGACCAGCTGGGCCAGACCGAACGCGGTGGGGTACTTGAGCGGCTTGTCCTCGCCCTCCGTCACGGAGGCGAGCGTGACCCTCAGCGTCTCCCCCAGGTCGTAGGAGGCGGGGCAGACGAGGTTGCCGACGTTCTCCACGAACAGCAGCCGGGTGTCGTCGGGCAGCCACCCGTCGAGGTGCCCGGCGAGCATTCCGGCCTCCAGATGGCACAGTCCGTCGGTGAGCACCTGCTTGACCGGGACGCCCGAACGCGCCAGGCGGACCGCGTCGTTCTCGGTGGCGAGATCGGCGCTCAGCGCCGCCACGGGAACGGACCGCTCACGTGCCCGCAGCAGTTCCTGTTCCAGCAGCGCGGTCTTGCCGCTGCCCGGACTGGACAGCAGGTTGACGACCGCGGTGCCTCGGGCCGTGAGGGCGGCGCGTAGTTCGTGGGCGCTCGCGTCGTTCTTCGCGAGTACGGCTTGGCGCAGGTCGGCGACACGACACATGGTTCAGCGCTCCTCGGAGATCGGTTCGCGGGTGGGCACGTGCGCGGGGCCGCCGTCCTCCCAGCGCACGTCCACGATCTGCAGTTCCCGGCCCGCGAGCAGGTCGGTACGCGTCCCGCCGCACGCGGGGCAGGTCAGCCGGGGCGGCATGCCGACGGCCCATTCGTGTGCGCAGGGGGTGCAGCGGGCCCGCCCCGGCACCGCTTCGGTCACCAGTTCGGCGCCTTCCAGCAGAGTTCCGGCGCAGGCCAGTTCGAAACAGAAGGCGAGCGCATCGGGTACGACACCGGCCAGTTCGCCCACCTGGAGCCGTACCGAACGCACCTCCGTGACGTTCCCGGCCCGCTCGGCGGCCTCCGCGACCTGGTCGACGACGGCCAGCGCGACGGACATCTCGTGCATGGGGCTTCGTCCTTCCGCCGACTGTGTCCCGCCGGGGTTCATTACAGGCGTGCGCACCCGGGTCCCACGGCCCGGCACGCCGTCACCAGGCGGCAGGTACGCCGTTCGACGCAACCGCACGGTGCACGCGGGGTGGCGCCCCGGTTCACATCCGTCGGATCCGCAGATAGCGCCTGACGTCCGGCAGCACCTCGGCGGCGAGGGCGACCATGGCCGCAAGGGCAGCTCCACCGATGACGATCTTCTTCATTCCGTATCTCCTCATGTCGAAGCCTCAGCGGTTGAGGCCTGCGCCACGGACGGCTCACCGTTCCGCAGCAGCTCTTCGATCAGCCGGACCGCCTCCGGTACGGCATCGGACACCGGCGCGCTGAGACCGATGCGCTCGTCCACCGAGGCCGGTTCGCACCCGACGACCAGGACGCGGCGTGGCGGCTCTGCGCCGGTGCCGGCGCAGAGCGTGCCCAGCAGCGCCAGGACGGTGTCGGGGGTCATCCGGTGGCCGTCCAGGGCGGGGGCGCCCGGCGACGGGTTCGGACCGCCGACGTCGTGTTCGATCACGTACAGCGTGCCGGGGGCTTCGCCACGTGCCGTGGCGTCCACGAGGACGAGGGTGTCGTAGCCGTCCAGAAGCTGATAGGCGAGGTGCACGCCGCGCACCCCGATGTCCACGACCTCGACGTGTCCGGGCAGGTCGCGGTCGGCGAGCCGGCGAGCGGTCTGCACACCGAAGCCGTCGTCGCCGAGGAAGATGTTGCCGATGCCGGCGACGAGCGTCCTGGGGCCCGACCGCGCTGAGGGGTTCATACGTCGTCCTCCAGCGGTGTGACCTCGTCGGGCTGGAAGTACAGGAAGCGTCCCTGCTCGCGGCGGATGTCGGCACCCGGGTCGCCCTCCACCGTGACGGCCAGGTGCACCCCGCCGTCGACGTCGTGCAGCACCGCCTCGACCTTGGCGGTGCGGCCCCGCAGGAAGATGTCCTGCGCGTCGGTGCGCCGCAGGCCGGGGTGCAGCTCGACGCGGCTGCCCTGGCCCACCGACCGGCCGTCCACGACCACACGGTCCCGCGACGGGTCGAAGCCCGCGTCGCTCGCGGGGTCCCACCAGGGCGGGTCGGGCCGCTGCACCCCGTACTCGTCGGGGAAGCCGTCGGCCGGGGCGACGGGGCCGGGGCCGGTCACCTCGCGCAGGCTCCGTACCGCTCCGTGGAGCCGCTCCAGCACCTCGGCCGGCATCGAGTCCGCCAGCTCGATCACGGCGGCCGCCCGCTCGTCGGTGCCCCGGGCCTCCCGCTTCTCCTCGTCGGTGAGGGCCGCCGTGCGCAGCGCGAGGATCTCGTCGATCTCGGTGGCGTCGTAGAGCGCGCCGGGGCTCTCCGGGGCGATGGCCGGATGGTCCTCCAGGATGATCGGTGAGGACAGCACGAGGTCAAACCGGCCGGGTTCGCCGGCGAGTACGGGCCAGGTGTGCAGGTTGCGGCAGGCGGCGACCGCGCCCTTCGCCCATTCTGGGGGATCGGTCATCGACAGGAACGAACCGGCGCTGAGGGCCATGAGGAGGTGGGTGGCCACCAGGGAGTACGGCAGCGCCGCGTCCCGGTCGGCGGCGCGGCCCTCGGGCGGTGTCCAGTCGCTGGTGTTCTCGACGACGGCGGTCAGCCGCAGGGTCCGGTACGGGCCGTCGAGTTCGCGGGCGGACAGCCTGACCGTCCCGCTGATCTCCTCGCGCCGCCGGAGCAGTCGGCCGACGGTACGGCCGGCCGCGTCCAGGACGGGTGCGGTGTCCTCCCGGGCCGGGAGCCGGAAGGGATGGGTGACGCCGTCGCCGAGGAGTTGGTCCACCGGCGCGATCACCTCGACACGTTCCTCGATCCCCTCGTCCCAGGGCACCAGCACCCGGTCGTCGAGGTCGAGTTCGGGGACGGTGTCGAAGCCGCCGTCCGGGCGGATCCGCTGGACCGTGCGCCGACGGGCGTGCAGGAAACGCATCTCGACCGAGAGGGTCGCGCCCGCTCTCGGTTCCATCAGGCATTCGGTGTGCTGGAAGTCGTGCTCCTCGCTCTCGGTGCCCCAGCCGGGCGGCACGAGCACCCCGAACTGCCAGCGCAGCCGGTTCTTGGCCGCGGAGGCGCGGTACGGGTAGAGCACGTAGCCCTCGAAGAGGACGGCGTCGGCCACCTGCCGGGCGAGAGCGAACCGCTCCTCGGTCTCGGCGGCGAACGCGGTGACGGTCACGGGTCGGTCCTTCCGGTGGTGCCGGTGAGCGCACGGAACGGATCGCTCGCGGGCGGGTCGGCGGCCTCGCTGCCGTCGAGCAGGGCCTTGAGGGTCGCTTCCCAGGAGGGCAGCGCATGCCGGGAGCGGTAGGCGAGGAGGGCGTCCATGGTGTCGCGCGGCAGCCGGATCCAGCCGCACCCGGGAAAGTGCTGCTCGACCATCTCCCGCCAGGCGGTGACCGGCATCCGGAAGGTCGCCTCCCGGTCCCACGGGACCGGTTCGATCCGGAAGCCGCCGTCTCCGGTGAACGCCGTACCGGAGAAGAGCATCAGCAGCGGAACCTCGCCGTCGGTGAGGGCGGTGAGGTAACGGGTGGCGGCGATCTCCATGTCGTAGGTGCACGGCACGACGAGGTCGGTCTCGATCTCTCCGGTGAAGCTCGGGACCATGACCGAGACCTGCGCGAACTGTACGGGCTGGAGCGTGCTGCCCCAGCGTGAGCGCTCGCCGAAGAGATCCGCGAGGCCGTCGGCCTCGGCCGGCTCGTAGCCGCGTCGGGCGGGTTCGATACGGATCTGGCAGCGCAGTGCGAGGGCGTGCACGCGCGCGTTGTCGGCGGCGGTGACGCGCAGCCGGAAGACGAGCGTCGGTCCGGCGGCGTACCGGTCGGCGCGGACGCCGGTGCAGGCGAAGGCGAACTCCGTCATGGCCGCACCGCCTCGTCCGGCAGGCGCACCGATTCGACCGACGCGGCGCCCGGCTCGCCCACGGGCCGGGCGCGGCGCGCGACCTCCGCGAAGAACGCGTCCAGAGCGGCGCGTGCCTCGGCTCCGCCGTCGAACCCCTGCCACAACAGCCGCATGCGGCCGACGAGTTCGTAGCAGATGTCGATCGGAACGAGGTGGGTCTCACAGCGTCCGTCGGTGCGGCGCAGCAGCAGCGCCTCCACGTCGGGTTCGAGGAGTTCGGCGAGACGGCTGCCGCCGAGGACCGCCGCCCAGGTGGCCGGTTCGAGTTCGCTCTCGGTGGCTCCGGCCGGGCTCGGGTAGAGGGCGACCAGCCGGTCGAGCGCCGCGTTGCGGAAGAGGAAGGCGACGCCGACCGGGATCTGCAACGCCTCCCACGCGCTGTCGTCGAGGCGGTGTCCGGGGTCGGTGAGGTAGCGACCCGGGACCGTGCGGAAGCGGCCCGCGGCGGCACCCGGCTGTTCCATCAGCAGCGCGCAGGGGGCGCAGGCGCAGACGAGGGCGCGTTTCTCGGTGTCGACCAGGTGACGGTGGTCCTCGGGCACCGCCACCGCGCACAGCTCGCACCGCTCCGGCTGCGGCGGACGCTCTGTCAGGAACCTCCTCAGACCGGCGGTGGCCGCGGTCATCGGGCCCCCGTCGGTGCCGTGCTGATCTGGAGGAGCGTGGGCCCGGCGGGTGCTGTCTCCACGTCGACGGCCCTGACCTCGGGTGCGAAGCAGGCGAGCGCCGCTTCGGCGGCCTGCCGGGCGTCCGCCTCGGAGCCGCAACCGCAGCCGCCGCCCGCCCTGGCACGCACCCGCAGCGTGCCGCTCTCCTCGTCGAAGTCCACGACGTCCAGGGTGTGTTCGCGGACGCTGTCGAGGGCTCGGACGATGCGGGTGTCACGGTCCTCGGGGTGCAGGTCGTGCAGGACGAGAAGGCTCGAGACCAGTTCGTCGCCGAGCAGTCCCGCCGACGGTTCGCCGGGCGCGGAGGACAGCAGATGGAGGATGCGGGCCAGGCCGGCACCGTAGAAGTCCATCAGGGAGCGGACGAGTTCCTCCGCCGCCGTGGCGGCGGCCGGGTTGCCGCTCGTGGCCAGTCGGTCCAGCACCTCCTCGACACGGCGTCCGGTCTGCTCGGCGTTGACGGGCCGTGCCGCCGTCGGCGCGCTCATCCGCCCAGTCCGCTCAGGCCGGTGGGCACGTGCATCGACTTCACGGTCTTGCCGCCGCCGACGTACATGTGGACGCCGCAGGGCAGACAGGGGTCGAAGCTGCGGACGGCGCGCATGATGTCAATGCCCTTGAAGTTCTCCGGGGTGTTCTCCTCGAAGATGGGCGTGTTCTGCACGGCGTCCTCGTACGGGCCCGGCGTGCCGAAGGTATCCCTGGTGCTGGCGTTCCAGGGGGTCGGCGGGTACGGGTGGTAGTTGGCGATCTTGCCGTCGCGGATCACCATGTGGTGGGAGAGGACACCGCGGACCGCCTCGGTGAAGCCGACGCCGATGCCCTCGTCCGGGACCTCGAACTTCTCCCAGGTCTGGGTGCGTCCGGCGCGGACCTCCGCCAGGCCCTTCTCCGCGCAGTGCAGGGCGACGGCGGCGGCGTACGCCTGGAAGTAGGTGCGGGCGCGGTTGCGTTCCAGCGCGTTGGACCACTTCGGGATCTTCCACTCGAAGGTGGTCTCCGGCTTGGTCATGGTCCGGGGCAGGTTGATGACCACGCTGTGGCCGGTGGCCTTGATGTACCCGATGTCGACGAGCCCGGACAGGGCGGTGGACCACAGGCGGGCGATGGGGCCGCCGCCGGTGTCCAGGGCGAGGTGGTCCTTGCCGTCGAACCAGCGGGGTGACATGACCCAGCTGTACTTGTCGTCGAAGTTCCGCTTCTGCGGGGCGGGGATGGTGTGCTGGTTCCACGGGTGGCGCGGGTCCACCGGGTTGCCGAGCGGGTCGTGGGTGACGAACTGCTCCTGGCCCTGCCAGTCCTCGTAGTAGGAGCTGCCGAGCAGGATGCGGATGCCGAGGTTGATCTCGGTGAGGTCGTTGGTGACGAGCTTGCCGTCGACGACGACACCGGGGGTGACGAACATCTTCCGTCCCCAGTCCGTCATGTTGGCGTAGGTGAAGTCGCAGTACTCGGGGTCGTTGAGCGCGCCCCAGCAGCCGAGCATGACCCGGCGGCGGCCGACCTCCTCGTACCCGGGCAGGGCCTCGTAGAAGAAGTCGAACAGGTCGTCGTGCAGCGGCACGACGCGCTTCATGAACTCGACGTACCGCATGAGGCGGCTCATGTAGTCCGTGAAGAGCTGTACGGAGGCGATGGTGCCGACGCCGCCCGGGTAGAGCGTGGAGGGGTGCACATGGCGGCCCTCCATCAGGCAGAACATCTCGCGCGTGTAGCGGCTCACTTGGAGCGCCTCGCGGTAGAACTCGCCCTCCAGCGGGTTGAGCGAGCGCATGATGTCGGCGATGGTGCGGTAGCCGTGCTCGGCGGCGTGCGGGGCCTCGGTGCGCTCGGCGAGTTCGAGGACGCCGGGGTTGGTCTCCTTGACCATCTTCTCGCAGTAGTCGACCCCGACCAGGTTCTCCTGGAAGATGTTGTGGTCGAACATGTACTCGGCCGACTCGCCGAGGTTGATGATCCATTCGCCGAGGTGCGGGGGCTTCACGCCGTACGCCATGTTCTGCGCGTACACCGAGCAGGTGGCGTGGTTGTCGCCGCAGATGCCGCAGATGCGGCTGGTGATGAAGTGGGCGTCGCGGGGGTCCTTGCCGCGCATGAAGACGCTGTAGCCGCGGAAGACCGACGACGTGCTGTAGCACTCCGCGACCCGCTTCTGCTTGAAGTCGATCTTCGTGTGGATGCCCAGGCTGCCCACGATCCGGGTGATCGGGTCCCAGGCCATCTCCACCAGGCCGCTGCCGTCGCCGGCCGTCTTCGTCTTGGGTGCCATCTGTGTGCGTGCCCTTCGTTGCGTCATTGCGCGGGGGTTGGGGTGGGGGTGCGCGAAGCGGGGAGCGGACTACTCGCCGCAGCCTCGGCCGCTTCGGCTGCTTCGGCCGCCTCGCCGGCTCACCACGGGGGCCGGTATCCAGTGGTGATCTTGTCTCCGGTACGGCGCCACTTGGGCTCCTTGTCCACGGTCTTGGCGGTGATCGACCGGAGCTTGCGAACGACGGCGCCGTACGCCCCGCTGGCGTTGCTGGAGAGCTTGGCGCCGGGGGGCTCGTCCATGAACGGCATGAACTTGTCGGGGAACCCGGGCATGGTGCAGGCGATGCAGATGCCGCCGACGTTGGGGCAGCCGCCGATGCCGTTCATCCAGCCGCGCTTGGGCACGTTGCACTTGACGACCGGGCCCCAGCAACCGAGCTTGACCAGGCAGGTCGGCGAGTCGTACGACAGGGCGAACTGGCCCTGCTCGTAGTAGCCCGCGCGGTCGCAGCCCTCGTGCACGGTGGCTCCGAAGAGCCAGGTGGGACGCAGCTTGTCGTCCAGCGGGATCATCGGGGCGGAGCCGGCCGCCTGGTAGAGCAGATAGGTGAGCGTCTCGGAGAAATTGTCGGGCTGGATGGGACAGCCCGGGACGCACACGATGGGGATGCCTGCGTGGGACTTCCAGTCCCAGCCGAGGTAGTCCGGCACGCCCATCGCGCCGGTCGGGTTGCCCGCCATCGCGTGGATACCGCCATAGGTGGCGCAGGTGCCGATGGCGACGACCGCCAGCGCCTTCGGCGCGAGCCGGTCGATCCACTCGCTGGTGGTGATCGGCTGGCCGGTCTCCGGGTTGTCGCCGAAGCCGCACCAGTAGCCCTCGGGCTTGATCGACTCGTTGGGGATGGAGCCCTCGACGACCAGGACGAACGGATCGATCTCGCCCCGTTCCCCCTTGAAGAACCACTCGATGAACGTGTCCGAGCCGCCGACGGGACCGCACTCGAAGTCGATGAGCGGCCAGTGGACGGCGATCTTCGGAAGGCCGGGCAGCACACCGAGCACGATCTCCTCGATGCTGGGCTGCATGGCCGCCGTCAACGCGACCGAGTCACCGTCGCAGCTCAGGCCCGCGTTGATCCAGAGAATGTGGATCGTGGGTGCCTCGTCGGCGGGCGCGCCGCCTGCGTGCGCGGCATCGACTGTTCCCGGCGTCGCCTCAGTCATGGGATCGCCTCCTGGGGAGGTTAGGGATGAAAGCCTCTATTTCGACCGTTGCTCTTCTTCGTATCAGCCGTTCGGCCGTGATGAGACGCCATCGAGGGCCGTTCCGGTGACGTCGGCGGCCAAGCGGATCGGACCGGTTCGCGCAACGGGGGCGGAACCGAGGTGCGGCGGGGTGCACGTCGGTCGCGACTTGTGGACGAAGGAGCGGCGCAGCGCGTGGTACGGGGCGTCGGGGTCGTCGAAGGTCCGGCGCATCCGGGCCAGCTCCCGTGCACGGAAGCCGGCCAGCGGGGTCGCGCTCTCCAGCCGGTCCAGCTCCGTCTTCTTCGCGGCGATCCGCGACGCCGTCGCCGGAAGCGCCGCCAGACGCGCCGCCAGACCGCCGACCTCCCGTGCGAACGCGTCGGAACCGCAGTCGACCACCCGGTCGACGAGCCCGAGGCGCAGCGCGCTCGCCGAGCCCACCGGCAGCGCCTCCCGCATGAGCCGCTCGGCTGTCGCGGGACCCACCCTGCGCGGCAGCGTGAGCGTCCAGTACTCCGAGCCGTACAGGCCCATCAGACGGTAGTGGGGGTTCAGCACGGCTCCCGAGCGGCACCACACCTCGTCGGCCGCCAGGGCGAGCATCACTCCGCCCGCCGCGGCGTTGCCCGCGACCGCCGCGACCACCAGCCGGTCCGTCGTCGTCAGGACCGCCTCGACCAGGTCGTCGATGGCGTTGATGTTCGCCCAGGACTCGGCGGCGGGGTCGTCGCAGGCCTCGATGACGTTGAGGTGGATCCCGTTGGAGAAGAAGTCCCGTTCGCCGCCCAGCACCAGCACCGACGTGGGCCGCGCGCACGCTTCCCGGTAGGCGTCCAGCAGGCGGCGGCACTGCTCGGAGCTCATGGCGCCGCCGGGGAAGGAGAACGAGAGGAAGCCGACGGTCCCGTCCTCCCGGTAGTGGATGTCCGACCAGGTCCGCCGGCATGCCTCGGGCAGGCGGGGCAGGGTGTGCTCGGGCAGCGGCGGCAGCCGGTCGCCCAGGGCCGACACGGCCGGCAGCTTGAACGTGGGCGGCTGCCCCGGGCC
>NZ_LRTR01000060.1 GCF_001550375.1 Streptomyces europaeiscabiei | reverse complement strand
GGTACGACACGGACGTCCAGCAGCCCGTCGGCCAGGTCGAACCGCCGGGCCGGGGCGAGGCCCAGCTGGTGGTATGTGCCGTTGCCCGCGAAGAGCAGCCAGATCGGGCGCGGCCGGCCCTCGAAGGTGGCCTGCAGCGGATGGCGGTCGGAGCGCAGGACGCGCAGTGCCGCGATCACGCCCGCCGGCCAGCCGCCGATCGCCTTCTCCCAGCGCTCGCGCTCCCGCACCAGCTCGGGATACACGCCCAGGCTGAACGTGTTGACGAAGTGGCCCTCCGTGTCACCGGTCGTGAAGTGCCCCACGTCCACCCGGACGGCCTCGCCCCGGCGCACCGCGCGGCCCAGGTCGCGTACGTCCTCCACACCGAGGTCGTACGCGAAGTGGTTGAGCGTGCCGCCGGGGAGTACGGCGAGGGGGAGGTCGTGGCGCAGGGCCACCTCGGCGGCGGCGTTCACCGTGCCGTCGCCGCCGCACACGCCGAGCACGCGCGCGTGGGCGGCGGCCTTCTCCAACTCGGCCTTCACGTCCTCCGGTTCGCACTCCACCGTCTCGGCCCCGGGCAGCACGTCCCGCAGGGCGCGCACCCGGTCCGACGTGCCCGCGGCCAGGTTGGCGACCACGACCAGGCCGTCCCCGTCCGGCAGCGCGGGCGCGTCCACGTACGGGCGGCCGGGCGGCGGGAGCTGGTCGTGGGTCGGCACGATGCCCCGTACGGCGTAGGCGGCGCCCACACCCAGGGCGGCGCCCACCAGCACGTCGCTCGGGAAGTGCACGCCCGTGTACACGCGGGACAGTGCCACGGAGGCCGCCAGTGGTGCGACGGCCGCGCCCCAGCCGCGCGACTCCAGGGCGACGCCGGCCGCGAAGGCGGCGGCGGAGGCGGAGTGCCCCGACGGGAAGGACGTGGTGATCGGCTGCCGCTTCAGCTGCCGGGTCAGCGGGACGTTGTCCAGGACCGGGCGGGGGCGGCGGACGGAGCGTTTGCCGAGCGTGTTGATCGTCGCCGAGGCGAGGGCGAGCGAGGCCACGCCCCGGACGGCTGCCCGGCGGGCCCTCGGA
>NZ_LRTR01000006.1 GCF_001550375.1 Streptomyces europaeiscabiei | reverse complement strand
GAGTGCGCGCCGGGGTGCGGCGGACTGCACCGCCGACGGCGAGGGCCGCACTGCCCGCCGCAGGACACCCGCCGGCCGGCGTCGCCGTCTCACCGGACCCGCTGCACGAGGAGGTCGTGTGAGCCCCCGGCGTCCCGTCCGCCGTGGACGGTATCCCCTGTCCCTGAACCGCGGCCCGGTGGCCTGGGAACGACAGCGGCCCACCTGGCGCGAGGCCCGCCCGGCCGTGATCGACAATGCCCTCAAGCGCGCGCAGGCCCGCCCGTCGGGCAACTGGTACGTCGTCGGCGCGACCCGGGACGTCCGTGAGGACCGTCCCCTGGCCCGGACGGTCGCCGGTCGGGAGGTGGTCGTCTGGCGCGACGCGGACGGCCGGCTGGTCGCCGGGCCCGGTGTCTGCCCCCATCTGGGCGCGCCGCTGAAGGACAGCCCTGTGCGCTGCGGCACGCTCGTCTGCCACTGGCACGGACTCGCCCTGACCGGAACCTCGTTCGCGGGCTGGGAGCCGCTGCCCGCGTACGACGACGGTGTGCTGGTGTGGGTGCGGCTGGACGACGTGGGCGGCGAGCCGCCGCTCGAAGCTCCGGTGGTGCCGGTGCGGCCGGCCCGTGCGGCGTCGGTGTCGGCCGTCTATGTGGCGGTCGGCACCTGCGAGCCGGAGGACGTGGTCGCCAACCGGCTGGATCCGTGGCACGGCGCCTGGTTCCACCCGTACTCCTTCGTCGATCTGACCGTCGTCGACGTGCCCACGGGGGAGGAGGACGGCTTCGTCGTCGACGTGTCCTTCAGACTCGCCGGGCGGCTCGTCGTGCCGGTGCGGGCGGTGTTCACCGCGCCCGAGCCCCGTACGGTCGTCATGCACATCACCGAGGGCGAGGGACTGGGATCGGTGGTGGAGACCCACGCGACACCGCTTGCTCCCGACGACCGGGGCAGACCCCGGACGGCGGTGGTGGAGGCCGTGGTGGCGGCGTCGGACCGGCCCGGTTTCGCCGTGGCACGTAAGGCGGCTCCGCTGCTGCGGCCGCTCATGCGGGCCGCCGCGGGCCGACTGTGGCGCGACGACCTCGCCTACGCGGAGCGGCGCTGGCACCTGCGCTCCACGGGGCGCCTGCCTTACTGATCCGCGCGGCCGACCGGTGACCGTGCGACGCCCACGCGTGGCGTCGCACGTCGGGACCGGAGCCAGGCGCAGGCTCCGGCGACCCGGGCCGGTACGGCCGGGCCAGGTACGGATACGGCCACGCGGGCCCGCCGTCGCACAGTCGCCGAGCCAGGGCGCCGCCGAGCACCTCACGCTGCCGTTGCGCGCACTCGGCCGCCGCGCCGGCGGGCTGAACGCCTGACTGCAGGTCACGAGACGCAAGTCCTCTGCTGGTCCCGCTGCCGTGGAAAGCCGCCGTTGAAGGCGGCGGTCGGACAGCCCAAGGGGCATCGTCGTGACGCCCCTGGCGAAGCCACTCCCGGGGCTGCTGAGACTCCTCGTGAGGTGATCTGCGCCTCACGGGCAACCTCCTTGGCGCGCATGGCATCTTGATCGGCAACAGATGATTCCGAGGCCCTTGGGCCAGGGTCGCTTCCGACGCTCTCTACACGCCATGTATACGCAGCGTGTAGAGATCGCGTGTATAGACGGCATGTGCTGACAGACGGCATGCGTACGGACCGAAAGGCAACCATGTACGGCAAGGCGTTCGCCCCCGAATACCAGGGCGCCCTGACCACCCTTTCCGTGAACTCCTCGCTCACCGAGGTACTGGCGGCCGGTAGACGGCAGTTGAGAGAGGCCGAGCGCGCCGGGGAGTCCGGCGAGGCGGCGCGCTCCGGACTCGCGGTGGCCGAGGCGCACCGGCGGTTGGGACAGATAGGGGAGGCCGACCGGGCGTGGAAGGCGAGTTACCGGGCGGCCAGGGCGGCGGGGGACAAGGGGGCGATGGCGTGGGCGCTGTGGAGCGGCGGCACCCTGGCGCGGCAGCGGGGTTCGTTCGCGCTGGCCCGGCGGCTGCTCGGGCTCGCGGCCGGACTGGGTGAACAGGGAGGTGATGTCGTCGTGCGCGGCTACTCCCTCGCGGGGCTGGCCGAGACGGGCAGGATTCAGGGCGACTACGAGGCTGTCGCCCGGCTGCACGAGCAGTTGCTGGCCGAGGCCCGACGGCGCGGCGAGGCGCGGCACACGGTGTGGGCGCTGGAGGGCATCGCGCAGATCCACCGCCAGCGGGGGGCCTACGACAGCGCGTACGCGCTGTTCGAGGAAGCGGCAGGGATAGCCGCGGGCGCCGAAGACCGGCGCGGCCACGCCTGGGCGCTGCGCGGGCTCGCCGACATCGTCTCGGCGCGGGACGGGGACGCCGGGCGGGCACTCGCCCTGCTGTCGGAGGCGGAGGCAACGTGCCGGGCGATGCGGCTCTCCAGCGCGCTGGCCTACAACCACAAGATGCGTGGCAATGTCTACTACCGGGCCGGGCGTTACGCCGAGGCGCGGGACACGTACGAGCTGGCGCTGGCGGAGTTCCGCGAGATGAGCGAGCCGCGTGGGCAGGCACTGGCCCGGCTGGGGCTGGCCAAGGCGCTCGCCAGGCTGGGTCGCGACCATGCCGAGACGGCTGCCGAACTGGCCGATCTGGCAAGAGAATTGGACCGGATCGGGTTGCGGCACGCCAGACAGATGGTGGCGCGGGCGCACGAAGAGCTCGGGGTCCGGGCCCATCAGGAGGGCGGCGTCCGGGCGGAGGCCGCACGGTGACGCCGCTCTCCGCGGCGCTGCAGGCGCCGGTCGACGTCCCCCTCGTCCTGGGACGTTGCCGTGAAATGGTGCGGCCCGCGCTGCTGGAGGCGGTCGGGCGGACGCACCTCTGGGTGGGTGAGATGGCCGCGTACTCCTTCGGCTGGTGCGAGGTGGGCGGCGCTCCCGCGCCCACGGCCGCATCCGGCGGCAAGGGGGTGCGGCAGGCACTGGCCGTGCTCGGGGCCGAGGCGGTGGGTGCCCCTGGCCGGGCCGGGGTGCCCGCGGCGGTCGCGGTGGAACTGGTGCACGCCTTCTCGCTGCTCCACGACGACATCATGGACGGCGATACGGATCGGCGCCGTCGCCCCGCGGTCTGGAAGGCGTATGGCACCGGGCCCGCGATCCTCGCGGGCGACGCCCTGTTCGCGCTGGCCGTCGAGACGCTCGCCGCCACCGAGGCGGGTGCGCCCGTGTTGCGGACGCTGTCGGCGGCCCTGGGAGATCTGGTGCGCGGGCAGGCGGACGACCTGCTGTTCGCCGCACGCCCCTGGACGGGGCCGGAGCGGGTACGGCCGGCGGAGTACCGGGCCATGGCCGAGCACAAGACCGGCGCGCTCCTGGGCTGCGCGGCC
>NZ_LRTR01000599.1 GCF_001550375.1 Streptomyces europaeiscabiei | reverse complement strand
GCTCATCGCGGGGCACGAGCCACCACCCGGGCTCACCACCGCCGTCGCGGGCGTCACCCCCGCCCGCACCGGCCGGTCGTGACAGCCACCTCTCTGGCGCCCCCATCCCACATCAGCATCAGCAGAGAGCTCGGAGGATATGTCGGAAGCGAACTGGCAGGTCGCCGGCGCGGAGGTCGACCACGGACCGTACCGTCCGGTGGCGGCCCTCATCGAGGAACAGGCCGACCGCACCCCGGGCCGTACTGCCCTCGTCCACCGGGGCGAGACCGAGACGGCCCTGACCTACGCGGAATTCGACGCGCTCGCCAACGGGCTCGCCGCAGAGCTGACGTCGGCCGGTGTGCGCGACGGCGACTTCGTCCCGCTGATGATCGGCAACAGTGTGGAACTCCCGCTGTGCATGGTCGCCCTGATGAAGCTGGGCGCGGTGTTCGTCCCCTGTGATCCGGCCTGGCCGGAGGAGCGGCTGCGCACCGTCCTGAAGGTCCTCGATCCCCCGCTGTCACTGACCACCGGGCCCGTCGTCCGCACGGACCGGCCGTCCCGTGTCGTCTCCCACCGGACCATCACCCCGCGCACCGAACGCCCTGGGCCACGGCCCGCCGCCGGGCGTCCGGTGTACGGCGTCTTCACCTCCGGCACCACCGGCGTCCCGAAGTGCGCCGTCAACCTGCACGGCGGACTGACCAACCGGTTCCGCTTCATGTCCCGCTACTTCGGAGCCACCGGCGACGAAGTGGTACTGCAGAACAGCCGCCACACCTTCGACTCCGCGATCTGGCAGCTGCTGTGGCCCTTGACGACGGGCGGCCGCACGATCATCCCCGAACAGGGCGAGTTCCTCGATCTGGAACGGACGGTGGACACCATCGCCCGGTACGGGGTGACCGTCACCGACTTCGTGCCGGCGATCCTCGGCATGCTGGTGGCCCTGCTGGAGGCCGAACCGGCGCACGTCGCCGAGGTCGCCTCGCTGCGCCATCTGGTCGTCGGCGGCGAGGAGATCATCCCGCACGCCGTGCACCGGCTCAGGGAGCTGGTGCCGGGGCTCGGCATCACCAACGGGTACGGGCCGTCCGAGGCGAGCATCGGCATGGTCTTCCACCGCGTCGACGGCACCGAGGGCGACCACATCCCGCTCGGGCGGCCCATCGACAACTGTTACGCCGTCATCGACGCGCCGAACGCCGACGGCATCGGGGAGATCCTCATCGGGGGCGCCTGTCTGGGCACCGGATACCTCGGCGAACCGGACCGCACCGCCGAGGCGTTCGTCCCCAACCCCTCCCCCGGCGTCCCCGGCGAGCGGCTGTACCGCACCGGCGACCTCGGATGGTTCGACGACTCGGGGCTCCTGCGCTTCGCCGGGCGCCGGGACCGGCAGGCGCAGGTCGACGGCGTACGGATCGAACTCCGCGAGATCGAGACGACCGCCGAGGCCTGTCCCGGCGTCATCCAGGCCAAGGCGCTGACCCTGCGGCGGTCCGGCCGCACCCGGCTGGTCGTGGCCGCGTCCTCCGAAGAGGGCACGACCCCGGCGACGCTCCGCGGGCACCTGGCGTCCGTCCTGCCGCGTATCCAGGTGCCGCAGCACTGTTTCGTCGTGCAGGCGCTGCCGCTCACCGACAACGGCAAGGTCGACCTGCGGGCGCTGCGCACGATCGTGGAGGAGAAGCTGGAGTCCGGCGCGGGTACCGGACCCGGCTCCGGCAGCGCGGCCGGGCCCACCCGCGCCGAGCGCGTCGCCGGGGTCATGGGCGCCGTGCTCGGCCTGCCCGGCTTCGGCGTCCGGGACGACTTCCTCGACCACGGCGGGGACTCCCTCACCGCGCTGACCGCAGCCCTGCGCATCCGGGAGACGCTCGGCCTGCGCGTCGGCATCTCCGACCTCTACGCGCACCGGACACCGGTGGCGCTCGCCGCCGCCGTGCCGGCGGACCGGGCCGCGGACACTTCCGCCGCCGACGACGCCGCGCTGATGGAGCGCGACGCCGAACTGCCGGAGGAACTGGCCGCGTCGGCCCGCAGGGCCGCGCGCACCCGCCCGGCCGTGCCGCCGCGCACCGTCCTGGTCACCGGGGCCACCGGCTTCGTGGGAGCCAGGGCCGTGCACCGGCTGCTGACGTCCACCGGGGCGCGGGTGGTGTGCGTCGTGCGGGCCCGCGACGACGCGCACGCCGGACACCGGCTCGTCGAAGCCCTGCGCGCGCAGGGCCTGTGGGACGAGACACTGGCCGGACGGCTCGACGCGCGGCGCGGCGACCTCGCCCGGGCCCGGTTCGGCTGGACACGGGAGGCCTGGGAGTCGTACGCCGACCGGTGCGACGCCGTCCTGCACATCGGGGCCCTCGTCAACTTCCTGCTCGACTACCGGGCCCACCGCCCGGCCAATGTCGCCGGCACGGTCGAGGTGCTGCGGTTCGCGCTGTCGGGGCGGGCCAAGGCGCTGCATCACGTCTCGACCCTCGGTGTGCTCGACCGGCAGGCGGCCCGCACGCGGGGCCGCCTCGGCGAGGGCTTCGATCCCACGGAGGCGGCCCCGCCGACGAGCGGCTACAGCCGCTCGAAGTGGGTCGCGGAGCGACTGGTGCTCGCGGCCCGGCGGCTCGGCGCCCCGGTGACCCTCTACCGGCTCGGCGAGATCATGCCGGCCGCCGACAACGGCGTACCGAATCCGAAGGCGCTGACGCATCTGCTGCTGTCGGCGTTCATCCGGCTGGGTCTGCGGCCCGATGTGCCGATGCGGTCGGACTACACGCCCGTGGACGAGACGGCCGCGCGGCTGGTGGCCGGGCTCGCGGAGCCCGCCGAGGGTGCCGTCCATCATGTGTTCCGGGACGGCGGTGTGGACTTCGCCGCGATCGGTCTCGCGCAGGGCGAACGGACCGTGCCGCCCGAGGAGTTCATGGCGGCGCTGCGGGCCGCCGCCGACGAGGACGAGGGTTCCGCCGCTGCCGTGCTGGCCGCCGTGCTGACCATGCTGCCCACGTCCGGGCCGGACGGCACACCGGACTTCCGGCGGCTGCTGACCGACAACCCCGACCTGTTCACCCGCGAGTCCTGTACGGCGCTGGATGTCCGGCACGGCGTGCGGGAACCGCCGCTGGAGGCGGCCCTCGCCGCCTACCGCACCACCCTCACCCACTGAAACGAGAGGACGACATGCGCCATCGCACCATGGGCCGGCTCGGCTGGCAGGTCAGCGAGATCGGCTACGGCATGTGGGGTATCGGCGGCGGCCCCGGAGGGTTCACCGGCTGGGACTACGACACGGCGCCCGACTGTCTGGACCTGGCGGTGGAGGAGGGCTGCACCTTCTTCGACACCGCCTGGGTCTACGGCCGGGGCGTGAGCGAACAGCTGCTCGGCGCCCTGCTGCGCCGGCATCCGGACCGGCGCCTCCGCGTCGCCACCAAGGTCCCGCCGCTCAACCGTGAGTGGCCGCCCGGCCCGCGGGACACCCTCGACGACGTCTTCCCGCCCGGCCACATCCGGGAATACGTCCACCGCAGCCTGGAGAACCTCGGCACGGACCGTATCGACCTGCTGCAGTTCCACGTCTGGGAGGACCGCTGGAGCGACGACGAGCGGTGGCAGCGAGTCATCGCCGACCTCAAGGCGGAGGGTGTCATCGAGGGCTTCGGGCTCAGCGTCAACCGCTGGGAGCCGGCCAACTGCCTGCGCGCGATCGACACCGGGCTCGTCGACGTCGTCCAGGTGATCTACAACATCTTCGACCAGGCCCCGGAGGACGAACTGTTCGACCGGGCGCTGCGCGACGACATCGGCATCATCGCCCGCGTCCCCTTCGACGAGGGCGGCCTCACCGGTCGGCTCACCCGGGACACGGCATTCCCCGAGGAGGACTGGCGCGCCGTCTACTTCGGCCCGGAGAACCTCGGCCCGACCGTCGAACGCGCCGACCTCCTCAAGAAGATCCTCCCCGAGGGCGTCACCCTGCCCGAGCTCGCGCTCCGCTTCATCCTGCACCACCCCGCCGTCAGCACGGTCATCCCGGGCATGCGCACCCCCGAGCACGCACGCGCCAATCTGGCCGTCTCCGGAGCCCCGCCGCTCGACCCGGCGCTGCTGGCGGAACTGCGTGAGCACCGCTGGGACCGGCAGCCGACCGCATGGTCGATGTGACCGGGAGGCCGGCCCCGCGACCGGTGCCACGCCCGACCGTCATCGCGATGTGGGCGCACCCGCGAGCGGTCTCCACCGCCTTCCTGCGCATGATGATCGAGCGCGGTGACCTCACGGTCGTGCACGAACCGCTGGTGCTGCTCACCGACCACGGCGAAGTGTCCGTCCCGGACCCGGACGGCGGGGAGGCGACGCTGCGCGACCCCGGTGAACTGCTGGCCCACCTCGCGCGGCTCGGCGCCCGGCGGCCCGTGTTCTTCAAGGACACCCTCGAATACCACTACCGGTACCTCTTCGACCATCCGGAGCGGATCGCCGGGTTCGAGCACACCTTCATCGTCCGCCATCCGGCCCGCACCATCGCCTCGCACCACGCGGTCAAACCCGAACTGGCGTGCCACGAGGTCGGTTACGAGCACCAGTACGCCCTCTACGAGCTCACCTGGAAGATCACCGGCCGGCGCCCGGTGGTCGTCACCGCGGAGCGACTGCTCGCCGACCCGGCGGCGGTCATCTCGGCGTACTGCGAGCGGGTCGGGCTGCCGTACCTGCCCGGGGCGCTGAACTGGCAGCCCGGAGAGCGCTCCGAGTGGCGGCAGAACCGGCGCTGGCACCTCGACGCCATCGCCAGCGCGGGGTTCCGCGCTCCGGAGAGGGAGTACGCCGTCACCGTCGACAACGACGCGCGGCTGCGCGCCTTCTACGAGCACCATCTCCCGTACTACGAGCGCCTGGTCGAGCACGCGCTCTGATGCCCAACCCGATCCCAAGGACGTATGCCCTGATG
Source organism: Streptomyces europaeiscabiei (assembly GCF_001550375.1). Classification (GTDB taxonomy): domain Bacteria; phylum Actinomycetota; class Actinomycetes; order Streptomycetales; family Streptomycetaceae; genus Streptomyces; species Streptomyces europaeiscabiei. The sequence continues at coordinate 17,149 of NZ_LRTR01000599.1, read as the reverse complement.
ACGACCACCGCCTCGACGACCACCGCTTCCCCGGGCGAGCAGTTCGCCCGGGCCTTCGCCGAGGACCCGGACAAGGCCGAGGTCCGGTTCGACTACACCATCACCGACTCCTTCCAGCCCGGTAAGGACCGGCCGCGGCTGACCGCCCGCAATCTCTTCAAGAAGCAGCGCGTCACGACGGAGACCGTCCGGTCGTGGTTCGAGACCCGTCCCGCGGCGCCGGTGGCGTCGGGCGGACTGCGGGAGAGCGCGTACCGCTTCGAGGCGGCCACCTACGGAGTGCGGCCGATCACCGCCTGGGTGCAGATCCCCGAGGCGCTCGCCGGACAGCCCGACGCGCTGGCCCAGTTCATCGACCACCGGCTCATGGTCCGCCTCGGCACCGCGGAGAACCGCGCCCTGACCCTGGACATCGTGGACCACCCGGATGTGGCCACGCTGCCGTACACCGGCTCCTACGCCGCCGGAGTGCTCGCCGCCTTCAACGAGATAGAGCAGCAGGGCGGCACCGGCCACGCCCTGATGATCAACCCGCAGGACTACTACGGAGAGTTGGTGGGCGCCGGCAGCCTGCTCGCCGACCTCGCCCGCGAGCGGGTGATGGTCTGCCGCCACCGCCATGTGGCGCCCGGATCCGCGCTGGTCGGTGACTTCGCGATGGCCGCACGGCTGCTGGAGGCCGACCGCTCGGTGATCAAGGTCGCGGATGCCCCGCCCGGGGTCTTCGAGCGGCCGGGCACGGCGGTCTGCGCCGAGGTCCACGAGAGCGTCGCCGTGCGACAGCCGACCCACTTCTTCCACGCGGTACGCGCCTGAACCGCTTCCCCCCAGGTGCTGACTCCGCCCGGCGCGTTCTCGGGCCGTTCCGCCGGGCGGAGGGCGGGAGTGGTGTCGGGCTCCCGGGCCGACGGCCCGGCCGCCAGGAGGCGCTGTCCAGCGGTTCCTGTCCGCGTTCAGCGGCATCCCACTCCACCTCCGGCCCCGCCGCCACCTGATGACCGCTCCCGGTTACCGAGCCGGGATGACCATCCGCTTCGCGATCTGGGACCAGGTAACCGGCCGACCCGCAGCGGCCTGAGCAACAGGCCCGGAGGCCCGCTGAACCATGCCTCGACACACCGTCAGGCCCTACCCTCCCAACAACGTGACAACGCCACCCAGAGACCTGCCCGCGTAGCGGACAGCCACGGAATCGGATGACGGCACACGACCGCTGTTCCAGACGTCCGCCCGGCCGACGGTCAGCCTCTCCGGGGAGCGTGCGACGAGAATCCGGTACGTCCCCTGGCCACGTCCACGAGTCGCCGACCGCATGCGCCATCCGAAACAGGGCCGGGTGGCGTCCACGCCCAGGGGATCAGTCCGGTGTTCCAGGTCAGCCCCCAGCCCACGCCGTCCTCCGCACGACGGGATGCCTCCGCTGCCTGGCTCATTCCGCCTCCTACAACACCCGTTCCTACCGACACGGCACCGGCCGTTGCCGCGAGCACGGTCCGAGGGCCCACTGCCGTTCCGTGTCCGCGGGGTGCGGGTTCCTCGCTGACATCGCGGTCGGCGTCGTCCGCGCTGTGCGCCTCACGGCTCATACCTCGGTCCTCTCGGTGTTCCGGGAATCGGTCAGCGGATCGCGGATGGTGAACGTGTGCCGGCCCGAGCCGACGACGTAGGTGGCGCGGTCGCCCATGGGCATGCGGACCTCCGCCGTGGTGTTCGGCGGGAGTGCCACGTGGAGGCGGAACCTGCCGTTCTTACGGACCCACTGCACGGACACCACGCCGTACGGCGTGCGGTAGCTGCCCTCGGCATGGGTGAGGTCACCGACCGGGCGGGGGTCGATCACCAGCTCGCGGTAGCCGGCTCTGCCGCGTGCCTGGCGGATGCCCACCAGGCCGCTGTGGAACCACTCCTCGATCTGCAGCAGGATCATGTGGTTCTTGGAGTTGCCCATGTCCCACTGTTCGGGAACGGTCGTCAGGCCGCCGGGGTTGGCGAGGGTGGGCGCCATGAAGTAGCCGTAGCCCGGACGGGTGTCCTCCTGGAGGACGTCCCACAGGACGTCGTCGCGACCGCCGTCGTGCAGGGCCCTGACGATCGGGGCGAGACCGATGGTGCCGCCGCTGAAGTGTGGACCTCCACCGAACGGCCGGTGGGCGTGGACCAGTTCGACCAGCGCGTCGAGAACCTTCCCTCGTTCGCCCTCAGGTACCAGGCCCTCGTCCAGAGCGAGCGCCTGCGCGGCCTGTGTCGCCCCGGCACCGCCCTGGTCGCCCTCGGCGGTGTAGCGGCCGAGGGCCTGGTTGTAGAAGGCGTCGTTGAACGCGTCCTTGATGCCTGCCGCGAGGCTGCGGTACTCGGCCGCGTCGGCCTCACGCCCGAGCAGTGCCGCCATCCTCGCCATGCGATCGGCGATCTGGTGGTAGCCCCAGGTTCCGGTGATGCGGCCCGAGGTGTTCTCACTGGCGATCCAGTCGGCCAGGGCCGCGTCCACGATGCGGGCGTTCGTGCCGGTGCCTGCCTTCCTGGTCCTGATGTAGTCCAGGAAGGCCTGCATCTGCGGGTAGTAGCGAGCCATCGTCCGGGTGTCGCCGTACGTCTCGTACAGCAGCCAGGGCACCAGGATGATGCCGTTGCCCCAGTTGATCTCGTCGCCGAACCGGCCGGTGTAACCCCAGTCGTACACCGGGGCCTTGAGCGCCACGTTGCCGATGTCGGCACCGGCCCTGGACTGGCCCTCCGCCAGATGGCGCTGCATGGTGCGCAGGTAGGCCGCGTATCCGAAGGTGCGGTGGATGGATCCGAAGGGCTGCACGTAGTCGGCGGGGTAGGCGAGCTTTTCGCGGCCTGGGCAGTCCGTGAAGGTGGACATGGTGTTGCTCATGATCGAGTAGCGGGCCATGCGGTGAATGCGGTTGATCCGGTCGTCGGAGGTCCGCACGGAGCCCGCCTCCGGGACGTCCGCGTGGATCTGCAGGGCGGTCACCGTGTCCCGGGTCGGGACGTAGCCCTCGGGCAGGCCGGTCATCTGCAGCCACTGCATGCCGAAGTAGTGGAACTGCGGGTGCCAGCGCTCGCCCCGCTCACCGCCGTGCGTCGTGTAGGCAGCGAACACGTCGGTGCCGCGTGCCGCGCCGCCGCCCATGATCGATGCCTGGTTGACGCTGCCGTCGGCGTTCAGTGACTCGGCGGGGTACAGCTTGACGGTGGTGCCGGCCGGGAGCGGGGCGTCGAGCGTGAGCAGCGGCCAGCCGGCGATGTTCTGCCCGAAGTCGAAGACCCACACGCCGGGCTGCGGCTGCTTGACGCTCACCGGACGCAGTCTGTCGACGACCTTGAGCGGCTCCGCCACGCGCCACACCAGCTCGGTGGTCAGATTGGGCGGCGGGGCGATTCCGGCGTCGGTCCAGCCCATGGCCGTGCCGTCGCGCCGTTTCACCGACGCGCCGAGGTCCGCGCCGGGGGCGGTCCAGGCGGGCTGCTCGCGCCGGGCGTCGTAGTCGGAGCCGGAGTACCAGTTGGCCGTGGTGGTCGGGCCGAGAGCCGCCTTCCACGAGCGGTCGCTGACCATGGTCTCGACCGTGCCGTCGTCCTTCGTGAGTTCCAGGCGGGCGATCAGGCGTGGTGTGACGGCGGCGCCGGCACTGGCATCGGTGCTCGCGAGCGGGTTGCCGGAGCCGGTGACGACGGCGCCGTTCTCGTGTCCCGAGGCGAGCCCGGGCTCGAAGGTGATGCCGGTGCCGTCGGCCCCCGCGGTACCGATCGCGGTGATCGTGTGTGACTCCAGGCGCTCGCCACCGTCACCCGTGTCGATGTTGACGGTGCCACCGACGTGGTAATTGGCCACGTTGTTGACCTTGATGGTGGTGGCGCCCCGGGCAGCGGGCGCGACGAGGCCACCGCTGCCTTTGAACTGACTCTGCCACCAGCTGTACGGCGCCGTGCGGCCGGTCGTGGGAATCGCGACGGACCGCGTCACCAGCGCCGTGCCGTGGCCCAGTTCGACGCCCAGAGTGTTGTCGCCGTGGCGGACGAGACCGGTGACGTCGAACACCCGGTACTCGGTGGAGAGCTGGTAGTTCGAGTTGCCCGGCGCGAGTACCTCGTCGGTGACGGGTCTGTCGTTGAGTCGGGCGACGTGCAGTCCGACACCGGACAGGTACAGCCTCGCCCTGACGATCTTCCCTCGGCGCCTGTCCACGCGGAAAGCGCGGGCGAACACGGGCAGTGGCTGGTCGACGGTGCGGCCCGGGTACTCGATCCACCGGGCCTTGCCCCAGTCGGAGCGCTTGAGGAGCCCCATCTCCCATGAGGCCGGCCGGCTCCACGGTGTCGCCTCGCCCTCGGTGCTCCACGCCCGCACCTGCCAGACGACCCGGTCGCGCGAGGCCGGGGCAGGACCGTGCCAGGCGACGTCGGTCTGGGCCGAAGAGCGGACCTTGCCGCTGTCCCACAGAAGACGGCCCCTGTCGAGATCCGGCTCGGTGCGCGCCGCGCGGATCCGGTAGACGGCCTGCGTCCATCCCTCGGCGGTTCCCTCCACCCGCCAGCTCAGTCGCGGGGCGGGGTCGTCGACGCCGAGCGGGTTGTCCTCGCGGCCATCGACCGCGAGAGCAGTGACCATCGCCCCATGTCTGCTGCCGTTCCCGTCGGCGTAGGCCTCCGGTGTGAGAGGACCGAGGACGGTGGGCAGCGCCAGCCCTGCCGCGGAGACGGTCACAGTGCCGACGACCTGTCTACGACTGAACGCTCCGCCCGCTGTGCCGGACATGCCGAACCTCCGTTGATTCGAAAGGAGTTGCTTCGAGAAGACCTGGAGAACCTGGACGTGCGCCCTCGTGCCCGATGGCCCCGCTCAGCTCCCGGCCTTGTAGTCGGCGTCCATCTCGTCGAGGAGTTTCTTAGGCGTGGACTGACCACTGAAGATCTCCTGGAGGCCGCTGAGCATGGCCTGCTGGACCTTCGCGTTGGGCCAGAGCTGGTCCATGAACGGCACGGTGCGGCCGGCGCCGATGAACTCGGAGAGTTCGGCGAGCGAGGGGTCCGCCTTGAATCCCGTGTCGGGGAGGGAGGGCAGGCCGCCCTGCTTCTCGACGAAGAGGTTCATGCCCTCGGGGGACATCACGAAGTTCACGAACTTCAGGGCGAGTTCCTCGTTCTTGGCCTTGGCGTTGACGCCGTAGCCGGCGCCCGCTGCCGCCGGAATGATCGTCTCGGACGGAGAGTCGTTGGCGGGCAACGCCTTGAGGATGAAGGTGGCCTTCGGGTTCTTCGCCTCAAGCAGGGCGATCACCCAGTTGCCCTGCACGATGCCCAAGGTCTTGCCGGTGGACGCGAGTTGCTGGCTGGCTTCGTAGTTGGTGCCCAGGGGGTTCTTCTGGAAGCAGCCGGTCTTCTCCATCGTCAGGTACTTGTCCAGGGCGGTGGTCCACAGTGACTTCGCGAAGGTTGCCTGGCCGGCCTGCATCTTCTGGTCGAAGTCGCGGTCCTGTCCGTAGACGGTCGTGGCAACGAGCGCGTAGAGGACGAGCTGGGTGACCCAGTTGTCCTGGTTGCCCAGGGCGAAGGCCGGGGTGCCCTTGGCCTTCGCGGCCTTGCAGAAGGCCAGCAGGTCGGTCCATGTCTCCGGCGGAGTGAGTCCGGCCTTCGTCATGGCCTGCTCGTTGTAGACGGCGCCTATGCCGTTCTGACCGAAGATCGCGTTGTAGGTCTTCCCCTCGTACTGGGCGACGCTCTTGATCGCGTCCGGCATCTTGGCGGCCCAGGGCTGGTCCGAGAGGTCGCGCAGATAGCCGGGCTTGGCCAGGACATAGGTGGCGCCCGGGTTTCCGTTGCCGGGCCAGACCGACATCACGTCGGGCGCGGTGCCCGAGGACAGTTGGGTGCGGATCTGTTGCTGGTACTGGTCGGCGCCGCTGGTGGTGTAGCGGACCTTGACACCGGGGTTGGCCTTCTCGAACGCCTTGACGACGTCCCCGATCGAGCCCTGGTCCACCGAGGCGAGCGTCAGCGTCTTCGAGCCGCCCGAACCGCCTTCGGAGCCCGCCTTGGTGCCGCCGCTGCACGCGGCCAGCACGGCCACGGACGTCAACGTCGCGATCAGGACCGGGAGTTTGCGTGTCTTCATGATGTCCCCCTCGGGGAAGCGCCACGTGATCATCCGCGCAGCCCTCCCGCGAAGCCGTTGATGATGCTGCGCTGCAGCAGGAAGTAGACGAGCAGGACGGGCAGGATGCTGATCACCAAAGCAGCGAAGATGAGGTTCCAGTCGGTGACGTACTGGCCGACGAAGCCGGCGATGGCGACCGGCATGGTCTGCTGGGCACTGCCGCTGAGGTACAGCAGCGGAGTGAAGAAGTCGTTCCACACGGCGACCGCGTTGAGCACGAGAGCGGTCACGGTCACGGGTTTGAGCATGGGCAGGACCACATACCGGAAGCCCTGCAGCGGAGTGCAGCCGTCGATCAGTGCCGCGTCCTCGAAGTCGCGGGGCAGAGCGCGCAGGAAGCCGACGTAGAGGAAGACGGTGAACGGGACTTGGAGACCGGAGTAGAAGAGGACCAGCGCCCAAGGGGTGCCGAGCAGGCCCATGTCTCGCATGGTCTGGTACAGCGGCAGCGAGGCGAGCTGGAAGGGGAGGACCAGGCCGAGGAGGAAGGTCAGATACGTGCCCCGCGACCAGCGAGCTGTGACGCGGGCCAGCGGGTACGCCGCGAGCGAAGACACGGCCAGCACGATGACGACACTGCAGGCGGTCACCAGCACGCTGTTGCCCAAGGCCCCGCCCAGCGAGCCCTGTTGCCAGGCCTGAGTGAAGTTGTCGAAGGTGGGAGAGGTCGTCGGGCTGATCGGCGACGAGGTGTCCGAGGCAGGTCGCAGGGCCAGGTTGACCAGGACGTACACCGGGAAGCCCACGACCAGGGCGACCGCGATCATCGTCAGTTCCAGCGCGAGGGTGCGCGGGCGGTAGCGGCTCACGATGCGGCCCTCTCGTTGCGGGACAGCACGGCGTACTGCCCGGTCGAGACGACCGCCACGATGATCGTGAGCACGACCGCGAGTGCGATGCTGTAGCCGAACTCCCCCAGCGTGAAGGCGTCCTTGTAGATGAGGGTCGAGATGGTGTCGGTGGCGTGTCCCGGCCCGCCGCCGGTCAACGCGTAGACCTGGTCGAAGAGTTTGATACCGCCGATGATCGACAGCATCAGGTTGATGGTGAGGGCCGGAGCGAGCAGCGGCCGGGTGACCGACCAGAAGCGCCGGACCGGGCCCGCCCCGTCGATGGCCGCCGCTTCGTGGACCTCCCTCGGCACCGACTGCAGCCCGGCCAGGAAGATCACCATGGAGTAGCCAGCGAACTGCCAGACGATCACCCCGACCACCGCCCACAACGCAAGCCCCGGACTCCCCAGCCAGTCCTGCCGCCAGTCGCCCAACCCCACCGCCCCGAACAGGCTGTTGACCGCACCGTCCGGACCGAGCAGATTGCGCCAGAGGTACGCGGTCACGATCGGCGTGATCACGGCCGGGGCGAACAGGAACACCCTCAGCACATTCCGGGACTTGATGGCCGTGTCGACGCCGAGCGCCAGCAGCAGACCGAGGGCGTTCTGAACGACTGTGATGGACACGGCGATCAGCAGGGTGTGCCAGATCGCCTGCTTCGCGTCCGCGTCGTGGAACATCTCCGAGAAGTTGTCCAGGCCGACGAAGGAGAAGTCGGGATCCAGGCCGTCCCAGTCGGTGAAGGCGTAGTGGACACCGCGGACACTCGGCACCAGGACGACGAACGCGAACAGCAGCAGCGCGGGGAGCGCGAACCACCAGGGCGGCGTGGTTCGCGCCCGCCGGACCCGGGCCGCCACCGGTTGTGGATCCGGGGGCCGGTCGTGGTCCGGGAGCTGCTCGTGCGGGGCGAGGGTCACCGACGGACCTCCTGTCTTGAAACGATTCAAACAGATCGCCGGGCGAGGAATCGGGCCGATACGGCACGGGAGCACGCGACGACTTCCGCGCATGGGGGTGGTGCGGTCCGACGCCGGGCCCGGTCGACTCGGAGTCCCCCATGGGCAACGTTCCCCAAAGAGTGTGCCAGACCCTAGAGAGCGGCCCGTGTGACGTCAAGATGCCGCACCCGCTGCCCGATTGTTACGACGGTCCGGAACTGCGACTGCTTCAGCGCCTGCTGGACTGCGTTGTCCGTCCGTACACTCGGCGACAACGTTTCCCGATGGGAGGGAGCAGGATGGAGCCGTCGGCACGGCCTCGTCGCGTCACCATCGTCGATGTCGCGAAGCACGCCGGGGTGTCGACCACCGCCGCGTCGAAAGTGCTGCGCAATGCTTATGGGGCGAGCCCGGAGATGCGCGCGAAGGTGCGCCGGGCGATCGACGAGCTGGGCTATCGGCCGCACGCGGGCGCCAGGGGCTTGCGCGGGCAGACCTACACCATCGGCGTCATGCTGCCCGACATCCGCAACCCTTTCTTCCCCGAGATCCTCGACGGCGTCACCGCCTCACTGGCGGACACCGAATACCAGGTGTTCCTGGGACCGGGCTGCAACGGGGAGAAGGAGGAGGCCCGCGTCACCGAGGCGATGATCGACCGCGGCATGGACGGCATCATCCTGGTCGCGCCCGTGTCGCCGCCCGCGCATCTGAAGCACATCGCGGCCTCGGCACCGACCGTCGTTGTCGGCCGACACGCCAAGTCCCCGCTGTACGACACCGTGGTCGACGACGACGCCGAGGGCGCGGCCCTGGTCGTGGGCCACCTCGCCGGCCTCGGACATCGTCGGATCGCCCACATCGAGCATCGCGAGACCGACCCGACGCGCCTTGCGGAGATGCCCAACGCCCGGCGCGCCGACGGTTATCGACTGGCCATGCGGGCGCACGGGCTGGAGGAGTGCATCAGCGTGATCTCCACCAGCTACACCCAGGAAGGCGGCTACCTGGGCGCGAAGGAGCTGCTGGCCCGCACCGCCACCGTCCGGCCCACGGCCGTATTCGCCGGAGCGGACATCGTCGCCATGGGGGTGCTCGACGCGGTCACCGAAGCCGGACTGTCCGTGCCCGGCGACCTCTCGGTGGCCGGATACGACAACACCACGTTCGCCGCGTTCGCTCCCATCTCGCTGACCAGCGTCGACCAGTCGGGCCGCGAGATGGGCAGAAACGCCGTACGCCTCCTACTGGAACGGATCGCCGACCGCAGCCGGAGTTCGACCCAGGTCACCCTCTCCCCCACCCTCGTGCCGCGACGGTCCACGGCGCGACCGACGGTGTAAGGCTTCGACACCGAGCTGCGCAGTGGGCGTTCAATCGTTCGGTTGAATGTTGGATTCCACTGCTGGGAAACGTTGCCCATCTGTGGATGCGGAGCCAGGATGGAGGGTGCCCGACGGTCATGGCCGAGCCATGCACCGGGTTTCACCCCCCATCAGGAAGGTCTCCCCAACGTGTCCAGCTTCAGCAGACGACATGTCCTGGCCACCGGCGCAGGCGCCGCCCTCGGCGTCGGTGCGTTCGGCGCCGCCGCCAGTCCGGCCGCAGCCTCCCCCGCGGGTTCCCGCAGCACGGGCGGACGGGAGGAGACGCGGACGCTCGACGAGCTCTACCGGGCCGCGCTCGCGGAAGGCGGCAAACTCGTCGTCTACGCCGGCGGCGACACCCCCACCCAGCAGGACGGCACCAAGGCGGCCTTCAAGGCCCGTTTCCCGGACATCGACCTGACGCTGATCGTCGACTACAGCAAGTACCAGGACGTCCGCGTCGACAACCAGTTCGCCACCGGCACCCTCGTCCCGGACGTCGTCCAACTCCAGACCCTCCAGGACTTCACCCGCTGGAAGGGGCAGGGCCGCCTGCTGCACTACAAGCCCGCCGGATTCTCGAAGGTCTACGACAGGTTCAAGGACCCGCAGGGCGCCTGGGTGGCCACCACCGCGCTCGCCTTCAGCTTCATGTACAACACGGCGGCGGTCGGTTCGCAGACACCGCTCACCCCGCGTGACCTGGTCGACCCGAAGTGGAAGGGCAAGATCGCCTCCGCCTACCCGCACGACGACGACGCGGTGCTGTACCTCTTCACGCTGTACGTGCAGAAGTACGGCTGGGACTGGGTGGCGAAGTTCGCCGCCCAGGACGTGCGGTTCGCGCGCGGCAGCAACACCCCGGCCGAGGCCGTCTTCGGCGGGCAGAAGGTCATCGGTGTCGGCACCGCGGGGTCCGCGGTCAGCACTTCTCCCGTGACGTTCGCCATCGGCGCCGGACATCCGTTCATGGCCTGGGGCCAGCGCGTGGCCATCCTCAAGCAGGCGAAGAACTCCACGGCCGCCAAGCTGTTCCTCAACTGGCAGCTGTCGAAGGAGATGCAGAATGCTTCCTTCAACGGCTGGTCCGTCCGCACCGACATCACTCCCCCGGCGGGTCTGAAGCCGATGTGGGAGTACCCCGACGCCCATGTGGACGGCTTCCCCCGCTTCATGGAGGACCGCGCCGCGGTCGAGCGCTGGAAGCAGACCTTCGCCCTGTACTTCGGCGAGGTCAAGGGCGACCCGACGCCCGGCGTGCTCGGACTGCACCCGGGGGCGTAGCGGGAGTACGAGGCGGCGCCGGGTGTGGGCGACGGTGATCAGCCCGGCCCGCAACGCCGGCGGTGTCGGCGTGGCTGGGCTTCCGGCGAGGCCGGCCGGGTGTCCGCCTCATCAGCCGGAGGTGTGCTCCAGGCCGAAGCGACGGAGGAACGCACGGTGTCCAGCGGCACGGCCCGGGAGGTGCGGCCCGTTTCCGGGGCGCGGCGAAGGAGCACGGCCGACCCGGCACGGACTGCCCCTTGCCGTCGGTGTTTTGTCCGTAAGTCCGGCAGAACAGCCGGTCCCGCCCGGCCGGGACATCGGGGCGGGGCCGGCTGCTCACGTCCGCGGTCGGCGCACGGTGCACCCGCGCCGACTCCGCCCAGTCCCGGTCCAGTGCCGCGTACAGGGCCCGCACCCACACTGGTGCCGACCGTCAGCGAAGGCTCGACCAGCGTCTTCGCCTGCCCCTCCGTACCCAGTACCACGTCCGTGAGCTCGAAGAGCGCATCCCCGCAGGCGTGAAGGCACTCGTAGAACCCGATCCCAAAGCGGGACAATGCTGCGAACGCCTCGCCTGCGGCCCCAGGGACGGGGAGACTCATACGCAGCAGTCGTTCTCCTGGGTTTCGTTACCCATGCCGCCTCGAAGTTGATGAATGGCTGCCTCCGTCGTCGCGGGAAGAGCCGCAGATCAGCAAGTCGAGTGAAAGGTGAGGTCAAGCGTCGAAGCCTGCCATGAATTGAAACGTTTCATGGCACTTCAGGGAAGCGTCCGGAGCGCAGTCGGTTGCGCTCTCCGAAGGAGGAGGTCTGATGGTGGGCTCGGAAATGAACCGCAGGGCGATGATCGGCAGTTCGCTGTCCGTGGTTGCCGCAGTGAGCATGCCCTTCCCGGCGCATGCTCGGCCCGCGGGGAGCACGGTCGTGGCGGCAACCCGTTACGGCAAGGTGCGCGGAAAACGCGAGGACGGCATCGCCAAATTTCTCGGCGTGCCCTACGCCACGCCGCCGCTCGGCGAACTCCGGTTCAAAGCCCCGAAGCCGCCCACGCGGTGGTCCGGCGTACGCGACACGGTGAGCTTCCCCAACCCGGCCTTCCAGGTGCCGGGCAACGAGATGGGTCCAGGCGGCAACGGCCGGATGCCGGCTCCCTCCGAGGACTGCCTCTACCTCAACATCTGGACACCTGCCGCCGACTGCCGGCGCCGGCCTGTGATGTTCTCCAACCACGGCGGCGGCTACATGATCGGTTCCGGCTCCGGCACCGGGCAGGACGGCTCCCGCCTGGCGCGGCTCTATGACGTGGTGGTGGTCGAGTCCAACCATCGGCTGGGCCTGCTGGGCTATCTGTTCCTGGGCGATCTCGCCGACGGCGACTACGCGGCCAACCAGGGGATGCTGGACGTTCTCGCCGCGCTGCGCTGGACCAGGGAGAACATCGAGAACTTCGGCGGCGACCCCGACAACATCATGGTCTGGGGCGAGAGCGGCGGCGGCGCCAAGACCGCAGCTGTCTACACCATGCCGGCTGCCGCGCCGCTGTTCCACAAGGCCTCGATCGAAAGCGCCGCGCCACTGCGCTTCCCCACCCGCGACGGTGCCACCGCCCGGGCCCGACGCACGCTGGAGTTGCTGGGACTGACCACGACGGACCTTCCCCGGCTCCATGACATTCCGGCCGCGAGGCTGCTCGAGATCCAGCAGTCCGAAGCCGCGAACGGTGCCCCGCCGTGGGGCGACCCCGGCACACTCCCAGGCTTCGGCGCCTTCGTCGACGGCACCGTCATCCCTCGGCACCCCTTCGCCGACGGCGCCGCGCCCTTCTCGGCAGGCAAGCCTCTGATGTGCGGCACCTGCCGTGACGAGACGGTGTTCTTCAGCCTTTTCGGGCCTCGCGACATCTTCAGCATCGACGAGGCCGGACTGCGCGCCAGGCTGAGCAGCACGTATCAGGGCGCAGAACTCGACCGGATCATCCGGACCTTCCAGGCGTCGCGGCCCGGAGCGACGCCGGCACAGCTCTACTTCGCGATCACCACCTCGCCCATCTGGCGCGACTCGATCAAGATCGCGGAGGCCAAACGGGCACAGCATGCCGCGCCCGTGTTCATGTACCAGCTCGCCTACCCGAGCCCGACCCTGGTGCCCGGCACCGTTTTCCCCATCGGCTCACCGCACGCGTCGGACATCAACCTCAAGTTCGCCAACACCGACAAGAACCTCGACTACATCCTCAACGCGGATCAATCACCGGAACGGCTGGCAACCGCACGGCACATGAGCGAACTGTGGGCGGGCTTCGCCCACACGGGCCGACCCACGGCGGCGGGCGTGCCGAGATGGCCCGCCTACATCCTGACCGACCGGGCCACGATGTGGCTCGACGCCAGGTGCCGGATCGTCACCGATCCGGACAGGACCGAAAGACTGTTCTGGGAGAACCGCGACCGAGTCGTAGCTTGATGTCTATCGCCTGTGGTCGAACGCGGCCTCGAACCTGCTGATGCCTTCTGCCGAGTGCCGGACAGGAGAGCGGCCTTCGCCTGATTCTGTGCTCCGCCGCAGGGGCACTTCACCAGTACGAAGACCGTTGCGATATGTCTGCTGCAGCAGGGCGTCCCGCAGGGTGCGTGCGCCGAACTGTCATGCCTCCGGACGGAGTTCTATGCCTGTCCGACCGGGCGGAGCGATGGCCTGTTCGAGCTGGGTGACGCCCTGTTGCGTGCGGACGGTCCGGTGAAGACGCCGGTCGAGTTGTCTCTGGCGCCTGACCACCGGCGCGAGCACGGCACGTTGTACGACGGAGGGGCGGCTGATCCTGGCGGTCGATGTCGGCAACTGGCTGCGGCCGGATGCGCATACGAAACCCGGAGCGGTTGTCCCTCCATACATACGGTCGGGGCGAGGGCTCGTCCCAGATGATCCCAGGGCGGTCCCGTTCTTTTATGACCGCCCTATTGATCCGAAACTCAATCGGTTCCATTCGAGGGTGTAGCGGACGTGTGGGCCGCCGAAGTAGCCGCGGACGATGTGTGGCTGCCGTTGGCGGCGGTGGAAGAACCGGCGGGTCTCGGCGGCGAGTTGGGCCTGGTCGCGGGCCCGGCTGTGCGTGGGCAGGCTCCGTTTGAGGTCGGCGTTGACCAGTTCGTCGGGGTTCAGCTCCGGCGAGTACGACGGCAGGAAGTGCAGCTCGATGCGGTCCGGGTGATCGGCGAGCCATGCGCGGACCTTGCGGGAGCGGTGCGCGGAGTGGCGGTCTGGGACGAGGTGCACCTTGCGGTCGAAGTGGCCCGCGAGCCGGTCCAGGAAGCGGCACATGACGTCGGCGTCGTAGGTCTCGGTGAAGACCATGAAGTGCATGCGGCCCCTGGTGCTGATCGCGGACATCGCGTTGACCGAGAACCGGTTGCCCGAGCGGCGCACGACCGGGGTGCACCCTTTGGCGCCCCAGGTGCGGCCGGTGACCTGGTCGGAACGGATGCCGACCTGGTCGGCGAAGAGCACCTCCCCGCCCTCGGCCTTCGCCCTGGCCCGGATCGTCGGCCAGGTCTCCTCCCGCCAGACGCGGACCGCTTCCGGGTTCTGCTCGACGCCCGCTTGTCCGGGCGCTGGAACGACAGCCCCCACCGGCGCAGATACGTGCCCACCCCCTGCTCGGTCAGCCGCACCCGGTACAGCTTCGCGATCAGATCCCCGACCCCGGCCCGCGTCCACAGCTGCCCCGCCAGCCCCAGGTCACAGGGGCGGTGATCCAGAACCGCCTGCCGGACCGCCTGCTCCTCGACCGCATCGAGAACCTGATGCTCGCCGCCCCGGCGTCCATGCGGCTGGGCCACGAGCGCTTCGCGCCCGCCTGCCAGCCGCTTCGCCCACCAGTTGTCCACCGCCTTGAGCGAGACCTGGAAGACCGCCGCGACATCCTCGCGAGTCCGGCCCGCCACCAGTGCGGCCACCGCCCGCAGCCGACGGGCCTCCTGCGCCGACGGCGACAACTGCCGTGCATCCCCCACGAGTTCACTCACGCAGGGACCAACGACCCAGAACACCTACCGTCTCGGATCAATATCTGCCGGGAGCCCGCCTGCCCGGAACCGCGACACCGCCGGACGCCGCGGCGTCGAGGAGGCGGCGGAAGGTGGGGCACTCCATGTGGCTCGGCGCGGAGCACGCGGCGGCATGGCGCAGGGAGTCGCGCAGTACGCCCAGTTCACGGATCCTGTGGTCCAGTTCCTCCGCCTTGGCCGCCAGCATCTGCCGGTCGATACGCGGCTTCCCGTCCGGCGCGAACATGAGCGCGATCTCGTCGAGTGAGAACCCGGCCTTCCGCCCCAGCGCGATCAGCGCCAGCCGCTCCAGTACGCCCGGGTCGTACTGGCGGCGCAGGCCCCGCCGACCCGTCGAGGAGATGAGACCTTTCTCCTCGTAATAGCGCAGGGTCGATGCCGGGACCCCGGCGCGGTGCGACACATCGGCGATGTCCACTTCTGCCATTCTGCTTGACCTCAAGTCGACTTGAAGTAGAACGCTGTCATCCCGGCACGACGAAGGCAACCAGAAGGAGAGAAAGTCATGGACTCTGCGCGCAGTGCCGACGACGAGCAGGCAGCCCGCTGGAAAGGGCCCGCCGGTCAGGCGTGGGGCGAGCTGAAGGGAGTACTGGACGAGATGTTCAGGCCCATCGAGGAGCTTCTCGTCGATGCCGTCGCCGCCGAACAGGCTCGGCATGTGCTCGATGTCGGCTGCGGTACGGGGGGCCTCACGCTGTCCGTGGCGCGACGGCTGGGTCCGGGGGGTCGCTGTGTCGGCGTCGACATCTCCGAACCGATGATCAGCACGGCCCGGGAGGACGCCGAACAGGAGGACGTACCGGCGTCGTTCGTCTGCGCCGACGCACAGGACCACGCCTTTGAACCCGGCGCCTTCGACGCCGTCATCTCGCGGTTCGGTGTCATGTTCTTCCTCGATCCCGTCCGGGCCTTCGCCAACCTCCGGCGCGCTGTCAGGGACGAGGGCGCGCTGCGGTGCGTTGTCTGGCGTGATCCGGCCGAGAACCCGTTCATGACGACGGCCCAGCGCGCCGCGTCATTGCTGCTCCCGGACCTGCCCGTCCGTCGGCCGGACGAGCCGGGGCAGTTCGCCTTCGCGGACGCGGACAAGGTCCGGCGCATCCTGGCGGAGAGCGGCTGGGCCGGGATCGAGATCCGGCCGGTCGACGTGGTCTGCACCCTGCCCGAGAAGGAGCTGGTTCGTTACTTCACCCGGCTCGGTCCGGTGGGCATGTACCTGCCCGAGGTGGACGAGCAGACCCGCGGACGGGTCGTCGAGACGGTTCGTGCCGCCTTCGGGCCCTTCGTGCACGGCACGGAAGTCCGCTTCACCGCGGCCTGTTGGACGGTCGGCGCCCGAGCCTCGTCAGCGAAATTTTCCTGAGGCCCGGCCCTCTTGCGTGAGCGCGGGCGCCCGGCGCATGGTGAGATCACGATGACGCTGAAGAAAGCCCTGGTGGTCCGCGGCGGTTGGGAGGGGCACCAGCCGGTCGAGGCGACGGAACTGTTCCTGCCCTTCCTACGGAGCAACGGATACGCCGTCCGGGTTGAGGAGTCGACCGACGTCTACGCCGACACCGCCGAGATGGCAGGCACCGACCTGATCGTGCAGTGCGTCACGATGTCGGAGATCACGGGCGAGCAGCTCGCGGGGCTGACCTCCGCGGTCGTGGCCGGCACCGGGTTCACCGGCTGGCACGGCGGGATCGCCGACTCGTTCCGCGCCTCCTCTGACTATCTCCATCTGGTGGGTGGGCAGTTCGCCACGCACCCGGGCAGGGAACCGTGCGAGCGCCGGGGCGGGCCGGAGGACAACTTCCTGCCGCATACCATCGCCGTTACCGAAGCCGGCCGCGAGCACCCCGTCACCGCGGGCATCGAGGACTTCGAGCTGCACACCGAGCAGTACTGGGTGCTCCACGACGACCTCATCGACGTCCTGGCCACCACCACGCATCCCACCCGGCCGTGGGAGCCCTGGCACCGGCCGGTGACCTCACCGGCGGTCTGGACCCGTCGGTGGGGGGCCGGGCGGATCGTGGTGACGACGCCGGGGCACAGCCTCGACGTGCTGGAGAACCCCAACGTCCGCACCATCATCGAGAGGGGCATGCTGTGGGCGACGCGCACCGCGTCGGCGTCGTAGGGCTCGGAGTCATCTCCCGCGCGTACCTAGACACGCTGGCCGGTCATCCCGCCGTGCGTGTGACCGCGGTCGCCGACCTTGACGCCTCCCGGTCGGCAGCGGTCGCCGCCGGACTGCCCGGCGTCCGGGCGCTGACCGTCGAGGAGCTGCTGAGCAGCCCGAACGTGGACACGGTGCTGAACCTCACCACCCCCGGGGCGCACGCCGGAATCGCCCTCGGGGCCATCGGTCACGGCAAGAACGTCTACGGGGAGAAGCCGCTCGCCGCCACGCTCGCCGACGCCCACACCGTCATGGCGGCCGCCGCGCGGGCGGGAGTCGGAGTGGGGTGCGCGCCGGACACCGTGCTGGGCACCGGAGTGCAGACGGCGCGGGCGGCCCTGG
>NZ_LRTR01000598.1 GCF_001550375.1 Streptomyces europaeiscabiei | reverse complement strand
CGGCCGCCGCCTCTGCCGCGTGCGGCGCGCCCGGCTGTCCACTCGGGGCCGGGATGGCCTTCCTCGCGCTCCCCCAGGCGCCCAACCTCTCGCCGTGGCAGGCGGTCAGAGCCCTGTGCGACTACCGGGGCGACGACAGGTCGGCGTCCTGACGCATGCCGCGTTCGACGGTGTCGAGGCTCTCGTGAGGATCTCCGCGGCGGCCGGCGAGGTCCCCGAGACCAACCGGGCGCTCCGGGGACGGATCGACGAGGGGTGGGCCGAGGGCGAACGGCGACTCCGTGACCGCGGAATGCTGGACTCCCCCGGAGGCCGCGCGGCCCGGGCCGCCGTGGAAGCCCTCACCGACCTCTTCGCCTCAGCGCCCTGGAAGGCCCTCGGCGCGCGGAGCGCACATAGGCCCCTGGGCGGCTGACCCCCGCGCCACGGAAACCGACGACTCCCACACCCGCCTGGCGGAACACGTGACCCGTGTGAACGACCTGGGCGAACCACACGCCCCCGCCCCCTCGCCCGGTCCGAACAACCCGACCGGCACAGGCGAGTTCGACGATCCGCCGCCCGACCGGCACTGGCGGCTCCCCCGGCTCCAGCACGTGGGCGAAGGCCCGCCACACGTCGGCGTCCAGGTGGTGCAACGCCGCAGGGTGGCCAAGGACGAGCCGGTGCTCCGCGCCGCCGACGGCCTCGGCGACCCCGTCACCGTAGGGAAGGCCGTCGCCGCGCGGCTCGACGGGATCCGCCCGATGTCCGCCGAAACACGTCGAAGCCGGGCTGATCAACCCGCTGAACGTGGAATGGGGCCCAGCCTCCCGGCTCGCCGTCAACCCCCGACGGGGAAACTGCTCGCCCGATCGACGAACGACCGCCACAGCCACAGCCACAGCCACAGCCACAGCCACAGCCACAGCCACCGGAGGATCGCGGACCCGTACTTCGGAGAGTCGCGAACCCCCATATGCACGTACTCACTCACGTACTCGTTCACAGCAGTCGCAGCACCAGCACACAGCACCAGCACCACTCCCGCACGAAGCCCGCGCACGTCTCGGGCAGGGGGCGCGTTCCTACCCCCGGGCAGATCGAGGAATCCGCATGACAGTGAAATCATCCCCCGTTCCGGACGATGACCGCCAAGTCAAACGTGGCATCCAGGCGTTACGGGACACCGCCGGCGTCGATCTCGCCTTCGGCGGCGTCGTGGTCAGGGGCCGGCACGCGCAGCTCACCGAGTTCACGGGCAACTCCACCAACGCCCTGTTCGGGCTGACCCTCGGCTTCGGCATGGGGCTCGGCGGCAAGGTGGTGGCCCTGCACCGCCCCATCGCTGTCAACGACTACGCGAACTCCAAACAGATCAGCCACCACTACGACCTCATGGTCGCCGCGGAGGGCATCCACGCCGTCGTGGCGGCACCCGTGGTGGTCAACCGGACGGTGCGGGCGGTCATGTACGGCGCGGTCCGCCGGTCCGTGGCCTTGGGGGACCGGACCGTCGACTCGGTCATGCAGGCCGCCCGCGGTCTGGAGCAGAACCTGGCGGTGCGGGACGAGGTGATGCGCCGCCTCGGCACCCTGAACGAGCCCGCGGAGACCACCGGCCGGTCCGAGGGCCCCACGTCCCCCCGGTGGGAGACGATTCGCGAGGCGTACTCGGAACTGCGGATCCTCGCCCAGCAGCTCACCGACGACGAGTTGCGCGACCGGGTCGTCGGTGTGTGCGACAAGCTGGCCGGTGCCGGAGCTCCCCCCTCCCACCCGCTCAGCACCCTCTCGTCACGCGAACTGGACGTGCTGTCCTGCGTCGCGCTGGGGCGGACCAACACGGACGTGGCGGATGAACTGGGCCTTCGGGCCGAGACGGTGAAGAGCTATCTGCGCAGCGCCATGCGCAGGCTGGGCTGCCACACCCGGATGGAAACCGTCATGACGGCACGCCGTCTGGGTCTGCTTCCCTGAGGCACCGACAGGCGGGGAGAGGACTCGCAAGGCGGAGGAGAGCGAGAGCGGGTGGCTGCGGGGCCGGGCGCGCCGTCGTGGATCCCGCCCGGCTCGGGAGGAACGTGGTCGGGTCGGCGTCGACAGCAGTCGGGCCACGGCGGAACGATCGTCGCCGCCGACGCCGGCCTCGACTCCATGGTGTTGAGCTCCCCGCTCCCCCGCACGACGAGCGCGGTCGAGGACGCCTTCTGCCCGGCGGTCCAGAACCCGGACGCGGGCACCCGTACGCCCGCCCACCCCACGACAGTCGGCCCGGAACGTGTCGAAGCCGCCCGGTGGCTGCCGGGCGGCTTCGACACGTTCCGGGCCACGACACGGCCCGCCGCGGACGCGGTTCAGGAGTTGAGGGCCTCCTTGCGGAGGCGTTCGAGGACGGCGAGCCGGTCCTCCTTCTCTATGCGCGCGGTGGCGGTGCGCTCGGGGTAGCAGCGCATGAACATGTTGGTGAAGTGCGTGCCGTAGTGGATGAACTCGTCCGCCCCGCCCCCTTCCAGGGGTCGCGCGACGGCCTGGAACGACGGCTCGTGGAAGTACGCGATGGTGTACCGCTCGCGGTCGGCCAGGCGCACCTTGTGCGGGGTGGAGAGGAGGGTTCCGCCCGTGATGAACTGCATGATGTCGCCGGGGAAGACGGTGAACACGCAGGGGACCGGGGTGACGAAGGTCCAGGGCTCCTCGTTCTCGTACCGTCCGGCCATGGACTCGTCGGGCAGCCAGTTGCGTCCGCGTGTCTCGCCCGGTACCGGGGGACGGATGTAGAGGCCGCCCACGTCGTCCTGGACCGCGATGACCAGCAGACCGTAGTCGGTGTGGGAGCCGATGCCCCGCTCGGAGGTGGCGTCCGCCCGAGGGAAGCGCAGGACCCGCATGTGGTGCCAGCCGTCCGCGGTGAGCTTCGTGAAGTGGTCCATGTCGTCCAGGCCGAGGCCCAGAGCGACCAGTCTGAGCAGTCGCTCACCGATGTCGCCCACGGTGCCCATGTAGCTCTTCATCGCGTCGGCGTACTGCTCGGAAGGCCAGGGAGCGGGTCCGTGACAAGGCCACCTGTCGATGACGCGAGCGTCGTCCTCGGGGATGTCGGGGCAGACGGTGAAGATCTCCGAGCCGTCCTTCTCCCCGGCTGTCTCCTCCTCCCCGGACGCGACGTACCCGCTGTAGGTGAGGTCGGACACGTGCCCGGCCTTCTCCTTGAACGGGCGGCCGAAGAAGCCCCGAGAGAATTCGAGTGCCCGCTCGGTGACAGCTTCCTGTTTCGGCGTCGCCTGGATCTGGAAGATGCCGTCGTCCTGCCAGGCGGCGATCAGTGCCTGGCCGAGTGCCTTGTCCACGTCACTGCCGTCAACCGTCGGGGGCAGTACGAAGGTCTGCAGTTCTGTCATGCCCTTCACCTTGAACCGGACGCACTTAATCCACTACCCCCGTCTGAGGGGACCGTTGGAGTCGCGATTCCCCAACTTGGCGGTCTGAACTGGGAGTTCATGGTTCCCCGTAGGTGTACGAACGGGAAAGGGGCGGAGTCAGGGCTCGGTCAGGCCCGTGCGGATGGCGTAGCGGGTGAGTTCCAGGCGGTCGCGCAGGCCCAGTTTCTGGAGGAGGTTGGCCCGGTGGCGTTCGACGGTCTTGGCGCTGATGACGAGGAGGCGGGCGATCTCCTTGGACGTGTGGCCCTCGGCGACGAGTTTGAGGATCTCCTCCTCCCGTTCGGTGATGGGGCGTTCGGGGAGCCGGTCGCCGGTGCGGGCGCGGTCGAGGTAGGTGCGGATGAGGGTGGTTTCGGCGCCCGGGTAGATGAAGGGTTCGTCGCGCAGGGCGGCGCGGCAGGCCTCGACGAGATCCCGGTCGGCGACCGACTTGGGGACGTAGCCGGAGGCGCCGGCCTTGAGGGCTTCGAAGAAGTACTGCTCGTTGTCGTACATCGTCAGCATCAGCGTGCGCGGCTCGGGCCGCAGCCGGGCCAGTTCGCGGGCGGCCTGCAGTCCGGTCCGGTGGGGCATGGCGATGTCGAGGACGGCCAGGTCGATGTCACCCTCACGGGCCCGCGCGACCGCTTCGATGCCGTCGGCAGCCTCGGCCACGACCGTCAGATCGGACTGGGCGTCGAGGATGAGGCGCACACCCTGGCGTACGAGGGCGTGGTCGTCGGCGAGGAGGATGCGGGCCGGGGCCGGTCGGGTCATCGTGCGGTCTCCCGGAAGCGGTCGGCGGTGGAGGGCATGTCATCCGCAGGCGAGCAAGCCCCGGGCGAGTCAGCGGCAGACGGGTCGGCCTGGGACGTGTCATCCGGAGGCACCCCACCCGCGGTCGTCCCACCTGGTGTGGTGCCGTCGGTCGTGGTGCCGTCGGTCGCGGCGTGCAGGGATATCTGCGTGCCGCCCTGCGGGCCGGGCCCGATGTGCAGGTCCGCGCCGATGAGGAGGGCCCGTTCGCGCATGCCGTTGATGCCGGCGCCTTCCGGTGCGGAGGCGATGCCACGGCCGTTGTCCCGTACGAGCAGGGCCGTCCGGGCGTCGGGCAGGGGCCGGAGGTGGACTTCGGCGCGGGTGGCGCCGGCGTGCCGGGCGGTGTTGGTCAGGCTCTCCTGGGCGATGCGGTAGAGGACGAGTTCGGTGTCCGGGTCCAGGCGGGGCAGGCCCGGGGTGATGTGGGCGGTGACCCGCAGCCGTGCGGTGGTGAACTCCGCGGTCAGGGCGCGCAGGGCGCTGTGCAGACCGAGTTCTTCGAGGACCCCGGGGCGTAGTCGGCGGGCGATGCGGCGTATCTCCTCCAGGCCGGCTCGGGTGGTCTCCTGGGCCTGGTGCAGGTCGGTGCGCACGGTCTGCGGGGCGAGGTCGGCGGCGTGTCTGAGCTGGAGCAGCACGGCGGTCAGGGTCTGTCCGACCTCGTCGTGGAGTTCGCGGGCCAGGCGTCGGCGTTCGGCTTCCTGTGCGGAGAGGGCACGGCCCGAGCTCGTGGCGCGTTCGGCTTCGAGCCGGGCAAGCATGGCGTTGAAGGTCTTGGTGAGTTCGGCGATCTCGGAGGGCCCGGTGACGGTGGTGCGGCTGCCGGGCCTGAGGAGGTCCGCGGTGGTCATGGCCCGGGTCAGCCTGCCGAGGGGAGCCAGCCCGACGCGCAGCAGGACGGCGTTCGCGATCAGCATCACCACCAACCCGGCGAGCAGCACGAGGGCCTCTCCGAACAGTACGGGCGTGGACACGGTGACCGGGCCCAGAAGCAGCAGAACGGCGACCATCAGTACGGCCGCGTTGGAGAGGAAGATCCGCCAGTACAGCGACATGATCCTGTGCTCCCTTCACGGTGACCTCTTCTCACCCCCACTGTCTCTCACCGGCCGGGAACGCCCCCGCTCAGGGCCCCGGAGCGGTTAACGCACGGGCCTCGGCGGACGGCGGTTCCGCTGCCCGGCCCAGGCGGCTGGCCGCCCGCTGCTCCGCCGGTGGTGGGTCCACTGCCCCCACCACCCTGTCCGCCGCGGACCGGCCCTGTCCATCCGTGCTGACACCCATATGCCCGACCTCTTCGCGGGTGGCACCATGGCCCCTCGTCACGCCCGGTCATCCTGTTTGACGTGGGGCGCGCGTGGTACCGCTGTCGCAGAGTTCTATGAAAAGGGGGAGGGGTTGTGCCTACCGGCCGGATGAGCACCACACCCTTGCCGGGGATCGGTGTCCAGTACGACCTGACCACACGGGAGCACCGTCATCTGTCGGTGATCGCGCACCGGGACGGTACCCGGACCGTGAACGTCTACCGGGCCGACGACCCGGACGCCTGCGCCCAGGCCCTGCATCTGACGGAACCGGAGACCGCCCTCCTGATGGACGCGCTCGCGCCCGGTCACCACAACCCGAACCTGCTGTCGACCACCGACCTCGGGCTCGTGGCGGAGCGGATCGAGCTGTCGTCGACATCCCACTGGAACGGGCGTGTCCTCGGCGAGACCCGGATGCGGACCGAGACCGGCGTCTCGATCGTGGCCGTACTGCGGCGGGCGCAGGCGATCCCCTCCCCCACCCCGGACTTCCGGCTCGCGGGCGGTGACACACTCATCGTGATCGGCACCCGGGAGGGTGTGGAGGCGGCCGCCGCGATACTCGGGCGGGAGTGAGCCGACCATGTACCTCGCCGCACACCTCACGACGCAACCCGTCGCGCACCTCGCCGCGCAGTCGGAGTCATCGGGGCACTCCTCCGCCGTCTTCCTGATCGAGTTCGGCGCGATCATCCTCGGGCTGGGGCTGCTGGGCCGGCTCGCCGGACGCCTGCAGTTCTCCCCCATACCGCTGTATCTGCTGGCCGGGCTGGCGTTCGGTGAGGGCGGGCTGCTGCCGCTGGGGACCAGTGAGGAGTTCGTGGCGATCGGCGCCGAGATCGGCGTGATCCTGCTGCTGCTCATGCTCGGGCTGGAGTACACGGCGAGCGATCTCGTCTCCAACCTCAAGACCCAGTACCCGGCCGGCCTCGTCGACGCCGCCCTCAACGCCCTGCCCGGCGCCGCCATGGCACTGCTGCTCGGCTGGGGCCCCGTCGCCGCCGTCGTACTCGCCGGCGTCACCTGGATCTCCTCCTCCGGCGTCATCGCCAAGGTCCTCGGCGACCTCGGACGGCTCGGCAACCGCGAAACGCCCGTCGTACTGAGCATCCTGGTCCTGGAAGACCTCTCCATGGCCGTCTACCTGCCGATCGTCACCGCGCTGCTGGCCGGGGTCGGTCTGGCGGCGGGCAGCGCGACCCTGGCCATCGCGCTCGGTACGGCCGGGGTCGTGCTGCTGGTGGCGGTGCGCTACGGGCGGCACATCTCCCGCTTCGTCTCCAGCGACGATCCCGAGAAACTGCTGCTCGTCGTGCTGGGGGTGACGCTCGTCGTCGCCGGGCTCGCGCAGCAGTTGCAGGTGTCGGCGGCGGTGGGCGCGTTCCTGGTGGGCATCGCGCTGTCGGGTGAGGTCGCCGAGGGCGCGCACGGTCTGCTGGCGCCGCTG
>NZ_LRTR01000597.1 GCF_001550375.1 Streptomyces europaeiscabiei | reverse complement strand
GGGTGGCACCGACGGTTGTCCGATGACATATCCGAATCAGACAGGGGGCCAGCCGTGGGTGCTCCGCGCCTCAGTAGTACGCCGTTGCCGGGGATCGGGGTCCGTTACGACCTCACGACCAAGGAGCAGCGGCGGATCTCGGTGGTCGCCCATCGGGACGGTGCGCGCACGTTGAGCGCGTACCAGCAGGACGATCCGGACGCGTGTGCGCTGTCGGTGCGGCTGACGTCGGGAGAGGCGACCGCCCTCGTCGACGCGCTGACGCCGGACCACCACAGCCCGAACCTGTTGTCCACCACGGAGCTGGGGCTGGTCGCGGAGCGGATCGAGCTGACGTCGACGTCCCACTGGAACGGGCGCGTGCTGGGCGACACCCGGATGCGGACCGAGACGGGCGCGTCCATCGTGGCCGTACTGCGGCGGGCCGAGGCGATTCCGTCGCCGACGCCGGACTTCCGGCTGGCCGGCGGTGACACGCTCATCGTGATCGGCACCCGGGAGGGTGTGGAGGCGGCCGCGGCGATACTCGGGCGGGAGTGAGCGGTTCGTGTACGCCTCCGCTCAGGCCGCAGCCCAGTCCGCAGGGCAGTCCGCCGCTCAGTTCCTCGCCCAGTCGTCCACCACGCACTCCTCCGCCGTCTTCCTGGTCGAGTTCGGCGCGATCATCCTCGGGCTGGGGCTGCTGGGGAGGTTCGCCGGGCGGTTCCGGCTCTCGCCGATACCGCTGTATCTGCTGGCCGGGCTGGCGTTCGGTGAGGGCGGGCTGCTGCCGCTGGGGACCAGTGAGGAGTTCGTGGCGATCGGCGCCGAGATCGGCGTGATCCTGCTGCTGCTCATGCTCGGGCTGGAGTACACGGCGACTGATCTCGTCTCCAACCTCAAGACCCAGTACCCGGCCGGCCTCGTCGACGCCGCCCTCAACGCCCTGCCCGGCGCCGCCATGGCACTGCTGCTCGGCTGGGGCCCCGTCGCCGCCGTCGTACTCGCCGGCGTCACCTGGATCTCCTCCTCCGGCGTCATCGCCAAGGTCCTCGGCGACCTCGGACGGCTCGGCAACCGCGAAACGCCCGTCGTACTGAGCATCCTGGTCCTGGAAGACCTCTCCATGGCCGTCTACCTGCCGATCCTCACCGCGCTCGTCGCCGGTACCAGCCTCGCCGCCGGCAGTGCCACTCTGGCGATCGCCCTCACGGTCGCCGGGCTCGTCCTCCTGGCCGCCGTCCGCTACGGCCGTCACATCTCCCGCTTCGTCTCCAGCGACGACCCCGAGAAGCTGCTGCTCGTCGTCCTCGGTCTGACCCTGCTGGTCGCCGGGGTCGCCCAGCAGCTCCAGGTGTCCGCCGCCGTGGGCGCGTTCCTCGTCGGCATCGCGCTCTCCGGTGAGGTCGCCGAGGGCGCGCACGGTCTGCTGGCGCCGCTGCGGGACCTGTTCGCCGCCGTGTTCTTCGTCTTCTTCGGCCTGCACACCGACCCCGCCAGCATC
>NZ_LRTR01000596.1 GCF_001550375.1 Streptomyces europaeiscabiei | reverse complement strand
CCGCGCCTCAGTAGTACGCCGTTGCCGGGGATCGGGGTCCGTTACGACCTCACGACCAAGGAGCAGCGGCGGATCTCGGTGGTCGCCCATCGGGACGGTGCGCGCACGTTGAGCGCGTACCAGCAGGACGATCCGGACGCGTGTGCGCTGTCGGTGCGGCTGACGTCGGGAGAGGCGACCGCCCTCGTCGACGCGCTGACGCCGGACCACCACAGCCCGAACCTGTTGTCCACCACGGAGCTGGGGCTGGTCGCGGAGCGGATCGAGCTGACGTCGACGTCCCACTGGAACGGGCGCGTGCTGGGCGACACCCGGATGCGGACCGAGACGGGCGCGTCCATCGTGGCCGTACTGCGGCGGGCCGAGGCGATTCCGTCGCCGACGCCGGACTTCCGGCTGGCCGGCGGTGACACGCTCATCGTGATCGGCACCCGGGAGGGTGTGGAGGCGGCCGCGGCGATACTCGGGCGGGAGTGAGCGGTTCGTGTACGCCTCCGCTCAGGCCGCAGCCCAGTCCGCAGGGCAGTCCGCCGCTCAGTTCCTCGCCCAGTCGTCCACCACGCACTCCTCCGCCGTCTTCCTGGTCGAGTTCGGCGCGATCATCCTCGGGCTGGGGCTGCTGGGGAGGTTCGCCGGGCGGTTCCGGCTCTCGCCGATACCGCTGTATCTGCTGGCCGGGCTGGCGTTCGGTGAGGGCGGGCTGCTGCCGCTGGGGACCAGTGAGGAGTTCGTGGCGATCGGCGCCGAGATCGGCGTGATCCTGCTGCTGCTCATGCTCGGGCTGGAGTACACGGCGACTGATCTCGTCTCCAACCTCAAGACCCAGTACCCGGCCGGCCTCGTCGACGCCGCCCTCAACGCCCTGCCCGGCGCCGCCATGGCACTGCTGCTCGGCTGGGGCCCCGTCGCCGCCGTCGTACTCGCCGGCGTCACCTGGATCTCCTCCTCCGGCGTCATCGCCAAGGTCCTCGGCGACCTCGGACGGCTCGGCAACCGCGAAACGCCCGTCGTGCTGAGCATCCTGGTCCTGGAAGACCTCTCCATGGCCGTCTACCTGCCGATCGTCACCGCGCTGCTGGCCGGGGTCGGTCTGGCGGCGGGCAGCGCGACCCTGGCCATCGCGCTCGGTACGGCCGGGGTCGTGCTGCTGGTGGCGGTGCGCTACGGGCGGCACATCTCCCGCTTCGTCTCCAGCGACGATCCCGAGAAACTGCTGCTCGTCGTGCTGGGGGTGACGCTCGTCGTCGCCGGGCTCGCGCAGCAGTTGCAGGTGTCGGCGGCGGTGGGCGCGTTCCTGGTGGGCATCGCGCTGTCGGGTGAGGTCGCCGAGGGCGCGCACGGTCTGCTGGCGCCGCTGCGGGACCTGTTCGCCGCCGTGTTCTTCGTCTTCTTCGGCCTGCACACCGACCCCGCCAGCATCCCG
>NZ_LRTR01000595.1 GCF_001550375.1 Streptomyces europaeiscabiei | reverse complement strand
CGGTGAAGCGGGCGTGCACGCCCAGGAGCGCGGCGAGCAGGGACAGCGCGGCCAGCGCCAGGCCGGGGCGGTCCGTGCCGACCAGCGCGTTGAGAACGGCCACCAACGACATCGCGCCCGCGAAGGCCGTGGCCCACACCAAGGGGGTCGCCACGGGCTGGGGGACGGGGCGGGGGCCGGTCCCCAGGGAAACCCACTGGATCACGGGCACGCTCCGGGGGTCTTGGGGGCATGCGCTCCGGGAGGCGTGGGGCCTTCAGGCGTCGTGGGTGCTCCGGGGGGCGTGAGTGCTCCGGGGGGCGTGAGGCCACCGAGCACCGCAGGACCCCCAGACGACGTGACGCCACCGAGCGCCACAGGTCCTCCGGCGGGAACGGGGCCTCTGGGGGGCGTGAGGCCTTCTGCTCCGGAGGGAACGGGTATCCCCGTGGCGTGGGGCTCGCGGGCTCCCGCGCCACGAGTCGTGGGGACATCCGCGCCACGAGTCTTGGGGACATCCGCGCCGCGGGTCCTGGGGGCCTCCGCTGCGGCCGGTCCGCCGGCCGTCGGGGCGCCCGGGCCACGGGCCCTGAAGGCAGTCGGTCCACTGGTTGTCGGGGCGCCCGCTCCGCGCACCGGGAAGGCGTCCGCCGCACGGGTTGTGGGGGCACCCGTTGGGATCATGACGGTGGTTCCTTTCGGTCATCCCCGGTGGCGGGTCGGGAGGCCGGTCCGGGGTTGAAGGGGGATTGTTCCATCGGGTGCCGACCGCACGACCGGCAGCCGGTTTCCGGGGTCTCGTTAGGGTGGCACCGACGGTTGTCCGATGACATATCCGAATCAGACAGGGGGCCAGCCGTGGGTGCTCCGCGCCTCAGTAGTACGCCGTTGCCGGGGATCGGGGTCCGTTACGACCTCACGACCAAGGAGCAGCGGCGGATCTCGGTGGTCGCCCATCGGGACGGTGCGCGCACGTTGAGCGCGTACCAGCAGGACGATCCGGACGCGTGTGCGCTGTCGGTGCGGCTGACGTCGGGAGAGGCGACCGCCCTCGTCGACGCGCTGACGCCGGACCACCACAGCCCGAACCTGTTGTCCACCACGGAGCTGGGGCTGGTCGCGGAGCGGATCGAGCTGACGTCGACGTCCCACTGGAACGGGCGCGTGCTGGGCGACACCCGGATGCGGACCGAGACGGGCGCGTCCATCGTGGCCGTACTGCGGCGGGCCGAGGCGATTCCGTCGCCGACGCCGGACTTCCGGCTGGCCGGCGGTGACACGCTCATCGTGATCGGCACCCGGGAGGGTGTGGAGGCGGCCGCGGCGATACTCGGGCGGGAGTGAGCGGTTCGTGTACGCCTCCGCTCAGGCCGCAGCCCAGTCCGCAGGGCAGTCCGCCGCTCAGTTCCTCGCCCAGTCGTCCACCACGCACTCCTCCGCCGTCTTCCTGGTCGAGTTCGGCGCGATCATCCTCGGGCTGGGGCTGCTGGGCCGGCTCGCCGGACGCCTGCAGTTCTCCCCCATACCGCTGTATCTGCTGGCCGGGCTGGCGTTCGGTGAGGGCGGGCTGCTGCCGCTGGGGACCAGTGAGGAGTTCGTGGCGATCGGCGCCGAGATCGGCGTGATCCTGCTGCTGCTCATGCTCGGGCTGGAGTACACGGCGAGCGATCTCGTCTCCAACCTCAAGACCCAGTACCCGGCCGGCCTCGTCGACGCCGCCCTCAACGCCCTGCCCGGCGCCGCCATGGCACTGCTGCTCGGCTGGGGCCCCGTCGCCGCCGTCGTACTCGCCGGCGTCACCTGGATCTCCTCCTCCGGCGTCATCGCCAAGGTCCTTGGCGACCTCGGACGGCTCGGCAACCGCGAAACGCCCGTCGTACTGAGCATCCTGGTCCTGGAAGACCTCTCCATGGCCGTCTACCTGCCGATCCTCACCGCGCTCGTCGCCGGTACCAGCCTCGCCGCCGGCAGTGCCACTCTGGCGATCGCCCTCACGGTCGCCGGGCTCGTCCTCCTGGCCGCCGTCCGCTACGGCCGTCACATCTCCCGCTTCGTCTCCAGCGACGACCCCGAGAAGCTGCTGCTCGTCGTCCTCGGTCTGACCCTGCTGGTCGCCGGGGTCGCCCAGCAGCTCCAGGTGTCCGCCGCCGTGGGCGCGTTCCTCGTCGGCATCGCGCTCTCCGGTGAGGTCGCCGAGGGCGCGCACGGTCTGCTGGCGCCGCTGCGGGACCTGTTCGCCGCCGTGTTCTTCGTCTTCTTCGGCCTGCACACCGACCCCGCCAGCATCCCGCCGGTACTGCTGCCCGCACTCGCCCTCGCCGTCGTCACCGCGGCCACGAAGATCACCTCCGGCTACTGGGCCGCGAAGCGGGCGGGCGTGGGGACGAAGGGCCGTTGGCGGGCGGGCGGCACCCTCGTCGCGCGCGGCGAGTTCTCCATCGTCATCGCCGGCCTCGCCGTCACCGCCGGCATCGAACCGTCCCTCGGCCCGCTGGCCACCGCCTACGTCCTCATCCTGGTGATCGTGGGCCCGCTCACCGCCCGCTACACCGAGCCGGCCGCCGCCTGGTTCATCCGCCGCCGCACCCCGCGCCCGCCTGCCGCCGGTGCCGGTGCCAGTGCCGGTGCCGCCGAGCAACCCGCCCCGCAGACGCCTTCCGCCGACAACCACGCGGGGACCCCTCGAACCCGGTCCGATCCATGAGGGTGAGGATGCCGGCACAGCGCACGTCCTGACGCTACGCGCCGTTCCGGAGGTCTGGGTACGGCGGGTGGGTGCGACCGGGGGCCCCGCCGGTCACCGGCGACTCCACGCCGGAAGCCCAGGCCTCGACGAGCCGGGCCAGGTTCGCCAGTGCCATGTGTGTGCCCGTCTCGTTGTCGGCGGCCGGCACGGCGTCGGGAATCCCTTCGTGCACGACGAGGACATCGGTGCCGCCGTCCGCGTCGGTGAGCACGGTGGTCATCGTCATCGTGCCGCTGAGCGCGGGGTCCTCCGTCTCGAACTGGAGAACCTCGACCACCTTCTCGTCGGGCACGAGCTTCGCGAAGTGGCCGTGGTACGTGTCGGTGTGGGACGCCGACTTGCCGGTGCCGGTCGGCGCGTCGTAGGTGAGCGAGACACGGAACCTGCCTCCCTCACGCGGGTCGAACTCGTGCACCTGACCGCTCATACCGTCCGGGACCCGCCATCGCGCGATCGCGTCCGCGTCCAGGAGCGCGAGGTACACGTCCGCGCGTGGGGCTTTCACATGCCTGGAGACCCGCGTCGAGTACATGGACCCAACCTAGACCTAGCCTCCGGACCACTCGATGCCGTTCGGACAGCGCCCGCAACCGGTACTCGCTGCGTGCGAGTCCGTGCGCGGTGCGGAAGGAGCGGGTGAAGTCGGAGGCGCCGGCCATGCCCCAGCGGGCGGCGATGACATGGATCGGCGTGGTCCGCAGGGAGGGGTCCGCCAGATCACGCCCGATCCCTCCGAACGCCGGACACAAATCCAGGCGACGACGGTTTCGCCCCAGGGGCCTCGGCCGTGCCCTCGGCGCGCCCCCTACGATCGGCGCATGAGCGCGTGGAATCAGAGCCTGGACGTCGCGGGTGTGCGGGAGCCGGAACTACGGAGGGACCACGACGGACAGCGGGACCCGGTGGCGCGTTCCCGGCGCACCTCGTATCTCGCGGCCAGACTGCTGTTGCCGCGGCCGATGTTGCCCCACGTCGTGGCGGCGACGGCGGTGATGCACCACGGCTGGGGACCCTCAGCGAGCGCGGACACGAGGTGCTGGTCGCCATCGGCCAGGGCTGGACCAACGCGGAGATCGCCGAACGGCTCGTTCTCACCGAATCCACCGTGAAGAAGCACGTCGGCCGTGTCCTCGCCAAGATCGGGGCCCGCGACCGCATCCAGGCCGTGATCACGGCGTACGACGCCGGGCTGGTCAGGGCGAAGCCGTAGCCGCCGTGCCCGCCCGGTCGCGGCGCGAGCGCGCCCCGCGCAGGACCGCACCGGCCCGCCGGGCGGCAACTCCTGTGCGAGGCTGACGGACATGACGGTGCATCAAGCCTCGGAGTTCCTGCAACTGACCCGCCCCGAGGAGGTCACCCCGGGGCTCAGACAGCAGATCGCCGGCTGTTGGGAGGTCGTGGCGAACGCCGGTGGCGCGGTCCTCGCCACCGAGTTCCCTCCCCTGCCGGTGAGCGCGCACGACGTCGGTCCCGTGGTCGACTCGCTCGTCCACGGGCTCCATCCCGGTCGCGGCAGACTGCTCGTCGCCACCGTCGGCGGCTCGCTCGCCGGCTGGCTGATCGTCCGCCGGGAGCCGCATCCGCTCGGCGCGCACTGCGGCACGGTCAACCACGTCCAGACGCATCCGCGCTTCCGCGGCCGGGGCGTCGGCACCGCACTGATGCACCGGGTGCACGACATCGCCCGGGACGAGATGGGCCTGGAGCGGCTCTCGCTCTCCACCCGGGGCGGTGTGGGCCTGGAGGAGTTCTACCGCAAGGTGGGCTGGGAGGAGGTCGGCCGCTGGCCCGGCGCGCTGCGCATCGCCCCCGGCGACGACCGTGACGCGATCCTGATGAGCCTCGCCCTGCGAACCGCCTGACCCTCCGAAGTCACCGCCCCCGCCCGGCCCCTCGGTCCGTTCACCCGTCAACCCGTGCGCTCTCCCCGACCGTCCTGTTCCCTCTCCCCGACCGTCCCGTTCCAGCCGTCGGCCGTCGGGAAACAGCCCCTCCCTCACCGGGCCCGATTCCGGAAGGCCCGGCGAGGGGAGGGTTACGGTCGTTATGGCCGTTTGCCGACACCGGTACGTCTTCCTCGGTGGGGAGGAACATCTGGGATGAGCGACCACGACCCGTTGTACCTGGAACCACGACTGGAACCGCGCACAGCGGCTCTCCTGGACTCGGCGCAGCTCCTGCACACCCTCGTGGACGCTCTGGGCTCCCCGCTGAACGTCCTCCTGCCGGACCAGATCGCCGACAACGTACGGCGCTTCCGTTCGGTCCTCGACCGTCATCGGCTGGCCGGGCGGATCTACTTCGCCCACAAGGCGAACCGTGCCGGCTCCCTCGTGCGCCGTCTGACCACGACGGAGGCGGCGCTCGACGCCGCGTCGCTCGGCGAACTGCGGCACGCTCTCGGGTCCGGGTTCACCGGATCCCGGATCATGGCGACCGGTCCCAAGGACCCGGCGTTCCTCTGGCTCGCCACGCGCAGCGGAGCGTGCCTCAATGCCGACGGTCCCGCCGAGCTGGAGCAGGCGGCGGGTCTCGTCCGCGCCCACGGACTTCCGCGCGTCCGTGTCCTGCTGCGCCTGTCCGGTTTCGAGACGTCCGGAACCAGAACGCTCTCGCGGCGGAGCCGCTTCGGTACGCCGGCGAAGTCCGTGCACCACCTTCTCGATGTCCTCGAACGGCACCGGGACGAGCTGGAACCGGTCGGTGTCGGCTACCACCTCGACACCACGAGCCTCGACGAGAAGGCGGCGGCGCTCGAAGGGTGCCTCCAGGCCATGGAGGAGCTGTGGATCCGTGGTTTCCAGCCGCGTGCCATCGACATCGGCGGCGGCTTCGGCGTCAGCTACCTGGCGCACGCGGCCCAGTGGGAGCGCTACACCACTGAGCTGACCCGCGCCGTCATGGGCAGCCGCCCGCCCATGACCTGGGGCGGTCACGGCTACGGTCTGCGGGCGGAGAACGGCACGCTCAAGGGCGCGCTGAGCCTCTACCCGGCCCATCGGCCCACGGCCGGTGCCGCGTATCTCGACGAACTGCTGTCCCGCCCGGCGCCGAGCCTGGGACGCCCTCTGGGCACCCTGCTGCTGGAAAGCCTCTACGACCTCTACGTCGAGCCCGGCCGGGCCCTGGCCGACCAGTGCGGACTCACCCTCGGCAGGGTCCTTGAGGTCAGGCCCACGGACACGGGCGAGCCCATGGTGCGTCTCGCGATGAACGCGGGTGCCGTCGGCCTGGAGGACCACGGTGTACTCATGGACCCCGTGGTCCTGCCCCTCGATCCGGCCCTGCCCGACACGGCGGGCCCGGTGGCGGTCCACCTCATGGGCAACCTCTGCCTGGAGGCGGATCTCATCACCCGCCGCACCGTGTACCTGCCCCGGCTGCCGCGGTCCGGCGATCTCCTGGCCTTCGCCAACACGGCCGGCTACTGCATGGACTTCGCCGCCACACCGGCCCAACAGCAGCCCATGGCACGGAAGGTGGCCGTCTACGAGGAGAACGGCCACCCGCGGTGGTGTCTGGACGAGGAGTACTGGCCGCTCGACCTTACGGGGGACCCGCAGGGATGAGGTACGACAACATCACCGACGCCATCGGCGACACACCGCTGGTCCGCATCGACCCGGCCGTTCACGGGCTGCGCAACATCGACCTGTACGCCAAGCTGGAGATGCTCAACCCCTTCGGCTCGCTGAAGGACCGGGCCGCGTGGAGCATGACCCGGCCGGAGATCTCCGGCGCCAAGGAGCGCGGCGAGACGATCGTGGAGCTGTCCAGCGGGAACACCGCCAAGGCCCTGGCCCTCATCGCCGGTATGCACGGGCTGCCGTTCAAGAGCGTCACCAACCGGATGCGGATACCCGAGGTCAAGGACCTGCTCCTGCTGCTCGGCGCCGAGATCGAGGAACTGCCCGGCCGGACCGAATGCCTCGACCCGACCGACACCGACGATCCACTGACCCTCTTCCACCAGCGGCTGAACCGCCCCGGCGGGGCCCACCTGCACACCGACCAGTACTTCAACGCCCTCAACACCGAGGCCCACGCCACCGGAACGGGCCCGGAGATCATCGCCGACCTGGACGGCCGGGCCCCCGACTGGTTCATCGCCTGCGTGGGCACGGCCGGGTCCTCCACCGGCGTGGCCCGGGCTCTGCGCGCGCACGATCCGACGGTGCGCGTCGTCGGACTGGTGGGCCGGAAGGCGGACTTCATCCCCGGCATCCGCACGGTCGACGAGGTGCAGGAGGTCGGCATCTTCGACCCGGCCACCTACGACACGCTGGAAGCGGTGAGCGCCGACGAGGCCATCGACGGGATGCTCACCCTGCTCCGCCGCTGCGGCCTGCTCGCCGGCCCCACCGGAGGAGCGGCCTACTACGGCGGGGTCCGTCACCTCCGGTCGCTGGACTGCGAGTTGACGGAACGCAAGACCGCCGTCTTCATCGTCTGCGACCGGGTGGAGAGCTACCTCGACTACGTCCGCCGACGTCGCCCCGACCTGCTGGGCCGCCCTCCCGCGAAGAACTCGGTCACCACACTGACCGACACCGAGATCCGCTCGGCGACGGTCATCGACATCGAGGACGCCCGGAAGTGGATCGCGGCGCAGCGCCCCCTCGTGGTCGACCTGCGCGGCCCCTTCGCGTACGCGGCGCTCCACATCGACGGTTCGGTGAACATCGTCGACGAGCTCTTCGGCGAACTCCTGCGGGGCGGGCTGCCCTTCGGCAGGCGGCAGCCCGTGCTGCTCGCCTGCCCGGTGGGCGAGCAGTCGGCTCGGTACGCGGCCCTGCTCACCCGTATGGGTCACCCCGACGTGCGCAGTCTGGCCGGCGGCATCATCGCCTGGCGGGACGCCGGTGCGCCGCTGGTGCGTGACTGACATGGCGGGTCCTGTCGCGCGGCCGACGGAACTGGTGGAACTGGCGGGGTGGCAGCGGTCGTTGCGCGCCCAGTTCCCGATCGTCGTCGGGCACCCGGACCTCGTCTACCTGGACAGCGCGGCCACCAGCCAGAAGCCGCAGCCCGTCCTGGACGCCGTACAGACGTATCTGACCACCTCGAACGCCAACGCCGGTCGGGGCTCGTATCCCTGGGCCAACACCACGACGGCGCTGGTGGAGGACGCCCGCGACCGGATCAAGGAGTTCCTGGACGACCCGGACCCGCGGCGGTCGTCGGTCCACTTCACCGGCGGGACCAGCGAGGGGCTGCGGAGCATCGCCCGGGACTGGCTGCCCGCGCTCCTCGGCGAAGGGGACGAGATCGTCGTCCCCTTCGCCGACCACCAGGCGAACCTGTCCCCGTGGCTGGAGGCACAGGAGCTGCTGGCCCGCCGGGGCGTGCGGGTCCACGTCCGGTCTCTGCCGTACCAGGAGAGTTCGGGCGACTACGATCCGGGGGCGCTCGCCGCGATCGTCGGCCCTCGCACCCGTTTCGTGGCCGCCACCCATGTCCATCACGTCTACGGCGTCGACATGAACGTGCACCGCATACGGCAGGTGGTCGGGCCGGAGGTGCCGATCTGTCTGGACGCCGCGCAGGGCATCGGCCATCTGCCGGTCTCGA
Organism: Streptomyces europaeiscabiei; assembly: GCF_001550375.1. Classification (GTDB taxonomy): domain Bacteria; phylum Actinomycetota; class Actinomycetes; order Streptomycetales; family Streptomycetaceae; genus Streptomyces; species Streptomyces europaeiscabiei. The sequence continues at coordinate 15,076 of NZ_LRTR01000595.1, read as the reverse complement.
CGGCCGGTCTCGACGTCGACTTCGTGGTGTTCTCCGGCCACAAGGCGATGGCCCTGCCGGGTTCCGGTGCCGTGTGGTCCCGGAACCGGCGTGGACCGGCCTTCCGTCCCGGCGGGTGGAGCGGCACTCCCAACACGGTCGGCATCGTCTCCCTGACGGCGGCGCTCGACTGGCTGGACGCCGCCGGAACCGACCGGATCGAGCGCTGGACGGTGGCGCTGACCTCCCGGCTCACGGACGGCCTGGCCCGGATGGACGCCTACGAGGTGCTGGGCTGCCGGTCGAGCCTCACGGTCGGCACCGAGGTGCAGCGGCGCCGGAGTCTCGTCACCTTCCGGCACCGCGAGATCGGCTCACGGGACCTCGGATTCATCCTCTTCAGCCACGGGTTCATGGTGCGGACGGACGGCCACTGCCAGGCGGGCCGTGGTGCGGAGGACGGCGCGGTGCGGGTGAGTCTGCATGTGCACAACACCCCGCAGGAGATCGAGCGGTTGCTCTCCGTTCTCACTAATCTGCAATGATTTCCATTAGCAGAGGCGTGACGACACGGAGGCAGTGCGACCGGCATGGATGTGAGCACGGCGACGGCGGCGCGATGGGTGGAGCGCTGGGAACGTCAGCAACAGCTGTACGCGGTCGACCGCGAGGAGCGGTTCGAGGTCATCGCGGACCTGGTCGAGCATGTGACGCGCGACTGCCCCGCGCCCCTCGTCCTCGACCTGGGCAGCGGCCCCGGATGCCTGGCGGCGCGGCTCGCCGGCCGTCTGCCCACGGCCGAGGTGCTCGCCGTGGACGCGGACCCGCTCCTCCTGGAACTCGGCAGCGCCCACTACGGCAGCGCCCTGCGGTACGTCAGGACCCTGATCGGCGCACCCGGCTGGCTCGACACGCTCGACCTGGCACGCCCCGCGGACGCGGTGGTGTCGACCACCGCCCTGCACTACCTGGGCACGGACACCCTGCGACGGGTCTACCGGGAACTCGCCGGGCTGCTGCGCCCCGGCGGCATCCTGATCAACGGCGACCACATCAGCCCGGACTCCACGAAGGTGTCCGAGCTCGCGGTCGACATCGGACGCCGCCGAGCCGCCCGGAGCGCCGCGTCCCTCACCGAGGACTGGGAGTCCTGGTGGTCGGGCGCGGCCACCGACCCGGAGCTGGCCCCCCTCCTCTCACGAAGGGACGACGGCGGCCGCCCCCACTGCGAGGGCAACGATCTGACCCTGTCCGGCCACGTCGCGCTGTTGCGTGACGCGGGCTTCGAGCACGTCGGAGCGGTCTGGCAGGTGGGGCCCAGCCATGTTCTGGCCGCCGTTCGGTGAATTCCGGGTGGGGGACGTCAGGGGCGCGTCACGGCCGGGGAAGTGTCGTGTTCCTTCGTCGTGCGCCCCAGGTAGGTGACCGGGCCGGGGTCCGGGACCTCGATCTCGTGGAAGCCCAGACGGTCGTAGAAGGCACGGGCCGGCGTGTTGGTGGCGGCCATGGAGAGGTGGACGGCCGGGACCCCTCCGGTGTGCAGGGCCCGCAGGAAGGTGCGCATCAGTGCTCGGCCGTGGCCCCGGCCCTGCCAGGCCGGGAGGAGATCGATGTGCAAGTGGGCCGGATACGGGACGACTTCGGGGAGGAGCATGCGTTCGGGGTGGTGCAGGAGCTGGATGATCGACTCGTCGGGGGTGGCCGGAGGGCCGAGGGGCGCCGGGAAGCGGTCCGCGACCAGGGGGAGCCACTTCTCGCGGAAGTCCTCGACGAAGGCGGGGGTGTTCGCGGTGCCGAGGATGTAGCCGACCGCTTGCCCGTGGCCGTCGTCCAGTACGAAGGTCAGTTCCGGTTCCAGGTGGGCGTACGGGGTGGCGAAGGTCGCCGGGAAGACGTCGGGGTCCGTGTAGACGGGGCGGCTGTCGCCGCCGTTGTGGGCGGTACGGACGCAGATCTCGTGGAGGGCGTCGTGGTCCCCGGGGCGGTACGGGCGTACTGCGGGAGGCGAGGTCATCGCAGCATCCTGCGCCGTGCGGGACGGTCCCGACAACCGTCCGCGCCACGAGCGACCACGCCTCCCCCGTGTGACCGCGCTCAGCCGGCGGCGGCCCCGAACCACCGTGCGAGCCCACCGAGCAGTTCCCGCTGGTCCTCACCCGCCCAGGCCACGTGGCCGTCGGGGCGCAGCAGCACCGCGGGCACGTCCAGGTCCTCGGCGTCGTCGACGACGTGGTCGACCCGGTCCGCCCAGCCGTCCACCGAGAGCCGGCCGGTCCGGTCGAGCAGGAGGCCGCGGCCCTCGTGCATCAGCTCGTAGAGGCGCCCCCGCTTCAGCTGCACGTCCCGCATGCGGCGGCCGAGCAGGTCGTGGCCCTCGCCGAAGTCGTAGCGGACGTCGACCGCGGTGATCATCCCGGTCACGTACCGGTTCACCTCCTCGAAGTCCATCAGCCTCGAGAACAGCTCCCGCAGCGCGGTCGGACCCGGATCGGACCCCAGCAGGGTGATCTGCGCGCGGGTGTTGACCAGCACGCGGGCGGCCACCGGGTGCCGCTCGGCGTGGTAACTGTCCAACAGCCCCTCCGGCGCCCAGCCGTTGATGGCGGCGGCCAGTTTCCAGCCGAGGTTGAACGCGTCCTGCACACCGAGGTTGAGCCCCTGTCCGCCGGTCGGCGGGTGGGTGTGCGCCGCGTCGCCGGCCAGCAGCACCCGACCGACCCGGTAGCGCTCGGCCTGCCGGGTGGCGTCTCCGAACCGGGACAGCCAGCGCGGTGAGTGCACCCCGAAGTCGGTGCCCGCGTAAGCCCGCAGCTGCTGCCTGAACTCGTCGAGGGTCGGTGGGGTCGTACGGTCCTCGGACACGCCCTCGGCCGGTACGAGGACGCGGTAGTTCCCGTCGCCGAGCGGGGCGAGACCGAACCGCAGTTGGGTCTTGCGGACCTCCGCGACGACAGCGGCGATCGTCTCCTGGTCCTCGGTCGCCCCCATGTCGCCCAGCAGCGTCTCGACCGTGGCGGGCTCGCCGGGGAAGGGGACGCCCAGGAGCTTGCGCACCGCACTGCGGCCGCCGTCGCAGCCGACGAGATGGCGGGCGCGCAGCCGCGTGCCGTCCGCCAGCTCGGCGGTCACACCGTTCTCGTCCTGGCTCAGCCCGACCAGCTCGCTGCCACGCCGGATGTCGGCGCCGAGTTCGACGGCGTGCTCGTGGAGCAGGCGTTCGGTGACCGGCTGCGGGGTGGCGACGCCGTACGCGTGAGCCGTGTCCAGCGTGTCCGGCCAGGGCTTCATGACGCCGCCGAAGAGACCTCCGACCCGGAACTTCTCACTGACCGCGAGGAAGCGGTCCAGCAGGCCTCGCTGGTCCATGATCTCGACACTGCGCGCGTGCAGGCCCTGCCCGCGGGACTCCCCCGTCGGCTCGGTCAGCTTCTCCAGCACGACCGTTCGCACCCCGGCCAGCCGCAGCTCGCTCGCCAGCATCAGCCCGGTCGGCCCGCCGCCGACGACGATCACGTCGATCATCACTACCCCCATGTACGCGGATTCCCGCTTCGGTGTTTCTCGCTCCGGTCGGCGATTCTGCGGCACGGGCGGGGCCTTGCCGCAAGCCCCCCGGTGCGCTATAAGTTGAGAGTGGCAAGGAGTGATCGAGCTCCTTGCCTTTGTCGTTTCCCGGCGTCGTCCGGTCCCTCGGCGGTGTCTGTCCGGTGCCTTTCGGGCGTCTCCTCCGGTCCGCGGTGGTCGGACACCCCGCTCCCGGCGCTTCCGCTCCAGCCGGTTCGCGTGACGGCCTCGGCCGTGCCCACAATGGCGCTGTGCCGGGAACGGAGTGTCCGATGTTCTCCCGAACCGCGGGCGGCCCGGGCCCGGCGGTCAACCGCTCAGGCGTCGGTGCAGGGGCTGCTCGCCCAGGTCGGCGCCCCTGCGGCTGCCGGTCCGCGCCTTGCGCAGCGGCTCGGCCGCCGCGGTGCCCTTCTCCGGCTCCGCGTCCTGGACGTATGTCGCGAGGCGCGGCGAGTTCCGCGGACTGGCTTCGACGTACCCGATCGGGTCGTAGTCCTTGTCGACGGTACCGCGCAGGTCGCCGGTCCGTCGCCGCGTGCACGGTTGCGGCCCGCGCGCCGACCGCTGAGGTGTCCCGGCGTCGTCCGAGGGCACACGGCTGTCACATCTACCGCGAAGGGGCCGGATGACGTGCGTACCGTCGGAGTGGAAGAGGAACTCCTCCTGGTCGACCCCGAGAGCGGCGAGCCGCAGGCGCGGGCCGCGGCGGTGCTCGCGCGGGCCGCACGGGAGGGCACCGGCCAGGGCGTTTTCGAGAAGGAGCTCCACGACGAGCAGGTGGAGTTCGCCACGCACCCGCAGTCCTCGATGGCCGAACTCGGGGCCGAGATCGTCCGCTGCCGCAGGGACGCGGCGCGCCATGCGGAGGGGCTCGGCAGCGCGGTCGTCGCGCTGGCCTCGTCGCCGTTGCCGGTGAGCCCGACGATCACCATGAACAGCAGGTATCTGTGGATGGCGCGCGAGTTCGGCCTGCCCACTCAGGTGCAGCTCGTCTGTGGCTGCCATGTTCATGTGTCCGTCGAGTCCGACGAGGAGGGCGTCGCCGTCCTTGACCGTGTGCGGCCGTGGCTGTCGATCCTGAGGGCCCTGAGCGCGAACTCTCCCTTCTGGCAGGGCAAGGACAGCCGGTACGCCAGTTACCGCAGCCAGGTGTGGGACATGTGGCCGATGGCCGGGCCGACGGACGTCTTCGGTTCGGCGGAGCGGTACCACCAGTGCGTCTCGAACCTGATCGCCACGGAGGTCGTGCACGACGAGGGCATGATCTACTTCGACGCGCGCCTGTCCCATCGGTATCCGACCGTCGAGATCCGGGTCGCGGACGTCTGTCTGCACCCCGACACCGCCGTCCTCGTCGCCACCCTGGCCCGGGGGCTCGTGGAGACCGCGGCACGTGAGTGGCGGGCCGGTCTGGAGCCGCTCGCACACAGCGCGGGACTGCTGCGGCTGGCCACCTGGCGGGCCGCCCGCTCCGGTATGTCCGAGAACCTCCTGGACCCCGTCTCGATGCGGCCCCGGCCCGCCGCCGAGGTGATCCGCGCGCTGCTCGACCACGTCGAGGAGGCCCTCGTCGGGGCCGGTGACGCCGACCTGGCCCGTGCGGCCGTCACGGAGCTGATGGGGCGCGGCAACGGGGCCAGGGTGCAGCGCGAGGTGATGGAGCGGACGGGGAGCCTGCACGAGGTCGTCACGGCGTGCGTCCGGCACACCCAGGCGTGAGGCCGGCGGCCCTCGGGCCCGGTCTGTGCGCACCACCCGTGGGCGGGGGCGGTCCCGCTGCGGCGGTCGCGGCGCTGTGTGGTTCGTGGGACAGGCTCTGAGCAGCTGTCGCGCACCCTTGGGGCGTAGGTCACCGGGGACCGGGGTACTGCGTGATGCACGTAGGGCGCACGCGCCCGCCGTGGCGTACTACAGTCCCGTCGGCGACCGCAGCAGGAGGAGCCCGAACATGAGCGCGTGGAGTCCGGATCACATCGATCGGCAGCCGGCCGTCCCGGCTGTGCGGTCACCGGACGGGCTGCCCGACCTCCTGCACGCCGGCATGTACGTGGTGGACGACAACGGCTCCATCGTCTCGGTGAACGCCCGCTCGGAGGAGCTGCTCGGCCGTACGGCCGACGAACTCGTCGGTCGCGACGCCCACGAGCTGCTGCACCGCGACCACCTCGGGCAGACGGTTCCCCGGGCGTCGTGCGCGATGATGCAGGCGTTCCTCAGCGGCCGCACGGGCGGCGGCGACCGCGAGTGGTTCCGGCGCGGCGACGCCACACTGCTGCCGGTGACCTGGCTGGTCACACCGTGCCGGCTCGAAGACGGCGCGACCGGCGCGGCCATCCTCTTCTACGAGAGCGGCTCGGGCGTCGAGGCGCTCCCCCCGGCCGCCGAGTCGCCGACGCTGTCGCAGCTGGACCGGCTGGCGCTGCTCGCGGAGACGACGACCCGGCTGACCTCGACGCTGGACTCCGACGAGGCGGTCGCACGTCTGGTCCGGCTGGTCGTGCCGCGGCTGGCGGACTGGGCCATCGTGGACCTGATCACCGAGAGCGACGACGTGTGGCGGACCACGGTGGCGACCCACCGCGACGGTGTCGTGGTGCGGCGCGAGGAGCTGGAGGGCCCGCTGCCGCCGGTGCACGAGGAGTCGTTCATGCCGCTGTCCCGGGCCCTGCGCGGGGCGGCGTCGGCACTGGCCGGGCCGCAGACCTACCAGGGGCCGCCCGATTCGGGGATCGCGGTCGCGCAGCAGAAGCTCTTCCGGGTGACGGGTATGCGCTCGGCGGCGATCGCGCCCATCCGCGGACCGCGCGCGGTGCTCGGCGCCCTCACGCTGGGCCTCAGCGACCGGCCGGGAGCCTTCACCGACGCCGAGCTGTCCCTGCTGGAGGACATCGCCCGCCGGGCCGGGCTGGCGTTGGAGAACGCGCGCCTGTACCAGCGTCAGCGGCACATCGCGGAGACCATGCAGCGCCATCTGCTGCCCCAGATGCCGGAGGTGCCGGGACTGCGGATGGCGGCGCGCTACGAGTCGGCGTCGGAGTCCTCGCAGGTCGGCGGCGACTGGTACGACGTGTTCTCGCTGTCCGACGGGTCCACGGCCGTGGCCATCGGGGATGTCGTCGGGCACAACATCGACGCGGCGGCGGGGATGGCACAGGTCCGCAACATGCTCCGGGCCTACGCCTGGGCCCTGGAGGAGCCGCCGAGCGCGATCGTGGAGCGGCTGGACCAGGCCGTGGTGAACGTGGCCGAGGCGTCCATGGCGACCCTGATCTTCGGCCGGGTCGAGCGGAGCGACGGCGGGTGGATGCTGCGGTGGACCAACGCCGGGCATCCGCCGCCGCTGCTGATCACCCATGACGGCCGGTCCCGGTTCCTGGACGAGGAGCACGACCATCTGCTCGGCACGGGCCTGATACGGGCGCGCACCGACACGCTCACCCCGCTCCCTGCGCTGTCCACGCTCGTGCTGTACACGGACGGTCTGATCGAGTCGCCGGGGCACACGCTCGACCGGGGCCTGGCCCGGCTGCGTCAGCACGCGGCGGCGCTCGCCCACCGGCCCCTGCATGTGTTCTGCGACCTGCTGCTGGAGCGCGCCCGCCCCGTCGACAACGACGACGACGTGGCCCTGCTGGTCCTGCGGACGCCTGCCGAGGGCGGTGAGGCGGGTGAGCGGTAGTGCGCCCGCACCGGCCAGGGGCACCGAAGGGCCACTCTCTTCCCCAAGGCACCACACATCCCTACGCTTTCGCACGCGTAGCCGCTCCGCCCACGGGAAACACGAGCGTCGGAGGAGAACGCGACATCGCGTCCGCCTCAAGAAGCCGAGCGGGGGAAGACGAGTTGGCAACAGAGCCACGTAGGGACGACAAACTGCCTTCCGAGGAGATCTACGACAGCCACGCCGCCTTCGACGGAGAGCTCGGCGACGTGACAGGGGCCCGTACGGCCGCCGAAGGGTTCCTGGGCATCCTCGCGCGCACCTCACCGCCGGCGGCGGTCGAGCACTGGGACGACGTCCTGCTGGTGGTCACGGAACTGGCCGCCAACGCTGTGCAGTACGCTCCGGGGCGCTTCGAGCTGACGATGCGCCGCACCCTCGACGGGGTCCATGTGACGCTGGGGGACTCGAGCACGACGTCGCCGGCGCCGCGCCCCTTCAGTCCCAGCAAGGGCGCCGGCGGGATCGGCTGGTATCTGATCCACACGCTGTGCGACGAGGTGAGTGTGGTGACGCACGACCACGGCAAGGACGTCCACGTCTTCCTGCCCTGGTGAGGTTCGGGGTGAGGCGTCAGGTCAGCGGCACCAGCACGCTGATCGTCTTGCCGCCGGCCGCGCTGGGCTCGACGTCGACCTCGCTGGACAGCCTGTTGATCAGCGGCCATCCGTATCCGTTGGCCTCGTGGGCGCGCGGCAGCACGCCGTGCCCATGGAGGCCCACGGGCACGGCGGCGCTGTGGTCCCGCACGTTCAGCCGCACGCCCTCCGGGGTGAGGGCGACGTCGAATGCGGCGATGCCGCCGCCGTGCCGGACCGCGTTCGTGACCAGTTCGGACACGACGAGAATGAGATCGATCATCGACTGCTCGGTCGGCGGTCCGGCCGGGGAACGCCACCGCTCCCCCACGAACGCCCGCACGTAGTGGCGGGCCGCCGCCGCGGTGGTGATCGCGACCGGCGGCCGCGTCGGCCGGGCGGACGGCCCGTCCACGGGAGCGGTGTCGTGGTTCACGGGCGGGTGGCGTTCCATCGGCGTCATGGTGAGTGCGGGGTCGACGACTCGGGACAGCTCGGCTCATCACTGTTCATGAAGCGCCGCATACCCGCTCGCGCCCGGACCATGGCCGTCGAGTTCCGCGGGGAGTCCCGCACGGTTCCCGCACAGTTCCGCGGTCGCGGTCGCCTGTGCGGCGGCGAGCTGCCCGCGTGCTCTTGCCAGGGCCTGGCGAATGTCGCGGGTGCCCGTGGACACGCACAACGTGTACGCCAGGTCCTGTGCCCGGCGCGCGGTCTGGGGGTCGCTCCGCTCGCCCTCGTGGACCGAGAGTGACTCGTACTCCTCGACGAGCCTGCGCAGGGTCGCGGGGTGAGGCATCAGCATCTGTTTCGCTCCTGGGTGATCTGATGACGGCAGGTGACAGCGGGTCAGGCGGCAGAAGTTCAGGACGAGGGCGCGTTCGGGCCGAGGGCCTCCTCGCGGACGCGGGCGCAGCTGCGGTTGATGAGGCGGGAGACGTGCATCTGGGAGATGCCGAGGCGGTCGGCGATGCGGTTCTGCGTCATGTCCTCGAAGAAGCGCATGTAGAGGATGGCGCGCTCGCGTTCGGGCAGTCGGCGCAGCCCTTGCTTGACCGCCTCCCGGTCCACGACGACGTCGTACGCGGTGTCGGGCGCGCCGAGGGTGTCGGCGAGGCTGTAGCCGTCGTCGCCGGAGGACATCTCGGCGTCCAGAGACAGGGCGCTGAAGCTGTCGAGCGCCTCCATCCCGGCCTTGACCTCGTCCTCCGTGAGCCCCGCGAGGGCGGCGATGTCGGCGACCGAGGGTTCGGCCGCGCCGCCGGAGGTCTGGCTGAGTTCGCGGCGCGCCACGCGTACCTTGTTGCGGAGGTCCTGGACCCGCCGGGGGACGCGAAGCGTCCACATCCGGTCGCGGAAGTGCCTCTTGATCTCGCCGGTGATGGTGGGCACGGCGTAGCTCTCGAACGCCCCCCGCTCGGGTTCGTAGCGGTCCACAGCCTTGACCAGGCCCATCGCGGCGACCTGGCGCAGGTCCTCCAGCGACTCGCCACGGTTGCGGAAGCGGCCGGCGATGCGGTGCGCCATGGGCAGCCAGGCCCGGACGAGTTCGTCTCGTACGTGGTCGCGTTCGGGCCCCGCGTCCATCGCGGCGAGCCGGGCGAAGGCGGTGACGGTGTCGGGGGCGTCGTCGTGCGTCCTCCTGTCGGTCGTGCCAGGACGTACGGAGGTGCCGGAACCGTTTGCGGACACATTGACCAGCATGGGAAATCGCTCCTGAACGGCGCTTTCAGGGACTTGCGGCGGGAAACGGTGGATGGGCGACCAGGCCCGTACCCGGAGGACCGCTCCCGCCGGCGCGCCTCCGATCCGGAGGCGTGGAACTCCGATTGCCCCGCGATTGCGTGGACAAACAACGGTGCGCGCATTCGCGGTGACGGAGGTCGGCCCCGGTGATCCCCTCCGCCGGGAGCCGACGGCGACTTCTGGCCAGAGTGGGGAGCGACACGGTCCCTTTCCCGTCCGAGGGGGACTGAGTCGCCGATAGCGGGGCAAGCGTGGGATGGCAACAAGGCTTCGGGCGAGAGGGGTGGACAGCATGGCAGCCGTGACGGCACGGACAACGGCCACGGCACGGGGGAGGGTCATGACGGACGGGGTCGACCTCCCTCTGATCGAGGACCCGTCACAGGTCAGGCCGAAGGACGCAAGGGAGATGTCGCGGCAGTTCTTCGACCGGCTGGCCATGTTGGACGAGGGCACGCACACGTATCAGTACGTGCGCAACACGCTCATCGAGATGAATCTGTCGCTCGTGCGGTACGCGGCCTCGCGCTTCCGCGGCCGTGAGGACTCCCTGGAGGACATCGTCCAGGTCGGGACCATCGGGCTGATCAAGGCCATCGACCGGTTCGACCTGTCCCGCGAGGTGGAGTTCACGACCTTCGCCGTGCCGTACATCGTCGGCGAGATCAAGCGGTTCTTCCGGGACACGAGCTGGGCGGTGCATGTGCCGCGGCGGCTGCAGGAGGCGCGGGTGGAGCTGGCTCGCGCGACCGACGAGCTGCAGTCCCGGCTGGGCCGGATGCCGACGACGCGTGAGCTGTCCGAGCTGATGTCCCTGTCGGAGGAGGAGGTCGTCGAGGCGCGCAAGGCGTCCAACGGCTACAACACCTCCTCGCTCGACGCGGCGCTCACCTCCGACGGCGGCGAGGACGGCGACGCCGTGCTGGGCGACCTCATCGGCGAGGAGGACCCGTCGCTGCAACTCGTCGAGGACTTCCACTCGTTGGCGCCGCTGATCGCCGAACTCGACGACCGTGAGCGGCGCATCATCCATCTGCGGTTCGTGGAGGAGCAGACCCAGTCGCAGATCGCCGAGCAGCTGGGGGTGTCCCAGATGCATGTGTCCCGGCTGATCAGCCGGATCATCAAGCGGCTGCGCGTGGGGCTCCTGGAACCCGGAGTCGCCTGATCGGGGCCCGTGTGTCCGGACGATTCGCGGGTATGCGCACGGGCGCATCGCCGGGCGATGCGTGGAATCCGTGGATCGGGGCACCCCGTCCCGATCGGTAGCGCCTTGGAGGCTCTTGTGTCCGTTGCCCAGAATCCCCTGTCGATCAAGGTCGATCTGCCTCGGGACGACGCCGTGCTGCTCACGATCGAGGGTGAACTGGACATCGACACGGCGACCGAGCTGCAGCATCATCTGGCGAACCAACTGCGGCACGGGCGGCGGCATTTCCTGCTGGACGTGTCGGCCGTCCCCTTCATGGACTCGTCCGGCATGAACATCATCCTGCGGACGTATCAGGAGGTGCGGCGGATCCCGGGCGGCGTGTATGTCATCGCCCCGACGCCGGCCGTGCGGCGGATACTCGATCTCACCGGCGTCAGCCTCACCGTGTCCACGGTGGACAGCGTGGACGAGGCGCTGGCCGCCGTGGACTCCGGGCAGGTCGCCAGGGACCCGGACGAAGCTCGGGCGAAGGAATAGCCGCTGCCAACGCGTCGACGGGCAGAGCCACTTGGCCTGAACGTCGGCGCGATGAGTGCACGCATCGCCAATAGTTGCCGTTTGACAACTATGGCCGGAAAGCAACAGAGTGGGCCGGGTCAAGAGTGTGGGAAGGGCTGGGATGAGACTGTCGGACCGGGACCGGGTCGGCCGCGGTCACGCGCTCCGGGCGTCGGTGGCGTCGCCCTCGTGGATCTGCTCCGCCGCGGCGGAGCAGAACGCCTCCAGCCCCTCCAGCAGAGCGGTCCGCTTCGTGGTGGGCATCTGCTCCAGCACCGACCGCAGGGCGCGTTCGCGGCGGGCACGCAGGTCCACCAGGAAGGCCTGTCCGCGCCGGCTCAGCCGCAGACACAGCTCGCGCCTGCTGGCCGTGCTGGCGTGCCGTTCGACGAAGCCAACGGCTTCCAGGCGGTCGCACAGCCGGCTGGTGGAGGGCGGTGTGGAGCCGAGGGCGTCGGCGAGCATCCGCAGGTTGATGCCGTCGTTGTGCTCCAGGATGAAGAGCACGCGGATCTGGGAGGCGGACACCGGAGCCGTCGAGGCGCGCCCCCACAGGACCTCCAGCAGCTCGGCCGCCTCGGAGGTCACCCGCGCCACCTCGTCCGGCCGCTGGTTGGGGGAGGAAGTCACGGGCCCACTCTTCCAGGCATCTCGAACACTGTCAGCCGTGGAAAGAATGGCGTATCCGACATCGTGAACAGATTCGTGGCAGCCGAACGGGCGCTTCGCTCCGCTGCTCCGCACCACCTGGTGGACGCACTCCGCGCCGTACTGGGCGACGACGACTGGTCGGCGCGGGAGGTGGAGCTCTACCTGGCCGACTACTCGCTCACCGCGCTGCGGCCCGTGTCCACGCGCCCCGCCGAGCCGGAACCGCTGCCGATGCACGGCGGTCCGACCGGGCGGGCGTTCGGGGCGCAGGAGCCGTACGTGGACAAGCGCGGCGACGGCCGGGTACGGGTGCATCTGCCGGTCACCGTGCGCGGCGACCGGCTGGGCGTGCTGCGTCTGACGCTGCCGTCCGCCGCGCACGCCGAGGACTGCCTCGCCGAACTGGCGGAGCTGGCCGTCGTGCTGGGGCACGAGCTGGTCGTCGCTGAGCGGGACACCGATCTGTACGTCCGGGCGCGTCGCTCCAGCCGGCTCACGCTGGCGGCGGAGATGCAGTGGCAGCTGCTGCCTGGCCGTTCCTCCACCCGGCCCGAGTACGCGCTCGGCGGCCAACTGGAGCCCGCCTACGACATCTTCGGCGACAACTTCGACTGGTCCGCCGACGCCGACCGGCTGATGCTGTACATCACCAACGGCATGGGCGAGGGCATCGAGGCCTCCCTGCTCACCAGTCTGGGGATCAACGCGCTGCGCAACGCCCGCCGGGCCGGCCTCCCCATCTCCGACCAGGCGGCCCTGGCCGACCAGGCCGTCCACGCCCAGTACGGCGGGGCCCTCCATCTGTCGGTGCTCCTGCTGGATCTGGACCTGGCCACCGGGCGCCTGGCCATCGTCGACGCGGGCTCCCCCCGGATGCTCCTGCTGCGCGACGGGGCCGTCGCCACGGTCGCCCTGGACGCCCAGCTGCCGCTGGGCATGTTCGAGGAAACGGACTACACCGTGCAGGAGTTGACGATCGAACCGGGAGACCGGCTCGTCTTCGTCAGCGACGGGGTGTACTCCGTCGCCACGCCCGGCGGGGAGACGTACGGGGAAAGGGCGCTGGCCCGCGCGGTCAACGCCACGCGTCTGCTGCCCGCCGCCGATGTCCCCGGCGCGGTGCTCAGGGAGCTCTCCGGTCACCGTGGCACACCCGTGGCGGACGACGACGCGCTCGTGGTCTGTCTCGACTGGTTCGGCCGGGAGGAGGCCGACCGGTCCCACCGATGAGTTCGCCCACCAGTCGTTTCCCGAAGAGGGGAGGCGCACCAGTACGTGAGGAGACACCCGTGCCGGAACAGGACACGGCAGGACCGCAGTTGACACCGGCGCAGGAGGTGGCGGAGTTCCTGCGCGCCCGCCAGGAACAGATCGCTCAGCGCTGGGCCGACGCGGCGCTGTTCCGCACCGTCTTCACCCATTCGCGGGACGAGGCGGTGGAGGCGGGCCGGGCGGTCGTGGACGCGCTCGCCGCCGTGGCCGCCGCGGACAGCGTCGAGGACGCCGAGTCCGGCGGCTTCCACGTCGTACGCGAGCAGCTCGCGCGGACGGCCGCCGCCCGGGCGCGGGCCGGTTCCACGGTCACGCAGATCTCAGCCGAGGTGGACGCGCTGCGGCCGTCGGTCACCGAGCTGCTGGTCGCCGAGTTCGCCGCCGCGCCGGCCACGCACCTCCGTGAGTGCACCACGACGCTGACGGTCCTGATGGGCACCCTGCGTCTGGTGGTGCTGGAGACGGCGCTGAACGAGGGCGAGGAACTCATCCACCGGCAGCGCCTGCAGCTGATGGAGGTCGCCACGCCGGTGATCAGCCTGTGGGAGGGGATCGTCGCCGTCCCCCTGATCGGCACGCTGGACAGCGCGCGCAGCCAGGTGGTGATGGAGCGGCTCCTCGACTCGATCGTCGAGCAGCACGCCCGGTTCGCCATCCTGGACATCACCGGGGTCCCCACCGTCGACTCCCTGGTGGCCCAGCACCTCATGAAGACCGTGGCGGCGGCGCGGCTGATGGGAGCCGAGTGCATCGTCTCCGGCATCCGGCCGCCGATCGCGCAGACCATCGTCCATCTGGGCATCGACCTCAGCTCGGTGCTCACCCGGACGAGCCTCGCGGACGCCCTGGCCTACGCGCTGCGGAAGCTGGGCACGGACATCGTGTCCCGCGACGGCGCCGGTTCGGGGCGCAGGTGAGCGGCGATCTCTTCGCCGCGTACGGCGGTCCGTCCCCGTACGGGGCTCCCGTACCCGTGCTCAAGCTCGGCAACGTGCTCCTGGTGTCGCTCCAGGGCGATCTGCACGACGGCGCGGCGGAGCAGCTCCAGCAGGACATCAGCGCCACCGTCGCGCGCAGCGGTGCCACGGGGGTGATCATCGACCTCTCCGGAGTGGAGATGGTCGACTCGTTCCTGGGCCGGGTGCTCGGCGACATCGCCGCCCAGACGAGTCTGCAGGCCGCCGGGACGGTGGTGGCGGGCATGCGTCCGGCCGTGGCGATCACGCTGGTGGAGCTGGGGCTCACTCTGCCGGGCCTGCGTACCGCGCTCAGCACCGAGGACGCGCTGCGCCTCCTCGGCGAACCGGACCCGACCTTCCCCCACCGAGGGCACGCCCGCCAGGAGAGTCCGTGATGCAGACCGCCGGCGGCATCTCCGCCTGCCTGCCGATCCACTCGGACCTCGATCTGGTGTGGGTACGTCAACATGTGCGGCAGGCGGCCGCCCAGCTCGGCTTCGGTCTGGTCGAGCAGACCAAACTCGTCACCGCGGCCAGCGAGCTGGCCCGCAACACCCTGGTCCACGGCGGCGGGGGCCAGATGGAGTGCGCTCCGGCGGACAGGGGCGGGGCGCGGGGGCTGAGGCTGATCTTCAGCGACGAGGGTCCCGGCATCGCGGACCTCGACCAGGCCCTCGTCGACGGCTACACCTCCGGCGAGGGCCTGGGGATGGGGCTGGGCGGCGCCCGGCGGCTGGTCCACGAGTTCGCGATCGACAGCCGCCCCGGCTCGGGCACCACGGTCACCGTGACGTCCTGGATGTCGGGTGCGCCGCGCCCGCGCGAGGAGCGGTGATGCCGCGCGTCTGGGAGGTTCCGGTGCACGACTCGACCCGGGTGCGCGAGGCCCGGGTGG
>NZ_LRTR01000594.1 GCF_001550375.1 Streptomyces europaeiscabiei | reverse complement strand
CGGCGGCCCGGCCCCCTCCCCCGCCCCGACCGTGCGCGCCGGAGGCGTCAATGTCCCCTTCGCCGGCGCGGAGTTCTCCGGCGACGCCTGGGCGTGGGCACAGCAGGACGGCCTCACCACACTGATGCTCGCCGACGGTCTGGGCCACGGGCTGGCGGCGGCCCGTGCCTCCTCGGCGGCGGTCGAGCAGCTGTACCGCGCACCCGAACTGTCTCCCGCGGACCTGCTGCGGCGGCTGGAGGGGGCGCTGCGCGACACCCGGGGTGCGGCCGTCGCCGTCGCCCAACTCGACGTCGCCGCAGGCAGGTTGCTGTTCGCCGGCATCGGCAACATCGGGGCGCGACTGCGCACCGGAGCGACCTGGAAGCCGTTGCTGTCGCGGCCCGGCATAGTCGGCGCCCACCGGGCCGCCCGTCTCCCGCAGCACGAGGCGGCCTGGGGGGACGACTGCCTGCTCGTGCTGCATAGTGACGGCCTGCCCAGCCGCTGGAGTCCGGGCCCCGCCGCCCACAGCACCTCCCTCGACCCCGCTGTGATCGCCGCCGTGATCGTGCGTGACGCGAGCAGCCCCGCCCGGCCGGTACGCGACGACACCACCGTCGCCGTACTGAGCCCCTCCCCGCCGGACCGCCTCCCATGACCCGTACCTGGCATGTCAGTTCCGTCACCGACGCCGCCCGGGCGCGTATCGCCACCGCGCGGCTGGCCACCGCGCACGGAGTCGTGGCGACCGACCGGGCGCGGCTGGTGTCCGTGCTCACCGCGCAGCTGCGGCAGTGCCTCACGAAGGGGGGCGCGTGGCTGCTGACCGCGCGGGCCACGACGGCGCGGCCCGGCGGCTGCCGGTTCCTGGTCGAGGTGACGTCGGCGAACCGGCGGCCGGGCGAGTTCCGGCAGCCCTGGCGGCTCACGGTCGCCTGCTCGCAGGAGGGCCGCCTGCCGGACAGCGAGCATGTGCCCGGCGATCCGGTGACGCTCGCGGAAGCCCTGTTCGGGGCCGACGAGGACGCCGCGCTGCTGCTGGAGAAGCTCGACGAGCAGGAGGCACTGGTCGCGTTCCACCGCGAGGAGCTCCACCAGACCAACCAGGGTGTCCTGGCCCTGCACGCCGAGCTGGACGCGGCCGGGCGCGCGCAGCGCGAACTCTTCGCCGCCGAGCAGAAGGCCCGCGAGGAGGCAGAGAACGCGCGCGGCCGGCTCACCTTCCTCGCCGACGCCAGTGCCGCCCTGACCGCGTCCCTCAACCCCGACGCGATCGTGCGGCTGCTGCCCACCCTCCTGGTGCCCCGGTACGCCCGCTCCGCCGACGTATGGCTGTTCGACGGGGAGGACGACGTCGCCCGGGGCGGCCCGCGGCCGGCCGCCGCCGTCGTCGCGGCCC
>NZ_LRTR01000593.1 GCF_001550375.1 Streptomyces europaeiscabiei | reverse complement strand
GGCGGGCTGCCCGGGGTCGACGACCAGCCGCCCTCGGCGCTCGACCCCGCCCGGCCACTGCTGTGCGTACCCCTGATGACCCGGCGCGCGCCCCTGGGCGTGCTGACGCTGTCACCGCCGGACGACGAGCGCTGGGACGCCGACGACGCCTTCATGCTGATCGAGCTGGCCCGGCGGGCCGGTGTCGCCCTGGAGAACGCCCGGCGTTTCGAGCACAACCGCGACATCGCCGAGACCCTGCAACGCGCTCTGCTCACCGAGCTGCCCACCACCCCGGGGCTGCGGCTGGCCGCGCGCTATCTGCCGGCCACCCGGGGCCTGAACATCGGCGGCGACTGGTACGACGCCTTCCGCCAACCCGACGGCGGTCTGATCGCCGTCATCGGCGACGTCACCGGGCACGGTCTGCGCGCCGCGGTGATGATGAGCCAGCTGCGGACCGCGCTGCGCGCGTACGCCGTCGACGGCAAGACCCCCGGCCAGCTCCTCACCCGTCTCCATCTGTTCCTGCACCATCTGCAGCCCGATCTGTACGCCACCGCCGTCATCGCCCGGTTCCATCCGCAGGAGCCCACCCTCACCTGGGCCGCCGCGGGGCATCCGCCGCCGGTGCTGCGCTCACCCGACGGACGGGTGCGCATCCTGGACGCCAAGCCCGGCGCGATGCTCGGCATCCCCCTCCATCAGGAGATCGCCGACCACACCGTCCCGCTGCCGCCCGGCTCGACCCTGGCGCTCTACACGGACGGACTGGTGGAGCGCCGCGCCCAGGGCATCGACCCGGGCATCGAGCAGTTGGCGTCAGCCCTCGAAGCGCTCCCGCCCGCCACGCTCGACGACGATCTCCAGGAGTCCGCCGACCAGCTCCTCCATCCGCTGCTGGACGACGAGCACGAGGACGACGTGTGTCTGCTGCTCTGCCATGTGCACAGCGACGCCGGGCACATCATGGCCCGGCCCGGCTGACGATTCCCCCCAGGGTCCGCAGCACCTGCTCGACCCGCGCACGCTCGGCCGGTGACATCGCCGCCAGGGCGTCGGCGAGATGCCCCGACAGTCGTTCGGTGACGTCCGCGAGGAACCCGTGTCCGCGCTCCGTGACCACCAGGCGCACCTCGCGCCGGTCGCCGTGGCGGACGCACCGCTGCAGCAGGCCGGCCGCTTCGAGCCGGTCGCAGAGCCGACTGGCCGTGGGCAGGCCCACCCCGAGCTGCTCGGCCAGCGCGGTCAGATTCAGCTCGGGCCGTCGGCGCACCGCTCGAAGTGCCAGGATCTGTCTCGGGGACAGCCGCGGGGTGACGTCCTCGACGGCCGAGAACCACAGCGGCACCAGGTTCTCCACGGCGTCGAGAAGCTGTCGGTCGAAGTCGTGGGGGCCCGTCATGCGGGGGGCCTACCCGAAGTGCCCGGTAGTACACGGCCTGCACCGCACCCTCCCGCGTCGCCCGAATCGCCCGCGCCGGGCCGGGTCGGGCCGGGGTCGCTACGCCTTGTGGGCCACTCCCCCGTACACGTCCGTCGGCTCCGGGTTCGTGCCCGGCTCCGGACGCCACAGCGGGCAGGACACGATGCCGGGCTCCAGCAGCTCCAGGCCCTCGTAGTAGGCGTGCAGCTGCCGGGGGCTGCGCAGGACGTACGGGACGGCGCCGGTGTCGTCGTAGCCGTCCTGGGCGCGCTTGAGTTCGGCGTCGGTGTCCGTGCTGTCGTAGTGGACGAAGTAGCTGCCCGACGGCAGGGCGGCCTGGAGACGGCGGACGATCTCCTGAGCCTCCTCGTAGTCCTGGATGTGGCCGAGGATGCCCATCAGCATCAGGGCCACCGGCTTGCCGAAGTCGAGGACCTTCCCGGCGGCTTCGAGGATGGTGTCCGGGTCGTGCAGGTCCGCGTCGACGTAGTCGGTGACCCCTTCGGGGGTGCTGGTGAGCAGCGCCTGCGCGTGCCGCAGTACCAGCGGGTCGTTGTCTACGTAGACGATGCGGGACTCCGGGGCGACCTTCTGGGCGACCTGGTGGGTGTTGTCGTACGTCGGAAGGCCGGTGCCGATGTCGAGGAACTGGCGGATTCCGCGCTCTCGGGCCACGAAGGTGACCGTGCGGATGAGGTAGACACGGGAGGCGCGGGCCATCGTCTCGATGTTGGGGGCGATCTCCCGGTAGGAGTCACCCGCCTCGCGGTCGACCTCGTAGTTGTCCTTGCCGCCCATCCAGTAGTTCCAGATGCGGGCCGAGTGCGGCACCGTGGTGTCGATCTTCGACAGGGCTTCCTGATCGGGAGTGGGGTGGCCGTCTGCCATGGGAACTCTCCTGCCTCACATCGCGGGGTCGTCGCTAACCTATCGTCAACTGCCTTGCGTTTTGCGAGAGTTGTGACGATTGAATGGCAGGGTCACGGATGGGGACGCCCGGCTCGCCGACATCGAGGGTGACCACGGCCACGTGCTGGGCGAGGGTGCGGAAGACGCGGGCATAGGCCGTGGCGGCCTCCGTGACCTCGGACGTGGTCAGGTGGAGCAGGGCCCCGTCGCGTTCTGCCACGGCGTCGGCGAGGTCCAGGGCCTGCATCCAGGTCACCCGGGAACGGCCCCGGCGCAGTGGCCCCTGGACGAGCTCCGCGATGAGGTTCCCGTCGACGGCCAGCCGTCCGGGTCCGGCGAGGAGTTCGCGGTAGGGCAGGGCCGGGTCCAGGTGGTGGAGGGCGGACGGCATGTGCCGGACCTCGAAGCCGAGCTGGGCCAGTTCGGCGACCAGCCGGTTCCGGCCGGCCCCTTCGTGCCCCTCGACGATCAGGGTCCGGTACCGGGTGAGCGTGGGTGGCGGGATCATCCCCACCCCTCGGGAGCGATCCGGTCGGCGTGCCCGACGGACGGCGGAACTCGACCCGGGACACGAGGCGGCGTACGCATGCCGCTCCCTTCGGGTGGTGCGCGGCGGGTGTCGACCTCGCGAGCCCGTGCGCGGCCTGGAGGCGACCCCAAGTCTGGGCGCGGCCGGGAGGTGACGGGAGCGCGTGTGCGGGTTGTCCGGTTGTGCGGGCGTAGTGACACCTCGATGACCGAAGGACCGTCGGCCGAAGCGGAACAGGGCCACCGAGCGGCGCCGGGCCGAGCGGAACGGGGCGGCCGGACGTCGGCCGAGCGGAGCGGGGGCGTCCGGC
>NZ_LRTR01000592.1 GCF_001550375.1 Streptomyces europaeiscabiei | reverse complement strand
TGGTGGCGTCCGGCCGGGCTGTCGCCGGACGGGGCGCAACGGCGCGGCCCGGCGGCCGCAGGGTGAACGGTCCGGCTCGGCCGGACGGCCGCCGGGCTAAGCGGCGCGACACGACCGAGCAGCCGACGGACGAAGCGGAACGGGGCGGCCGGACGGCCGCCGGACCAAGTCGAATAGAGCGGCTGGCCGTCGGGCGATACGGAGCAGAGTGGTCCCGCGGCCGTCAGGCAAAGCGGCGTAGCGCGGTCCCGCGACCGTCAGGCGATGAGGAAGTCGGCCTCGCCGGCCTTGGCGCCCGCCAGGAACGCCACCATCTCCTCCCGTGAGTAGACGAGGGCGGGGCCGTCCGGGTCGGTGGACTGACGGAAGGCGACACTGCCGTCGGGCAGGCGCTTGGCCTCCACGCAGGAACCGCCGTTCGTGCCGCTCCAGGGCTTGCGCCAGCCCTCGGCGCCGAGTTCGGGAGCGGGCATGCCGCTGTGGACGGGCCCGTCGGGTGTCTTTGCCATGTTCACAACTCCTTGCGTAGTGCCGCCAGGATGTCCCTGGTCCGCGCCACCGGTTCCGCCTGCACGGACATCCGGTCCAGCACTTCCAGGTAGGTCACGACGTCCGCGGGCTGGTCGACGTACTGGGCACCCGCGAGGCCCTCGGTGTAGACGATGTCGGGGAGTTCGGAGAAGCCGAAGCGGAAGTAGTGGAAGGGGCCGTACGCCCCGGGGTGGGGCCCGGCCGCGAACCGCATGATCTGGATCCTGACCTTGGGCCGTTCCGTCGCCTCGGCGAGCCGGTCGATCTGGGCCCGCATCACCTCGGGGCCGCCCACCGGCCGGCGCAGCACGGTCTCGTCCAGGATGGCCCAGACGGCCGGCGCCTCGGGTTTGACCAGCAGGTCCTGGCGCCTGAGGCGCAGTGCGACCCGGCGGTCGACGTCCTCGGGGCTCGCGTTCGGGAAGCCGACCCGCATCAGCGCGGCGGCGTAGTCGTGGGTCTGCAACAGACCGGGTACGTACTGGGGTTCGTAGAGGCGGATGACGGCGGCTTCGCTCTCCAGGCTCACGTACGCGCTGAACCACTCCGGCAGCACGTCTCGGAACTTGTGCCACCAGCCGGGCTGGTTGGCCTCGCGGGCCAGGGCGAGGAAGCCCTCGATCTCGGTGCCGGAGACCCCGTAGGTGCGCAACAGCTCCTTCACATAGGGGATACGGAGGCCGACCTCGGCCTTCTCCATGCGGCGGACGGTCAGGGCGGTGACCTCGATGGCGCGGGCGGCGTCGTCGAAGGACACTCCGGCCTGCTCCCGCAGTTGTCGGAGCCGTTTGCCGAGGACCATGCGCAGGACCGTGGGCGCCGCAGGAGCACTCCCTCCTGAGCGGGTCTCACTCACGTGCAACCTCCCGGGGCGGGATTCACAGCGTGCAGTGTGCCACGCGATCCATTGACACGAACAGGTCCTCGCAGTTCATTCTGAAATTATCAGAACGCAGGTTGCGGGCTGAGTTCTTCGGCCACCATAGTGACCGAGTGACCTGCCGCACATCGCGGGCAGCGTCCCTCGAACTCCTCCGGCCCGCCCAGGAGTTGGCGCCAGGGCGGGCACGGGTCAAGCCGCGCGCCGACACGATGCGACAACCTGGATGGCCGCCGTGACGAACGGATCACACGGATTACCGAGGAACCCGGTCAAGGGGACCGGTGGGCCCAACAAGCCGCTGGCGGCAGCCCTGAAGGAGGCCGGCTGCTCGTACGCCTCCCTCGCCCTCCGGGTCAATGACCTGGGCCGCTGCCAGGGCGCGGACACCAACTACGACAAGGCCTCCGTGACCCGCTGGCTCCAGGGCCAGCAACCACGGGGCAGCACCCCGGAGTTGATCGCCGCGGTCCTCGGCGAGCGGCTGGGCCGCGCCCTCACTCCGGCCGACCTCGGCTTCCCGCTCGATCGCGGACGACCGGTGACGGGACGGGCGTTGACGTACGTCGAGAACGTGGCGGAGACCCTGCACACCCTGGCGGAGCTGGGCTCCACCGACATCTCCCGGCGCAGTCTGCTCGGTTCGGTGCCGTTCGAGCCGGGCGCCCTGACGAATCCGCAGCGGGCCTGGCTGTTGTGGCTGGTGGAGAGCAGGGACGCCCCGCGGCTCGCGCCGGTGCCGGGCGGCGGGCCGGTGGAGCAGGTCCACGCGATGCTCCGCATGTTCGACGAGATGGACAACCAATACGGCGGCGGCGGTATCCGCACGAGCATCGTGCAGTACCTCACCACCGAGGTCATCCCGCTGCTCCAGCAGCGCGGCATGCCCCCGCACCACCGGCGGGAGCTGTTCGCCGCCGCCGCCCGGCTCGCCGCCATGGCGGGCTGGAGTTCGTACGACGCCGGGGAGTACGGCCTGGCCCAGCGGTACATGACGCAAGGGCTCAGGCTCTGCGCGGAGGGCCGAGACCATGTGCTGGGCGGGCAGATCCTGGCCGGGCTGGCGCATCTGGCGACCAGCCTGGGCCGCCCCGACGAGGGCGTGGCCCTGGCCCGGGCCGGCGTCGCCACCGCCAAGGACTCGGGCAGCCCTCTCGGCCTGAT
>NZ_LRTR01000591.1 GCF_001550375.1 Streptomyces europaeiscabiei | reverse complement strand
CGCTGGGCCGACCCCGCGAGACGGCCGAGGCGTTGCGCGCCGCCGAGAAGCAGCTCGACGCGAGCCAGGGCGCCGCCCAGGAGTCGCCCTGGGTGCGGTTCCTCGACCACCACTACCTCCAGGCCGAGTCCGCCGTCTGCTTCCGTGACCTGGGCCTGGCCGCGCAGGCCGAGCACACGGCGGGCGAATCGGTGCGTGCCCATGCCGACCGCCGCCGACGCCAGGCCATCAGCCGGTCGGTCCTCGCGACGGCCCACCTCCAGCAGAACCGCCTCGACGAGGCGATCGCCACGGCCGACGACGCGCTCGAAGCGCTCAGCGGGGTGCACAGCGAACGGTCCATCCAGGCCCTCCGTGACTTCCGGGGTCGGCTGGCGTCCCGCCGCGACGAGCCCCTCGTACAGAACTTCGAACGCCGGTCGCGGGTGGTGCTGGGGGCGGCCGCCTGACGGCCAGGTCACATCGATGCGGGACCGCCTCAACAGCCTTCCGGCGAGGGCACGTTCCGGGGCCCGGACCACGGGCGGACGGGCGGATGGACGGATGGGCGGATGGACGCCGGAGACGCCCGTCGCCCGGTCGGGGAGCAGGAGGGCGTACGACGCCCTCGCCCAGACCCCGGGTGCCCCGGTGACCACCACCCTCGTGCCGCGCATGCCGGGCCACCCGGCGGGGACGTCCCGCTCGCGAAGGAGCGGGTTCTCGTCGACGTTCACCACGGTGGGGAACATGCACCGCGCGCGCCACTACCCGCCCGCAACTGCACAACCCCTCCACCACCTGGCGTTTTGTGGGCCCGGTGCTGTTGTCTGCGACAACAGCACCGGCGACCCGCCGCGCCGGTCCGCCCCCGTCACCATGAGCACTCGGAGGAACTCGATGACGGCAGTCAGGGTCGGCGCGCCCCGCCGACGGATCCCTGCCGCGGCAGCGCACGGCCCCGCATGGAGTGTTCATGACGTCCCGCCCGGCGGGGTGGACCCATTCCCGGACACGGTGAGGCTGCCTTGATCGCGCTCATCTCACTCGACGTGTGGTCCGCGCTCGCCGCCCGGGAGCCGATGTGAAGGGCGCCCCGGCCATGGAATCCACGTCGGAACCCCTGCCCGGCACGCCAACGCACCACAGGCGGGTACTCGCCGCCGAGCTGGTCCGCAGGGCCGAGGACGAACGGCGGCTGGCCCACGAGGCCCGGTCCGCACCCACCGCGCGGGCCCGCGACCGCATCGCCGAGTGCCGTACCGGAAACGGGGACGCCCTCTGCGCGATCGTCGCCCGCCACGGCTGGCCCACCGCCGAGTCCGTCGGCGAACCCGCCTCCACGGCGGCCCTGATGATCCTCCTGCACTCCCCCGACCTCGGCTTCCAGCTCACCTGCCGCGACCTGATCGCCGAAGCCGTCGCGGACGGCCGCTGCCCCGGCGTGCACCACGCCTACATCGCCGACCACTGCGCCGTCGCCCTGAGCCAGCCCCAGTTCTACGGCACCCGCATCAACCCCGGCACCCTCTTCCCGTACCCCATCCGCCACCCCGAGACCGTCGACGAACGCCGCCACGACATGGGCCTCGGCCCGCTGGCCGAACATCTACGAGCGGTGCGGTGCGGGTTGGGGGCGAGCGGCGGGCTCTAGTGCCGCGGGAGGCGACGGGCCTGGCCCACTGGGGAGTTGACGGCGGGGCGTTCGTCTCAGCCCGCGGCCCACCCCGCGTAGAACAGGCCGAGGCCGACGATCACGCATATGCCCTGGATGGTCCAGAAGCGGACCACGACGAGGACTTCGGACCAGCCCTTGAGTTCGAAGTGGTGCTGGAGCGGGGCCATGCGGAAGACCCGCTTGCCGGTCAGTTTGAACGAGCCGACCTGGATGACCACCGACATGGTGATCAGGACGAACAGCCCGCCGAGGACGGCCATGAGCAGTTCGGTGCGGGAGCAGATGGCGAGGCCGGCGAGGGCGCCGCCGAGGGCGAGGGACCCGGTGTCACCCATGAAGATCTTGGCGGGCGAGGTGTTCCACCACAGGAACCCGAAGCAGGCACCCATCAACGCGGCGGCGACGACGGCGAGGTCGAGCGGATCGCGCACCTCTATGCAGGAGGCGGGGTCGGTGAGTTCCATGGCGTTGGCGCACGAGTTCTGGAACTGCCACAGACCGATGAAGGTGTAGCCACCGAAGACCATCACCGACGCACCGGTGGCGAGGCCGTCCAGACCGTCGGTCAGGTTCACCCCGTTGGACATGGCCAGGATCATGAACAGGGCCCATACGACGAACAGCACCGGCCCGATGGTCCAGCCGAAGTCGGTGACGAACGACAGCTTCAGGGAGGCGGGCGTCTGGCCCCGGTCGTCCGCGAACCGGATGGCGAGGAGGGCGAACACGATGCCGACGATCAGCTGACCGGCCATCTTCGCCCCGGCCCGCAGCCCCAGCGAACGCCGCTTCACGATCTTGATGTAGTCGTCGAGGAACCCGACCACACCCATGCCCGCCATCAGGAACAGCACCAGGAAACCGGGGTACGTCGGGCTCTCACCGGTGATGATTTTGGTGGCGGCGTAGGCGACGAGGGTGGCCAGGATGAAGGCGATACCACCCATCGTGGGGGTGCCGCGCTTGCCGGCGTGGCCGCGTGGCCCGTCGTCCCGGATGTACTGCCCGTAGCCCTTGCGGGCCAGCAGCTTGATCAACAGCGGTGTGCCGATCAGCGTCAGGAACAGGCCGATGGCCCCGGCATACAGGATCTGGTTCATCGGACGGCGGTCTCCCCCTCGGTCGCGCTCTGGTACGCGACGGTCTCACCGGTGTCGCTGGTGTCGCTGGTTCTCACAGACCCCACCCTATGCAGACACCTGATCTTCCTACGGCGGCGGGTAGTTGGCGGCGAATCGGGGAAGGCGGCCGTCCCCGCCTCGCACTGCCTGCGGCACAATGACAGGTCATGGTCATCCGCCCTGATCCGGCCGTTCTGTATCCCGAGGTCGCGGCTCACGGCAGCCTCGCCGCCGCGCCCCGAGCCGCCGCGGGAGAGGGCTCCCTCTCCGCACCGGTCGTCTCCTCGGCCTCCGCCCCCTTGATGCACGCCGCCGTCGAGAGCACACTTCCGCACCTCGACGGCGGACCGGCTCACCGAGGAACTTGTCTGGTTCTACGGCCGCTACGGGCTCAGCGAGGGAGAGTTCGACGTCCTCGCCACCCTGCACCGAGCCGGCGCCCCCTTCGAACGGGCTCCCGGCGAACTGGCCGCGCACACCATGGTCACCACCGGTGCGATGACGAAGCGGATCGGTCGGCTGGATAGGTCGGCTGGAACGGGCCGGGCTCGTCACCCGCCGCCGCGCCGAGGACGATCAGCGCGGCCGCACCGCCGCCCTCACCCGGCCGGGACGGGAGCTGCTCGACGAGGCGTTCACCGAGCACATGCGCAACGAGCGCCGGCCTGGATCTGCTGACGTCGGCCGAGACCGGGTCACTCGAAACGGTGCTCACGACCTGGCTGTCCCGCATGGAACACCCGGGGCTCTCCGGCGGCGAGTGACCCGCCACCCGGGCACCGACCGACCGTCCGGCACGGACCGTGTCACCGCCTCCCGCACCGGCCCACCGCTCGGGCACCCGGCCAGGGCTGAGACACTGCACGTCATGGCCTCCTTCACTCCCGCGCGCGCCCTGCTGATGCTGACCACCGGGCTGACCTGTCTGCTGATGGCGGGCGGTGCCCTGATCGGCGCGCTGATCGGCGGCGGTCTCGTCGCCCTGGGGGCGGCCGTGTGTGCCGGGCTCGTCGGCATGGTGGGCTCGCTCATCGTGCGGCGGCGGGCCATGGCGCACTTCACCATGGCCCAGCGGCAGGCCGGGCAGCGGGGCTACGCCGAGGGCATCGCGCACGGCGTGCTCATCCATGTGACCGCCTACGAGGCCGCCGTCTTCCCCCGCACCGGGCCGGAGGGCGTCAGTCCCGAGGAGCGCGCGGCCCGCCGCACCATCGCCTACCGCATGGCCGCTCTCGACGAGGTGCCCCAGCGGGTCCGCGTGGCCGCCGCGGACGCCCTCGCCCTTCTGGACAAGACCGACCGCGAGGGCGCCGAGGAGGCTCTTGCCCGCCTCGCCACCACGGTCCGCCTGGAGTACGCCCGCCTGTGACGCCCTCGTCGCGACTCAGTGACCGCTGATCGCGCGGGGCGTGTAGGGCCGCTCCAGCTCCTCGATCTCCTTCTCCGTCAGGGTGACGTCGAGTGAGGCCACGGCGTCGTCGAGGTGGTGGGGTTTGGTGGCGCCGACGATGGGGGCGGTCACGGTGGGGCGGCTCAGCAGCCAGGCGAGGGCGACCCGGGCCCGCGGCACGTCGCGCTCACCGGCGATACGGGTGACGGCGTCGACGATCTCGCGGTCGCCCTCCTGGTAGAGGGTCTTGCCGAAGTTGTCGGTCTCGGTGCGCGCGGTGACGGTGTCCCACGCACGGGTGAGGCGGCCGCGGGCGAGCGGGCTCCAGGGCAGGGTGGCGACGCCCTGGTCCTCGCACAGCGGCAGCATCTCGCGTTCCTCCTCGCGGTAGAGGAGGTTGTAGTGGTTCTGCATGGACACGAACCGCGTCCAGCCGTGTCGCCGGGCGGTGTGCTGCATCTTGGCGAACTGCCAGGCGTACATGGAACTCGCCCCGATGTAGCGGGCCTTGCCCGCCTTCACCACGTCGTGCAGGGCCTCCATCGTCTCCTCGACCGGGGTATTGGGGTCGAAACGGTGGATCTGGTAGAGGTCCACGTAGTCGGTGCCGAGACGCCGCAGGCTGTCGTCGATCTCCGTCATGATCGCTTTGCGGGACAGGCCCCAGGCGTTGGGACCCTGACGCATGGCGCCGTTCACCTTGGTCGCGACGACGACCTCCTCGCGCCGCGCGAACTCCGCGAGCGCCCGGCCGACGATCTCCTCGCTGGTGCCGTCGGAGTAGACGTTCGCCGTGTCGAAGAAGTTGATCCCGGCGTCCAGCGCCTGCCGGATCAACGGGCGTGACGCCTCCTCGTCCAGGGTCCACTCGTGCGTGCCCCGGTCGGGGAGCCCGAAACTCATGCATCCCACACAGATCCGGGACACGTCCAGACCCGTCGAGCCGAGCTTCACGTACTGCATCGTTGCAACTCCTGCCTGTGAGGGTGTGCGGCTGACAAGCGTACGTAGGCGCGGATGTGCCGACCGGTCAGATCCGGTAACGCCGCAGTGCCGGTGTCACCGTCGCGAGGAGCAGCATCGCGGCGATGACGAGCAGACCGCCGCCGACGACGGCCGTACGGGCGCCGAAGGCGGCGCCGGCGGTGCCGTGCAGGACGTCGGCGAGGCGAGGTCCGCCGGCCACGACCACGGTGAAGACGCCCTGCATCCGGCCGCGCATCTCGTCGGTGGCGGCGGACAACAGGATGGCACCGCGGAAGATCATGGAGACCATGTCCGCGACACCGGCGGCGGCGAGGAACAGCACGGCGATCCAGAGACTGGTGCTCAGCCCGAAGCCCGTGATGGCCGCGCCCCAGGCCATGACGGCCACGACGACCATGAGGCCGTGCCGGTGGGAGCGGGAGAAGGTCCCCGACATCAGGCCGCCGACGACGGCGCCGATGGGGATCGCGGCGAACAGCAGACCGAGGGCGAGGCCTTCGCCGTAGGGCGCGTACGTGGTGTCGGCCAGCTGCGGGAAGAGGGCGCGCGGCATTCCCAGGACCATCGCGATGATGTCGGCGAGGAAGGACAGCAGGAGCACCTTGTGCAGGGCGATGTAGCGGAAGCCCGCGAGCACCTCCCGCCAGCCGGCCCGCCTGGTGGTCGTGGTGTCCAGGGGAGGCAGGGAGGGCAGCTTGTGGACCGCCCAGAGGGTGATGCAGAGGGCCAACGCGTCGATCAGGTACAGCTCGGCCAGGCCGATGACCGGGATGAGGGCTCCGGCGAGCAACGGTCCGGCCACCAGGCCCAGTTGCATCACGGTCGAGCCGAGGGCGGCGGCGGCCGCCAGTTCGTCGGCAGGGACCAGCCGGGCCACGGAGGCGTTGCGGGCGGGTGCGTTGAGGCCGAAGAACGCCTGCTGGAGGGCGAGCAGCGCCATCAGGGCCCATACGGATTCCAGGCCGGTGACGGCCTGGATCCAGAACAGCACCGAGGTGACGGCGATGCCGGTGTTAGTGACGAGCAGCAGGGTGCGGCGGTCCACGCTGTCGGCGACCGCGCCGCCCCACAGCGCGAAGACCACCAGGGGCAGCAGCCCGGCGAGGCTCGCGTAGCCGACCCAGGCGGAGGAGCCGGTGATGTCGTAGATCTGCTTGGGTACGGCGACGGCGGTCAGCTGGCTGCCGAC
Organism: Streptomyces europaeiscabiei; assembly: GCF_001550375.1. GTDB lineage: Bacteria > Actinomycetota > Actinomycetes > Streptomycetales > Streptomycetaceae > Streptomyces > Streptomyces europaeiscabiei. The sequence goes on along the minus strand of NZ_LRTR01000591.1, from coordinate 18,662 downwards.
GGCCGTGACGATGGTCGAGGACCACAGGCGCCGGTAGGCGGGGCGGCGCAGGGGGCGGGTGTCCATCGCCCAGCGGCGCCGACCCCGGCGGGGTGGCGTCGGCGGGTCGTCCTCCGGTGCGGTGTCGTCGCCTGCGCTGCTCTTGGTGGTGTCCACGGGCATCCTGATGCTCGATACATCTTTCGATACGGGCACCACTATCGCGGAGATCGCCACCGCCGGAACAGGCGATGCGGCAGCCGTCTCACATGCTGTCACCGCGCACGAGCATGCCTTCGGCTCACCGCGCACGAGCATGCCTTCGGCTCACCGCGCACGCCGTGAGCTCACGCTCCGGCGATCAGCATCCCGCCGAGCGCGAGCATCGTCACCGCGACCAGGCCGTCGAGGACCCGCCAGGCCGCCGGGCGGGCCAGGAAGCGGCTGAGCAGCCGGGCACCGAAGCCGAGGGCCGCGAACCAGCACAGGCTGGCGAGGACGGCGCCCAGGCCGAAGGTCCAGCGCAGGGGTCCGCGGTCGGAGGCGATGGAGCCGAGCAGGAACACGGTGTCGAGGTAGACGTGCGGGTTGAGCCAGGTCAGTGCCAGACAGGTCAGGACGGCCCGGCGGCGCGAGCCCGCCGACCCGCTCTCCGTGCGCAGCGCGTCGTCGCCGGGCCGCAGGACACGGCGGGCGGCCAGGGCTCCGTAGACCAGGAGGAAGCCGCCACCGACCAGGGCGACCGCGGTCAGGGCGCCGGGCCAGGCGACGACCACCGCACCGACCCCGGCGACCCCCAGGGCGATCAGCAGCGCGTCGGAGAGCGCGCAGATGGCCACGACCGGGAGCACGGCGTCGCGGTGCAGTCCCTGGCGCAGGACGAAGGCGTTCTGGGCGCCGATGGCGACGATGAGGGAGAGGCCGGTGCCGAATCCGGCGGCGAGGGCGGTCATTTCGCTGAACACACCCACGACGCTAGGAAATCCGCCGCCCTGCGTACAGCTAAAGATTCTTACGTATCATTAGCGATCGTGATGTCTCAGCTTCCGCTCGATCTGGTACGCACCCTGCTCACGGTGGTGGACGAGGGCACCTTCGACGCGGCGGCCGGTGCTCTGCATGTGACGCCGTCGGCGGTCAGCCAGCGGGTCAAGGCGCTGGAGCAGCGGGTCGGCCGGGTCCTGCTGGTCCGTGAGAAGCCGGTGCGGCCGACCGAGTCCGGCGAGGTGATCGTCCGGTTCGCGCGCCAGCTGGCCCGCCTCGAACACGACGCGCACGCCGCGCTGGGCGTGACGGGCGCCGGGGAGAGCACGCGCGTGTCGATCGCGGTGAACGCCGACTCGCTGGCCACCTGGTTCCTGCCCGCCCTCACCCGGGTGCCCGAGGATCTGCGCCCCTGTTACGAGCTGCTCCGCGAGGACGAGCAGCACACGGCCCGGCTGCTGCGCGAGGGCCTGGTGCTGGCCGCGGTCACCTCGGCACCGGACGCCGTGGCCGGCTGCTCGGTCCGGCCGCTCGGCCGGATGCGGTACGTGCCCTGTGCCGCTCCCGCCTTCGCCGAGCGGTGGCTCGGCGTCGGCTCGGGCGTGCGGCTGAAGGACGTGATCGTCGACGCGCCGGTCGTGTTCTTCGACCGGCGGGACGAGTTCCAGGACGCCTTCGTCCGGCGGCTGACGCGGGGCCGTCCGGCAAGTACCCGACGGCACTACGTGCCGACGTCGGAAGGCTTCGCCGACGCCGTGGCCGCCGGGATGGGCTGGGGCATGGTGCCCGCCGCGCAGGCCGGGCGGCTGCTCGACGCCGGACGGCTCGTCAACCTGGCGCCGGAGCGGACCGTGGACGCCCCGCTGTTCTGGCAGCAGTGGAAGCTCGACTCCCCCGCACTGACGGCCGTGGCGGACGCGGTCGCCGCCGAGGCCGCCGAGGCGCTCGACCCCTGAGGCCGTCGCTCTACGCCCTGCCTCCGGCGGCGAACGGCCCCTCCAGGGCCGCCCACTGGAGCAGCATGATCGTCTTGGCGTCGGCGATCTCGCCGCCGCGGATCATGTCCAGGGCCCGGCGGAAGGGAAGTTCGACGAGTTCGATGTCCTCACCCTCCTCGTCGAGGCCGCCGCCCTCGTGGGTGCGGGTCGACGGGGTGTACGAGGCGGCGTAGAAGCTGACGCGTTCGGTGACCGAGCCGGGGCTCATGTAGATGTCGAAGACGTGCTGGATCTCGCCGATGGTGTGGCCGGTCTCCTCGACCACCTCGCGCCGCACGGCGACCTCGGGATGCTCGTCCTCCTCGTCGAGGAGGCCGCCCGGTGTCTCGATGAGCATCCCGTCGGGGTGGCCGTTGACGTACACCGGGTAGCGGAACTGCCGGGTGAGCAGCACGGTTTCGCGTTCGGCGTCGTAGAGGAGGACGGTCGCGCCGTTGCCCCGGTCGTGCGTCTCGCGCTCCTGGGTGCTCCAGGTGCCGTCGGCGTGCTGGAAGTCGAAGGTCGTGGTGCGCTCCACGTACCAGTGGCTGGACAGGAGTTGCACGTCCCGCACCTTGACGCGCGGGTTGCCGGTGAGGTCACGGCCGGTGCGGTCGAGCCCGGTGCGGCCCCGGCGGTCCGGGAGGTCGACGCCGATCTTGTTGGTCATGTGTCCGCTTTTACCACTCCGGTCGAGACCTTGTCAGGCGCCTCAATTCGGTTACCGCGCGCGTCGCTTGGCGGAACCGGTCGGTCCGGGACAGCATGCCCGTATGAAGAGCGATCTTTTCTCCAACGAGAACATGGTCCAGCCGGCGTACGCGCCCGGGATGAGCGTGCAGAACGCCAAGTCCATCAAGTACGCCGTCAACGGCGAGATGCTCGCGCGGCAGGGCGCGATGATCGCCTACCGGGGGAACCTGCAGTTCGAACGCAAGGGCCAGGGCGTGGGCGGCATGCTCAAGCGCGCGGTTACCGGGGAGGGGCTGGCGCTGATGGCGGTGCGCGGTCAGGGCGAGGCCTGGTTCGCGCACGAGGCACAGAACTGTTTCGTCGTCGACATCGAGCCGGGTGACGTGTTCACCGTCAACGGCCGCAACGTGCTCTGTTTCGACGCCTCACTGTCGTACGAGATCAAGACCGTGAAGGGCGCCGGCATGACCGGCGGCGGACTGTTCAACAGCGTCTTCACCGGGCAGGGGAAGCTCGGTCTCGTCTGCGACGGCAATCCACTGGTCATCCCGGTCTCGCCGCAGCAGCCCGTGTTCGTCGACACGGACGCGGTCGTGGGCTGGACGGCGCATCTCAACACCTCGCTGCATCGTTCCCAGTCCTTCGGCTCGATGATGCGCGGCGGCTCAGGCGAGGCCGTGCAGCTGAAGCTTGAGGGCGAGGGCTTCGTGGTCGTGCGGCCGAGCGAGCTGACGCCTCAGAAGGCCCAACAGCACTGAGCCGACGGCCGACGAGGGAGCCCGCGTCTCCCGGAGCCACCGAAAGACCGAACGAACAAGTTTTCGAATATGGGGGTACGCTGGCCGTATGGCCATGCACCTCCAGGGCTCCCTCTTCGACCAGTCCGACGACCTCCGCCTCGGCTCCCTGGACGGCCTGCGCCGACGGGAGCTGGGCGCCGGGGCCTGGGTCGATGTGCTGCCCGGGTGGCTCTGCGGGGCCGACGCGCTGTTCACGCGGCTCGCCGGGGAGGTGCCCTGGCAGGCGGAGCGACGGCAGATGTACGAGCAGGTCGTGGACGTGCCACGCCTGCTCGCCTTCTACGGCGCCGAGGACGCCCTCCCGGACCCCGTCCTGGACGAGGCCCGGGAGGCGCTCTCCGCGCACTACGGCTCCGAGCTGGGTGAGCCGTTCGCCACGGCGGGGCTGTGCTTCTACCGCGACGGCCGGGACAGCGTGGCCTGGCACGGCGACCGGATCGGGCGGGGCGCCCGGCAGGACACGATGGTGGCCATCCTGTCCGTGGGCGATCCCCGCGATCTGGTCCTGCGCCCGCACGGCGGCGGGAGGACCCTGCGGTTTCCCCAGGGGCACGGCGACCTGATCGTGATGGGCGGCTCCTGCCAGCGCACCTGGGACCACGCGGTCCCCAAGTCGACGCGGGCGGTGGGGCCGCGCATCAGCGTCCAGTTCCGGCCTGAGGGTGTGCGCTAGAGGACCCGGGGGGCGGGCTACCTCCGGTCTGCGTCGGCGAGGGCGCGCGCCTGCGACGACCGGGCCAGCTTCGGACCCAGCCAGCGCTTGAGGCGGCGCAGCGCCTCCAGGCGGCCGGCCGCGCGGTCGAGACGGTAGTAGAGCTGCGGCGGCACATAGGGCAGCAGCGGGGAATGCCGCTGGCCGAGGAGCGCGAACATCTGCTCCGGGGGCAGGTCGATGTACCGGTGGATGTTCTCGTACCACTGGGCGCTGTGCCGGGCGGCGCTCTGCAGCCGCAGCAGCTCGGACTTGCGCCGTCGCTCGTAGGCGGTGAGCGCGGTCTGCGTCTCGGGGTGGGCGCCGAGGGCTTCGGCCAGGCAGATGGCGTCCTCCAGGGCGAGGGTGGTGCCGGCGCCGATGGAGTAGTGCGTGGTGTGGGCGGCGTCGCCGAGCAGGACGAGGTTGCCGTGGTGCCAGGCGCGGTTGGTCAGGGTGCGGAAGTTGAGCCACTGGGCGGTGCCGTCGTCCTGGGCCCGGCCCAGGAGGGGATGGCCGTCCAGGATGTCGGCGAAGAGCTTCTCCAGCAGGGCCAGTCCGTCCGCCTCGCCCAGGCGGTCCAGGCCCAGGCCGTTCAGCGTCCGGGGGGAGCACTCGATGACGCAGGTGCTCTGCTCGTCGCTGAACGGGTAGGCGTAGGCCCAGATCCAGCCGTGGTCGGTCTCCTGGAAGGAGAAGGTGAAGGCGTCGTAGACCTTGCTGGTGCCGAGCCAGATGTAGGTGTTGCGGCCGAGCGTGACGTCGCTGCCGAAGCGGTCGGCGTACCGCTCGCGCACCGTGCTGTTGACGCCGTCGCCCGCGACGACGAGATCGGCGTCCGGCAGGTCGTCGGCCGTGATCCCGTCCTCGTACTCGACGCGGACACCGAGGGCCCGCGCCCGTTCGGCGAGCAGTTCGAGCAGGCGGCGCCGGCCGATGCCGAAGCCGTCGTCGCCGGGCTGGACCGTCGTACGGTCGCGGACGTGGGCCACCCCGCTGTTCCAGTTGACGGAGTTCTCGCTGATGGCGAGGGCCGTTTCGGGGTCCTTCTCCCGGAGCTTGTCCAGCAGCTCGAACCAGTAGGTCACGCCCCAGCCGTACGTCGATCCTGCCGGGTTCCGTTCATGGACGGTGATGTCGTGGGACGGGTCCTGCCGCTTCATCAGGATCGAGAAGTACAGGCTTGCGGGTCCGCCGCCGACGCACGCGATCTTCACGCACACTCCCATTTCGCTGCGCAAAGCGATCAATTGACCACGAAGAGTAGCAGTGCGTGTGCGCCCCGGATTCACGTCACTTTGCCCGCGTGATGCCGACCACTCGATTCACGCAGCCACCGCAAGATCATCGGCCACGCTCGCGCCACCGGGCGGAATTTCCCCCTCCGCCCACGATCGAAGATCCATCACAGCAAGATCATCTTTGTTCAACCTTGCACGACATTTACTTAATTGTCCGGATCGGAGCCAACCGGCTTCCTGGGATTTCTCCGGTTCCCCACCGGATCGATAGGCATGACGAGTCATCAAGTCCCCTCTCCCAGGAGGATTCCGCATGCCCGACATCTCCCGCCGCCATGCCCTCGGCTCCGCGGCCGCCCTCGCCGTGACCGTCGGCGCCCCGCTCACCGCCGCCGTCGCGGACGACCACGGCGGCCACCTGGACCCGCAGACCCCCCAGGCCTTCGACGAGGTCTACCGGGGCCGCCGGATACAGGGGCACGCGGCCGACGGCGGCGGTCACCATCACGGCGCCGGGTACGCCGTGTTCGTCGACGGGGCCGAGCTGCATGTGATGCGGAACGCCGACGGCAGCTGGATCAGCGTCGTCAGCCACTACTCCCCCGTACCGACCCCGCGCGCCGCCGCCCGCGCCGCGGTCGACGAGCTCCAGGGCGCCCGTCTCGTCCCCTTCAACTGATCTCACCCGAACCACCGCGAACACCGCAAGGAGCCGCAGAGCCATGACCATACGCAAGAACCAGGCGACCCTGACCGCCGACGAGAAGCGGCGTTTCGTCGACGCGCTGATCGCGTTGAAGCGCTCCGGCCGCTACGACGAGTTCGTCACGACACACAACGCGTTCATCCTCGGCGACACCGACAACGGCGAACGTACGGGCCACCGTTCGCCGTCCTTCCTCCCCTGGCACCGCAGATTCCTGCTGGAGTTCGAACGTGCCCTGCAGTCGGTGGACCCCACCGTCGCGCTGCCCTACTGGGACTGGACGGCCGACCGCACGGCACGCTCGTCCCTGTGGGCTCCGGACTTCCTCGGCGGCACCGGGCGCAGCCGCGACGGGCGTGTGATGGACGGGCCGTTCGCGGCGTCCACCGGGAACTGGCCGATCAACGTGCGCATCGACGGCCGGACCTATCTGCGGCGGTCCCTCGGGAGCGCGGTGCGACAGTTGCCGACCCGGGCCGAGGTGGACTCCGTGCTGGCGATGTCCACGTACGACATGGCGCCCTGGAACAGCGCCTCGGACGGTTTCCGCAACCACCTGGAGGGCTGGCGGGGCGTGAATCTCCACAACCGGGTGCACGTCTGGGTGGGCGGCCAGATGGGCACCGGAGCCTCGCCCAACGACCCGGTCTTCTGGCTGCACCACGCGTTCGTCGACAAGCTGTGGGCCGACTGGCAGCGCCTGCACCCCGGTTCTCCGTACGTGCCGGCCGCCGGTACGCCGAACGTGGTCGACCTGAACGAGACCATGAAGCCGTGGAACGACACGGCCCCGGCGGCGCTGCTGGATCACACCGCGCACTACACGTTCGACGCGGCCTGACCACGTTGATCCGCGCGGGACCCGGGTACCCGCCCCGGACGCGTCCGGGGCGACTCGGACGCGACCGACACGCAACGGATACGAGGAGGCGACCGATGACCCGGATAGAGGAGTCCGTCGAGGTGCGGGTCCCCGTGCGGACCGCCTACGACCAGTGGACGCAGTTCGAGACGTTCCCCGAGTTCATGAGCGGGGTCGAGCGGATCGAGCAGCGGTCGGACACGCTCACGCACTGGGTGACCAAGGTGGACGGCGTCCGCCGGGAGTTCGACGCGGAGATCACCGAGCAGATCCCGGACGTGCGGGTCGCGTGGACGACCGTGGGCGGTGAGGCCAGGCAGGCCGGAGTCGTCACCTTCCACCACCTCTCCGAGGAGCGTACGAAGGTGATGCTGCAGATGGAGTTCCAGCCCGAGGGAACCGCCGAGAAGGTGGCCGACGGGCTGGGGGTCGTGAAGCGGCAGACCAGGGGTGACCTGGAGCGCTTCAAGACGTTCATCGAGGAGCGCGGCCGCGAGACCGGGGAGTGGCGCGGCACCGTCGTGTGAGGCCCACGCCCTCCTGTCCCGCCCCGGGGGCTACTCCGCTCCGGCCGTCGCCGCCGTACGGCACTCCGGGTGGCCCCAGCCCTGGTCGTTCTTGGCGATGGGCTCACCGGCGGCGTACGGGCGGCCGCACAGGCAGCGGCCGGGGAACTTCGCCTTGATGGTGCGGGACGACGCCGAGGACGAGGACGAGCCGGTGCGGGTGCCGGACTTCCCGGACTTCTTCGCCGCGCTCCAGCGGGACGGGGCCGTGTCGGGCGCGGCCGGCGGTTCCGGGGAGCCCAGCTCGGTGCCGGCGGGTTCCTGCACGATGGCCGCCTGGCTCGCCGCGCGGTCGGCGAAGTCGTTGAGGCGGTCGCCGTCGACCTGGTGCGCGGGGACGTAGCGGAACTCCACGGAGCGGCCGTCCAGCAACTCGTCGATGCGGACCACGAGTTCCCGGTTGGCGACCGGCTTGCCGGCGGCCGTGCGCCAGCCGTTGCGCTTCCAGCCGGGCAGCCAGGTGGTGACCGCCTTCATCGCGTACTGGGAGTCCATCCGGATCTCGATCGGGACGGCCGGGTCGGTGGCCGCCAACAGCCGCTCCAGCGCGGTGAGTTCGGCGATGTTGTTGGTGGCCCTGCCCAGCGGGCCGGCCTCCCAGCGCGAAGGGATCTCATCGTCCTCGGCGACCACCCAGGCCCAGCCCGCTGGTCCGGGGTTTCCCTTGGCCGCTCCGTCACAGGCGGCCACAACACGTTCCGGCATGCGCTCGATCATGCCATGCGCGGGGGCGTGGGGCCGTCCACGGGTGCCACGCCCCCGGCGCCGTACCCGCTCAGCCGACGTCCGAGAGCGCCGGCATCTCGCCCTGTGTCCTGGTGACGTCGATGACCGAGAACGACGCGCCCTGCGGGTCGCTCAGCGCGGCGAAGCGGCCGAAAGGGGTGTCCATCGGGCCGAAGCGCAGGACGCCGCCCAGCTTGGTGGCCTTGGCCACCGCGTCGTCGCAGTCGGGAACGGTGAAGTACACGTTGATGTACGAGGGCACCTCGGGCGGGAAGTCCTCCGCGGTCATTTTCATCCGGCCGAGCAGCGGGCCCTGCCCCAGGTCGAAGACCCGGAAGTCCATCTGGGGGTTGTGGAGGTCGTCCATCTGCTTGGCCCGGAACGAGAAGACGGCCGGGAAGAAGGCGTCGGACTTCTCGGGTTCACGGGTGAAGATCTCGGCCCAGATGTACGCGCCGGGCACACCCATGACCTCGAAGCCCTCGTGAACGCCTGCCTGCCAGACACCGAAGACGACGCCGTCCGGGGAGCGGGCCAGCAGCATGGAGCCGAACTCACCGACCTGCATCGGCTCCATCAGCACCTCGCCGCCGTTGTCACGGACCTTGGCCGCGGTGGCGTTCACGTCGGACGAGGCGAAGTACAGGCACCAGGCGGACTGGCCCTCCTGGCCGGGCATCGGCGGGACGACCGCCGCCACCGCCTTGCCGTCCACGTACGCCTGCGTGTAGTTGCCGTACTCGGAGGACGACTCGCCGAACGTCCAGCCCAGTACGTCCCCGTAGAAACTCTTCGCCCCCTCGACGTCGCTGAACATCGCGTCGGCCCAACAGGGCGTTCCCTCGGGATGTGCGGCCATCGCTGCCACTCTCCTCGGTTCGTTCAGGTGGTTTCCCGGCTCTCACGCTAGCCAGGACCCGTCCCGGACGCGCGCCGAAGGGGACGGACCGCGTGAAACCGGTACGGGATCCACGGGACGGGACCACGGCTGTGCGTCGTCTGATAATTTCAGCGACGCTCGCACTCCCGTTCGCCTCGACTCGTGAGGTGCTCCCATGTCCGGCCGAACCTTCAGACGTACGGCGCTGCCGTGCGCCCGGAGCCGGTCGGCACACCTGATGCTCGTGGTCGCGTTGGCCCTGACCACGTTCCTGTTGTTCTGCGCGGGCTCGCCTCCCGGTGAGGCCCCGGCGCAGCGCCCGCATTCGGTGTCGGCGGGGCCGTCGGCGAAGGGGTTCGGCGCCGCGCGTGCGGGCCTGGTGGAGCGCGACCCCTGTGAGCACAGTCCCGGCGAGCACGACTGTCACGCCCCCGACCCCGCCGCGGTGCTGGGCCAGGTGCCACTGCCCGGCGCCGATCACACCGCCGCGTCCTGGCAGCCCTGGACGGCGCCGGCCCCGGTGGCTCTCGACGGTTCCCGCGAGCCGGGACGGGCCCGCCCTCCCGATCTCCACGAACTGCAGTTGCTCCGCGTCTAGGCCGACCACCGGCCCGCTCGACAGATCCCAGACGACTCGCAGAACCGCCGGGCCCGTGCGGGGCACGGCGGGGAGAAGGACACCCCATGGCTTCATCCAAGGCGAAGGCCAACAACAGCGGCCCCAAGGGCAGGAACAACAGCCCGAAGGCCCGGGAGGCGGCGCGGCGCGCCCGCGTCGAGGAGATACGCAAGGCGGAGCAGGCCCGTGAGCGGCGCATGCGCATGCTCATGATCGGCGTCACCACCGTGATCCTCGCCGGACTCGTCGGCGGCGGCTGGTACCTGATCGACTCCGCCCAGCAGAAGGAGGAGGCGGAGGCCGCGGCGAAGGCCGCGCCGGTGGACGGCGTGAAGAGCTGGTCGAAGCTCACCCAGAACCACGTCGCCGAGCCCGTCGACTACAAGATGAGCCCGCCGGTGGGCGGCGACCACAACCAGGTCTGGGTCAACTGCGACAAGCAGGTGTACACCAAGGCCGTGCCGAACGAGAACGCGGTGCACGCGCTGGAGCACGGCGCCGTCTGGGTCACGTACAACGACAAGGCGGCCAAGGCCGACGTCGAGTCGCTGACCGGGCTCGTGAAGAAGACGACGTACACGTTCATGAGTCCTTACGAGGACCAGTCCTCGCCCCTCGTGCTGAGCGCCTGGGAGCACCAGCTGAAGGTGGACAAGGCCTCCGACCCCCGGGTGCAGAAGTTCCTCGCCAAGTACGTCCAGGGCGAGCAGACGCCGGAGCCGGGTGCCGCGTGCTCCGGCGGCATGACTCCGTGACCTGACCGCGTGGGGCGTCCGGCCGAACCGGGCGCCCTCGTGGCCGACACGGGTCTTCCGCCCCGCCCCGGGCTGTGCTTGCCTGGGGAACCGTTTCGATGGCCGGGGCGGGAGTCGCCGTATGCGCAAGCCGTGGATCACGGGAATGGCGGGGGCGGTGCTCGCCGCGCTGCTGCTGGGCGCGTGCGGGGATCCGGAGTCCGCGCCGGACGAGGCACCGCCGTCGGCCGCGGCGCCGGACGCGTCACCGACCACCCGTCAGCGGGCCGCCACCGCGCGCCCGGACACCGACGGCGACACCACCGACGCCGACGCGGCGAAACCGGCACCCAAGGTGCTCTACCTCGGGGACTCGCTCGCCACGGAGAACCAGAACGTCCTCGGCACGTTCCTCAAGGACGACCTCGACGCCCGTTACACGAGCGCCCCGTACTCGGGCACCACCCTGTGCGACTACCTGGAGGGCACCGCCGACCGGTCGCTCGTCCCGGCGCAGGACAAGGCGGCCGCGCTGGTGCGACGGCTGAGCCCGGACTATGTGGTGCTGCAGTTCTGGGGCAACGCGTGGGACTACACGCCCTGCATGGACGGCATCACCTACGGCAAGGCCCGCACGAAGTACTTCCAGCGGTACGCGGCCGCCGCCGAGCAGCTCACCGACCAGATCGCGAACGCGGGCGGCACGCACCGGCCGAGGATCGTGTGGGTGCTGCAGGGCCCGGACCCGATGACCCCGGACCGGGTGCGCCGGGTGAACGCCCTGTACGAGAAGCAGGCCCGGGTCTCCGGTGACATGGTCGCCGACGCCGGCCGGGCCGTGAGTCCGGCCTCCGACCGCTACGCCTGGACCCAGTATCTGCCGTGCACCGCGTACGAACGCGAGCACGACGGCTACTGCACCCAGCCCGGCCGGGCCCGTACCGCCCTTCACCACGACAAGGACGCCCTGCACTTCTGCCTGTCCCCGACGACGTCCAGGCCGAGACCCTGCCCGGTGCCGTCGCCGGGCATCACGCGGATGGCCCGGGAGATCACCCGGGCCATCGCCGACGAGACGTCCTAGGCCGGTCCTAGACCGGCTGCGAGGTGTGCTCGTCGTCTCCCGCGCCCGCCGTCTCCTCCTGCTGCTGTTTCCTCGACGCCCACAGGCTCGTCACCGTCGTCACGGCCAGGACCAGGACGATGAAGCCGAGGGAGAAGGGGATGGAGATCTCCGGGACGTGGACGCCGGACTCGTGCAGGGCGTGGAGGACGAGCTTGACGCCGATGAAGCCGAGGATGATCGACAGGCCGTAGGAGAGGTGGACGAGCTTCTTCAGGAGGCCGCCGATGAGGAAGTACAGCTGACGCAGGCCCATCAGGGCGAAGGCGTTGGCGGTGAAGACGATGTACGGGTCCTGGGTGAGGCCGTAGATCGCGGGGATGGAGTCGAGGGCGAAGAGGACGTCGGTGGAGCCGATCGCGAGCATCACGACGAGCATCGGCGTCATGACGCGCTTGCCGTTCTCCTCGATCCACAGCTTGGTGCCGTGGTACCGGTCGGCCACTCCGAATCGTTTCTCCACCGCCTTGAGGAGTTTGTTCTCCTCGTACTCCTCCTCGTGGCTCCCCTTACGGGCGTCCTCCACCAGCTTCCAGGCGGTGTAGATCAGGAACGCCCCGAAGAGGTAGAAGACCCACGAGAAGGTGGAGATGATCGCCGCGCCGGCCGCGATGAAGATCGCGCGGAGCACCAGCGCCATGAGGACACCGACCATCAGCACGCGCTGCTGGTACTGCGAGGGCACGGCGAACTTGCCCATGATCAGGACGAAGACGAAGAGGTTGTCGACGCTCAGGGACTTCTCGGTGATGAAGCCCGCGAAGAACTCTCCCGCGGGCTTGCCCCCGCCGACGGCCAGCACGACCAGGCCGAACGCGATCGCCAGGGCGATCCAGACGGCCGACCAGATGCCGGCCTCCTTGATCGACACATCGTGGGGTTTTCGGCCGATGAAGAAGTCGACGGCGACCAGTACGCACAGGGCGACGATCGTGAGCAGCCAGGTGGCCAGGGAGACGTTCAAGGTTCCTCCGGGTAACAGGTGATGCACGGGAAAGCCTCATCGGCGTCCTTTGCGACCGCTACCCGGTGCAGGTAAAGATTGGCCGAAATCCCAGCACTTCCCTGGTGGGAGGCCCGGACTTGGGGGCCGCCCACCAAGGTGAGAGGTTTCCGGCAGCCTGCTGCCCGCCCTACTCGCCCGCGTACGCCTTCTCCAGAGCGGCGAGGTCGAACTTGCCCATCGACATCATGGCGGCCACCGCGCGGGACGCCTTCTGCGGGTCCGAGTCGTTGATCATCTCGATGAGCGCGGTGGGCACGACCTGCCAGGACACCCCGAACCTGTCCTTGAGCCAGCCGCAGGGACCGGGCTCGCCGCCCTCGGTGAGGCTGTTCCAGTAGTAGTCGATCTCGTCCTGGTCGGCGCAGAGGATCTGGAAGGAGACGGCCTCGGTGAACTTGAACTGCGGGCCGCCGTTCAGGGCGACGAACTGCTGGCCGTTGGCCACGAAGTCCACGGTGAGCACGGAACCGGCCGGCTGGGGTGCGCCCTCGCCGTAGTGGGTGACCCGGCCGATCCGGGAGTTCTTGAAGATCGATACGTAGTGGGCGGCCGCTTCCTCGGCCTGGCCGTCGAACCACAGGCAGGTGGTGAATCCGTCGCTGGTCATGGGTGCCTCCTCGGGCGGGTGTGTCGTCCCTGTGTCGACCGATCCTGGTCCCGAAACTCATCGGTGGCGCGGGCATGTGGTGCGGCGGACGGTGGCGGGCGGTCGGCGAATCTGCTGTCGGCGAATCTGCCGTGGGCAGAGAAAGGCCAGGTGAGGGGTGGTCCGTGGGGAGAGTGGAGACAGCGGCCACCGCGGTCGCGTCCATCCACAGGGAGGAACCGTGACTCCACTGATCACCGGCCGGGCCCCGACGCTCGCCCCGCGCGCCGAGGAGGGCGACACCTCGCCGTCACGCTTCGACGACCATCTCGCCGCGCGGCTCCTCGCGCAACGGATCGTCCTGCTCGGCACCCAGGTCGACGAGGTCTCCGCGAACCGGGTCTGCGCCCAGTTGCTGCTGCTGTCGGCGGAGGACCCGCGCACCGACATCAGCCTCTACATCAACAGCCCGGGCGGTTCGGTGACCGCGGGCCTCGCCATCTACGACACGATGCGGCTGGTCCCGAACGACGTCTCGACGCTGGCGATGGGCTTCGCGGCGAGCATGGGCCAGTTCCTGCTGAGCGTGGGCACGCACGGCAAGCGGTTCGCCCTGCCCAACGCGCGGATCATGATGCATCAGCCGTCGGCGGGGATCGGCGGCACCACCGCCGACATCGAGATCCAGGCGGAGAACCTGGAGTTCACCAAGCGGTCCATCGAACGGATCACCGCGGAGCACACCGGCCAGAGCGAGGAGACGATCTCCCGGGACGGCGACCGCGACCGCTGGTTCACGGCCGAGCAGGCCAAGGAGTACGGGATGGTCGACCGGGTCGTCGAGTCGCTCGACGACGTTCGGCCGGCCTCTTCACGCCGACGGATGGGACTGCAGTGATGGGGACGTACACCATTCCGAACGTGGTCGAGCGGACCCCGCAGGGCGAGCGGTCGTACGACGTGTTCAGCCGGCTGCTGTCCGAGCGGATCATCTTCCTCGGCACGGAGATCGACGACGGGGTGGCGAACGTCGTCATCGCGCAGCTGCTCCATCTGGAGTCGTCGTCACCGGAGAGCGAGATCGCGATCTACCTCAACTCGCCCGGGGGATCGTTCACTTCACTGATGGCGATCTACGACACGATGTCGTACGTGCGCGCGCCGATCTCGACGTTCTGCGTCGGGCAGGCGGCCTCGACGGCGGCGGTGCTGCTGGCGGGCGGGGATCCCGGGCGACGGTTCGTGCTGGAGCACGCGCGGGTGTTGCTGGGGCAGCCGGCGAGCGGGGGGCGTCAGGGCACGGTCTCCGATCTCGCCCTCCAGGCCAAGGAGATGGTGCGGATCCGGGCGCAGGTCGAGGGGGTGCTCGCGCGGCACACGGGGCGTGATGTGGGTGATCTGCGGGCCGACATGGACCGGGACAAGGTGTTCACGGCCAAGGAAGCGGTGGCGTACGGGCTGGCGGACGAGGTGCTGAATCGGCGGTTGGTGGGGGTCTGAGGCCACCGACCGGGGAGGGTGCGTCGCTCCTTGCGGCGGCCGTGTCCGGGCGTGGCGCCCGCGCCCACGCGGCGAAAGCCGCCTGTCGACACGGCCCCCGCGCCCCTTCAGGGCGCGGGGCGGGAGCGTCAGGCCACGAGGCACAGTCCGTTGTGGGGAACCCTGGACGTCCTGCGGGTGGTGTGGCGGGTCAGTTCCGTCTGGGCCAGGGACAGCAGGTCGCCCAGGCCCAGGCCCAGGGCCTGGGCCGCGGCCGCGAGGACTTCCGACGAGGCTTCCTTGCGGCCTCGTTCCACCTCGGAGAGGTACGGCATCGAGATGCGGGCCTCGTCGGCGACGTCCTTCAGCGTGCGTTCCTGGGCGAGCCGTTCGCGGCGGAGTACGTCGCCGACGAGGTCGCGCCAGAGGGGTTCCTTGGCGGGTGGGCCGGCCGGAGGGGCCGTCGCCGGGCGCAGGGGGATGACTCGGGCTTCGTTCGAGGCTTGTTGGCTCACTTCTTCAGCCTAGGAATTCCGGGCGGGAGGGGAAGAGGGCGGCGTTCCGCCCTCAGGGAAATCGCCGGGAATCCGCTGCGGGGCCTCACTGACCGATGCGGCCGTCGATGCGTTCGCGCAGGAGGTCGGCGTGGCCGTTGTGGCGGGCGTACTCCTCGATCATGTGGACGAGCACCTCCCGGAGGGCGATGGGCTCGTCGTCGTGGCGGCCGGCGACGGCGAGGTCGGGGGCGGCCGCCACGAAACGCTCGGCGAAGTCGACCTCGCAGCGCCAGGTCTTCCAGGCGTCGGCGACGGCCTCTTCGTCGGCCACGGCGTCGTTGAAGTCCCCGTCGGGGTCGTCCCCGGCACGATAGTGGCGCGGTGACGCCGGCTCGCCCGCCAACGCCTCGCGGAACCAGTACTGTTCCACGCCGGCCAGGTGGCGTACGAGCCCGAGCAGTGACATGTTCGACGGCGGCACCGAGCGGCGGGCCAGGGCCTCGGCGTCGAGACCCGCGCACTTCAGCTCCAGGGTCAGCCGCTGGTTGCGCAGATATCCGACCAGCGTGGCCCGCTCCCCGTCGAATCCTCCCTCGCCGCGCGGGTCCCCCTCGGGGCCGACGAACCTGTCGCCCCACCCGGTCCTGCGCTCCGGCAGTGGCTGTTCGTCGGGCCGCGTCTCACGATGGTCGGTCATGCGGAGGAGCATCGGTCGTCACCGAGGCGGTCCGCCACTGCTTTTCGCCCCTCGGCTCTCCGAGGCCGGCGGCGGTTCGTGTGAACTCCCGTACAACCCTTGCGCCCCATGCGGTGTCAAACAGGGCGCCGGACAAGGAACGGGCCCTTTCCGGACACCCCCGCGCTGCCCGGCCGTTTTTACTGTCTGGAGCCGCACATG
This sequence comes from Streptomyces europaeiscabiei, assembly GCF_001550375.1. Lineage (GTDB taxonomy): Bacteria > Actinomycetota > Actinomycetes > Streptomycetales > Streptomycetaceae > Streptomyces > Streptomyces europaeiscabiei. The sequence goes on along the minus strand of NZ_LRTR01000591.1, from coordinate 2,615 downwards.
CGCAAGAACCGTTCGACAGCACTCGCTGCCGCCACATTTCTTCTCGTCTCCGGCGCGGCGATAGCCGCCGCGCCGTCCGCGTACGCCGGGGTGCCCGGCAGTACCCAGGCCAGTGACCGCAACAGCGACTTCAACGGCGACGGATACGAGGACGTACTGGTCGGCGCGCCCGGAGCCACCGTCAGCGGCAGGAGCGGCGCGGGTCTGGTGACCGTGCAGTACGGCTCGGCCAAGGGCATCGGCACGAGCAACGTCGCCAGATTCAGCCAGTCGACGTCCGGGGTCGCGGGCGCGGCCGAGGCGGGTGACGGGTTCGGCCGGGCGGTCGCCACCGGTGACCTCGACGGCGACGGGTTCGACGACGCGGTGGTCGGCATTCCCGGCGAGGACCTCGGCTCGGTCGAGGACGCGGGCGGCGTGGCCGTCCTGTGGGGCTCGAAGACCGGGCTCAAGGGCGCCGCGAGCGACTGGCTGGAGACCCAGGAGCCCACCGCCGGTGAGCAGTTCGGCCTCGGCCTCGCCGCCGCGCGCTTCACCTCCGAAACCGACGGAGACCTCCTGGCCGTCCTCGACGGGTACGACGTGGAGCTGTTCGCATACGACAGCGAGGCGCGCGGCTCGATGCGCCGGGAGGCCACCCAGCGGCTTGATGCGAAGGCCGAGGCCCGCCGCATGGCGCCCAAGTCCCTGACCACCGGCGACTACGACAAGAACGGCTTCGCCGACCTCGTCGTGTCGGGCCTCAGCGTCGGTGACGAGCCCGGTCACGGCTGGTCCACGTATCTGTCGGGCAACGCGGACGGGCTGAAGTACGAGCGTGATCTGCGCGGCGGTCCGGTCGCGGCGTCCGGGGACATCAACGACGACGGGTACGACGACCTGGTGACCGGCGAGCCGAACTCCCCGGACGACCAGCCCGGCGAGACGCAGACCGGCGGTCTGGTCGGCGTGCGCCTCGGCGGTCCGGACGGTCCGGCGGCGGAGCCCGACTGGTGGGTGCAGGACTCCCCCGGTGTGCCCGGTGTCGCCGAGGCCGGCGACGGCTGGGGTTCGGACCTGTCGGTCGCGGACACCGACGGGGACGGGTACGCGGACGTGGCGATCGGCGCGGCGGGCGAGGACATCGGGACGGTGAAGGACGCGGGTGCCGTGTGGGTGCTGCGCGGCTCGGCCTCCGGGCTGACCTCGACCGGCGCCAGGTCGTGGGACCAGAACTCGGCAAACGTGCCGGGTGCCGCCGAGAAGGGCGACAAGTGGGGCGCCCAGGTCCGGCTGACCGACCCGAACAGCGACGGCCGCTTCGGGCTGCTGGCCGCCGCGCCGGGCGAGAACACCGGCGACGGTCATGTCTGGGTGCTCTCGGCGGGCGCGGGCGGCATCACGGCCACGGGGTCGTGGACGTACAACGGCGCTTCGCTCGGGGCGCCCTACGTGGACGCGCTGTTCGGGTCGGCGATCGACGAGTGAGGCGCACCCGCCCCGTGCGTCGTCGCCGCGCTCAGGAGCCCGGGGTGATCGACTCCGGGGTGCCGTGGAGGGACGCCGACCCGGTCGTCGTGGTGTCGTCGGGCGGCGAGCCGGCCGTCTCGGGGCTCTCCGGCTCCGACGGGGGCTCGGAGGTCGGCGTCTCCGGCTCCGACGGGGGTGAGGTGGACGGGGTCACCGAGGAGGGGCAGGGGCTCGCGCTGTCGCCGCCCGGCGAGGAGGGGCACGGTTTCGGCGACTTCGAGGGCGGTTCCTCGGAGAACGACGTCGACACCGACGGCGAGGGCTGGTTGACGGGCGGGGTGGTCTTCTTGTCCTTGCCGCCCGTGTCGCCGGAGGCGCGGGTGAACCATTCGTCGTGGTCGGGGTCGTAGAGGACGAAGACGTTGATGATCACCGTCGAGCGCTCGATCACCACGACGTTCTGCGGCCGGTACGAGGGCCAGGAGTCGCCCTTCGGCTCGGGTGTGGTCTTCAGCGCGACCGGCGGCCTGAGCGGGTTGCCACAGGCGCAGCGCACCCGGGGCACCCCTCGGTCGTCGACGAGGACGGCGGTCCCGGACTGCAGGACGGCCTGGTAGCTGGTGGCGGCGCCGTCGCGGTAGCCGTGGTTGGTGACGCGGGTGTCCATGCGCAGCTGCACCGGGGTGAGTGCGCGCAGATAGGCGGGTACGTCGGAGGACTCGACGCCGGCGACGGAGGCGAACGCGTCGTTCTTGGCGGGGTTGGCCCCGAGCACCTTGATCTGCTTCTCGACGTCGCAACTCGCGACGTTGCGCGTGCCGCCGTAGAGACCGGGGGACGAACCGTCCACGGCACGCGTCACGTTGGCGGGTTCCGAGCTGCTCGGTGGGGCCGTGGGGGTCTCGGGCGGGGTGGAGCTGTCCGTGGCCGTCGACTCGGTGAACGGGTCGGGGCCGGACTTGCCCGCGGCCTGGAGGAAGACCTCACCGCCGGCCGAGCCGCCCGAGTCGTCGGAACGGGTGAGGACGACGATCAGGACCACGGCGACGACGGCCGCGGTGACCATGAGGGCGATACGGGGAGCGGACCGCCACCACGGATGGCCGGGGCCCGCGGGCTGCTGCCCGGAGTCGCCCGAGCCTCCGCCGGGCCCGCCGGGTCCCCCT
>NZ_LRTR01000590.1 GCF_001550375.1 Streptomyces europaeiscabiei | reverse complement strand
TCGGCGGCTCAGGGGGCACCTGGCCGCTCGGCCGCGTCGGGTCGGGCGGGGTGGGGCTGGGTTGCGACGGCCCGGACAGGGGGCCGGAGGGCGGTCCTGTCGGGCGGCCGGAGGACGGCTGTTCGGAGCTCACGGGTCTTCTCCCGCCGTAGGGATGCTGCGGCGATTCCGATGTTTCATCTATTTGGTGCAGCTTTGTTCCATGACAGGGCCATTGTGTGCTCTGGTCCCGTGCCCCCCGCAAGCCGAAGGGGCACTGCCGCAGGCCGAGGCACTCCGCGCTCCCGGCGCGCGGAGTGCCTCCGCCGTGCTTAGCGTGGCAAGAGTGAGTCCCCAGACCCTGCCTCCTCGGCAGACGACAGCACCTGAGCGGGCGGTCGCCCGCCACGGCTGGCTCCAGGCCCTCGCCACCGTGGTGGCCGGGCTGGTCGCGATGATCGTGGTGGCGTCCCTCGGGCTGTGGGCGGCGGGTGCCGCGGACCTCCCGGACGGCGCGTTCCCCCGGGTCGTCGCGGCCACGGTCGTGACGGCGGTCGGCGGCACGATCGAGCTCTCCGGCGGCGCCGGGGCCATCGCCGAGACCCAGGCGGGCCTGACCGTGATCCCCCTGTCGGTGACCCTCGTGGGCGCGCTCGTGATCGCCGCCGGGTTCCTGCGGCCCCTGCGCCACCGGGCGGTCGCGGGGGCGGCCGAACTCGCGGGCTGGGCCGCCCGCATCGCCGTCCTGTGGCTCGCGGCGCTGATCGGTCTCGCCCTCGCGGCCCGGCAGACCTTCGACGTCTCGCTGGGCGAGGTGGGCGACTTCTTCGGCACCTCCGCCGACGTGGGGTTCGAGACGGCCGTGGCGCCGACCGTGTTCTTCGGGCTGCTGTGGCTCGCCGGGGCCCTCGTCCTGGCGCTGCTGGTGTCGCGCGGGGCGCCGCTCCCGGCGCGACTGCTGCGGTTCCAGGAGTCGGTGCGCCCGGCCGCGTACGCCATGGTCGGCCTGCTGCTGGCGTACGTCGGGCTCGGGCTGGTGATCGGGGTCGTGGTGGCGCTGACCCGTGGGCACGCGGCCGAGACGGCCGCGCTGATCCTGCTGGGCCTGCCGAACGTCATGTGGCCGACCTTCACGATCGGCCTGGGCGCCACCTGGGACAGCCAGGTCGAGGGGCCTTTCGGGCTGCCGATGCCGAAGATCCTCGACGAGGTCGTGCGCGGGCCCGACGTGTCCACCCTGAACCTGGGCTCGCTCGCCGACTACGACGGCCGGGTGTGGTGGCTCCCGGTCGTGAACGCCGTACTGCTGCTGGTCGCCGCGTTCGTGATGGCGGCCCGCTCCCCGGCCCGGACACGGCTGTGGCAGCACGCCGTGCACATGGCGGCCGCCCTCACGCTCACCGTCCTGATGATCTGCCTCATGGCCCGGATCTCCGCGCACTACGGGCTGTCGGTCATCGGGATCGGCGACCTCGGCGGCGACCTGGGCGGGGAGCTGTTCCTGCGGCCCCGGCTGTGGTCCTCACTCGGGCTCGCCGTGCTCTGGGGACTCGTGACCGGGTTCCTGGGCGGGGCGCTGGCCAAAAGGGTGCGCCGGCGGGGCGCGGTCGACGCGGACG
>NZ_LRTR01000059.1 GCF_001550375.1 Streptomyces europaeiscabiei | reverse complement strand
CTCGGACTCCGCGTCGCCGCGATCGCCGCCGCCGTGGCGAACCACAGCACGCCGTGGTTCGCGGCGCGGCTCAGCTTGGGCAGGAGGGGGTGCGCGCCCGGCCAGTCGCGGGTCGCCACCGCGTTGAACAGGCGGCTGTCCGCGGCGAGGAAGCGGTCACGGAGGATGTGGTGGCCCGGGGGGCGGACGGTGAGGTCGACGTCTGGGGTCATGTGTCCACGGGTACCCCATGAGGGCACAAGCGTGTCGGGCGGGGTGCCGTTGGCGGCAGGGGCCGATCCCGCCGGAACCGGGCAGGTCGGGAAATGGATTTGCTCGGTCGTTCCCCTGCCTCGGACAATGCGCCCCATGGGACATCTCGAAGCCGCTCATCTGGAGTACTACCTGCCGGACGGGAGGGCTCTGCTCGGGGACGTGTCCTTTCGGGTGGGGGAAGGGGCGGTCGTCGCGCTGGTCGGGCCCAACGGGGCCGGGAAGACGACGTTGCTGCGGTTGATCTCCGGCGAGCTGAAGCCGCACGGCGGATCGGTGACCGTCACCGGGGGGCTCGGGGTGATGCGGCAGTTCGTGGGGTCCGTCCGGGACGAGACGACCGTGCGGGACCTGCTGGTGTCGGTGGCGCAGCCGAGGATCCGGGAGGCCGCGAAGGCGGTCGACACCGCCGAGCACGGGCTCATGACCGTGGACGACGAGGCGGCCCAGCTGAAGTACGCGCAGGCCCTCTCCGACTGGGCCGAGGTACGCGGCTACGAGGCGGAGACGCTGTGGGACATGTGCACCTCGGCCGCGCTCGGCGTGCCGTACGAGAAGGCGCAGTGGCGGCAGGTGCGGACGCTCTCCGGCGGTGAGCAGAAGCGGCTCGTGCTGGAGGCGCTGCTGCGCGGCACCGACCAGGTGCTCCTCCTCGACGAGCCCGACAACTACCTCGACGTACCCGGCAAGCGGTGGCTGGAGGAGCGGCTGGCGGAGACCCGCAAGACCGTGCTCTTCGTGTCGCACGACCGGGAGCTGCTGTCCCGCTCCGCCGAGAAGATCGTGAGCGTGGAGCCGGGGCCGGCGGGCGCGGACGCCTGGGTGCACGGCGGCGGGTTCGCCACCTACCACGAGGCGCGGGCGAAGCGGTTCGAGCGCTTCGAGGAGCTGCGCAGGCGTTGGGACGAGAAGCACGCCCAGCTCAAGAAGCTGGTGCTGACGCTCCGGCAGATCGCTGAGAACAGCCCCGACATGGCCTCCCGCTATCGCGCCGCCCAGACCCGGCTGCGCAAGTTCGAGGAGGCCGGTCCGCCCCCGGAGCCGCCGCGCGAGCAGGACATCACGATGCGGCTCAAGGGCGGACGTACGGGCATGCGGGCCGTCACCTGCAAGGGACTCGAACTCACCGGGCTGATGAAACCCTTCGACCTGGAGGTCTTCTACGGCGAACGGGTCGCCGTCCTCGGCTCCAACGGCTCGGGCAAGTCCCACTTCCTGCGGCTGCTCGCCGACGGCGACGTGGCTCACACGGGGGAGTGGAAGCTCGGCGCCCGGGTCGTGCCGGGACACTTCGCGCAGACGCACGCCCACCCGGAGCTGGAAGGGCGGACGCTGCTCGACATCCTGTGGAAGGAACACGCCCAGGACCGGGGCGCGGCCATGTCCCGGCTGCGCCGCTACGAGCTGACCAAGCAGGCCGAGCAGTCCTTCGACCGTCTCTCCGGCGGCCAGCAGGCCCGCTTCCAGATCCTGCTCCTGGAGCTCCAGGGCGTCACGGCCCTGCTGCTCGACGAGCCCACCGACAACCTCGACCTGGAGTCGGCGGAGGCCCTGCAGGAGGGTCTGGAGGCCTTCGAGGGCACCGTGCTCGCTGTCACCCACGACCGCTGGTTCGCTCGCTCGTTCGACCGCTACCTCGTCTTCGGCTCCGACGGTCGCGTACGGGAGACGCCGGAGCCGGTGTGGGACGAGCGGCGGGTGGAGCGCGCCCGCTGACCCCACCGGCCCCACTGGCCCCACGGGCCCCGGCGGGCGTGTCGCGTCCGGCTCCGTACGGCGTACGCAGAAGCCCGGGGCCAGGGATCTTCGTACAGTGGAGGGAGAAGCGCGACGAAGATCGGGGTACCACCATGACCGGAGTGCACCCGGACCAGCTGGACGACCAGCAGTTGATGAAGGAGCTGGAGTCGATCCACCGCACGCGTCACGACACGCTGCTGCACGGTTCGACCGAGGCACTGCGCACCCACAACGAACGCATGGCGCAACTGGAGGGCGAGTACCTGCGCCGCCACGCGCGCCGGCAGGTCGTCCCGGGACGCACACGCGAGGGCGCGCGGGATCGAGGACCGGCGACGACATGACGACGCAGGCGCGTACGCGTGCGCTGCTCGACCGGCACGCGGAGGCCCAGGATCTCTTCGGTGCGCGGGTGCATGCCGTCCGTGACGACCAGTGGGGGGTGGGGACGCCCTGCGTCGAGTGGTCGGTCCGTGACCTCGTCAACCATCTCGTGTCCGAGCAGCTGTGGGTGCCCTCGCTGGTGCGGGACGGCTGCATGATCGAAGAGGTCGGCGACACGTTCGAGGGGGACCTGCTGGGGCCGGACCCCGCGGCCTCCTGGGACACGGCGGCGCACTCCGCGCGGGAGGCGTTCGCGGCGCCCGGTGCGCTCGACCGCACGGTTCATCTGTCGTACGGGGACACTCCTGTGACTTCCTACTGCGCGCAGATGGTCGCCGATCTCGTCGTGCACGCGTGGGATCTGTCGCGGGCGATCGGCTTCGACGAGCGGCTGCCCGGTGAGCTGGTGTCGTTCGCCGTGGATGAGGTCACGCCGTACGCGGGGGAGCTGGAGAAGAGCGGGTTGTTCGGGGCGCGGGTGACCCCGCCGGCGGGGGCCGACGCGCAGACGCGGTTGTTGTGTCTGCTCGGGCGGAGGCCCTAGCGAGCGGTTCGGAGCTGGGGCCTGGTGGCCCTCGCGCCCCCTGGAGGGCCGGGCCGGCCCTCCAGGGCGGGCCCGGCCCTCCGGCCGTCGCTGTCAGCGGTGCGTCGGTGGGTGGTCCCGGTGACGGTGGACCGCTGTCGCCGCCATGAACCTGCTGGCGCAGTCCTCGTCGTCCGCCCTGCCCCGGGCCGTGTCCGTCACGACGCCCCGGTCCGTCTCCACGTGGTGGAGCTCGGAGGAGAGGCGTACGCCCTAGGGGTGCGGACCGGCGACGATGCCGACGTCGGAGCCGAGGGCGCCGATCGGTTTGCCGTGGCGGTAGGCATCGCGGACGAAGCACAGGGCGTGGGCGTTGGTCGACGAGGAGGGCGGTGGAAGTCCTCCGTCAGGGTCGGCCTGTCCTCGCCCACGGCCAGGGAGTCGTCGGTGTGGCCGACGGCCACACACTGGTCGGTGGGGAGGGGCCCGACGCCGGGTCGTCCGGGTGGGCGGCCCCGTGCTGTTGCCGCTTGCGGTCCATGGGCGCGCTCGTCAGGCGGCCTCCTGGGAGAACACGTCGAGGAACGCCTCGCAGAACGCCTTGAGGTCGTCCGGCTTGCGGCTGGTGACCAGCTTGCCCGGACCGTGGTCGCAGATCTTCACCTGCTCGTCGACCCAGGTGCCGCCCGCGTTGCCGATGTCTGTGCGCAGGCTCGGCCACGAGGTCAGGACCCGGCCGCGGACCACGTCCGCCTCGACCAGTGTCCACGGCGCATGACAGATCGCCGCGACCGGACGGCCCCGCTCGAAGAACTCCCGGACGAACGACACGGCCCGCCCGTCCAGGCGCAGGAAGTCCGGATTGGCCACCCCGCCAGGCAGGACCAGCGCGTCGAACGACTCGGCCGGTACCTCGCCCACCACGGCGTCCACGGAGAACGTGTCCGCCTTGTCGAGATGGTCGAAGGCCTGCACCCGACCGGGCTTGGTCGACACCAGTACGGGCTCGTGTCCGGCGTCCTTCGCCGCCTGCCAGGGCTCGGTCAGCTCGATCTGCTCGACACCCTCGGGTGCGGTCAGGAATGCGATACGCATGGCTGCTCGGTCTCCTTTCCTCGGCCTGGTCCCTCGCTCATCGGGCCACCTCCCGGCAAAGCCCCTATGTGTCCCGCCCGTGTGCGGACTGCGTGCCGTCCGCCGAGGGCCGCGCGGCACCGCCGGTTTCGTCCTCGGCGTCGACCACCGCCTCCGCGAGCCGGTGCACCGACTCGTAGCGCGCCGTGCGCGGCAGCCGCTCCAGGGGCTCCACGAGTGCGTCCGGGGCGTGCCGGCCCCGCAGGACACGGACCAGTTCGGCGGGGCCCGCCGGGAAGGACGTACGGCCCAGGACCCGGGCCAGCTCCAGTTGCAGGACCTCCACCCGGGCGGGCGCACGGTTCGGCGTCACCGGCCCGTACGTGACCTCCGGGTCGTCCTCGGCGTAGGGCTCCGGGTCGTGCCACTCCGCCGTCCGTGTGGGATGCCCCGAACGGAGCATCCCCTGCAGTTCCTGCTTCATCTCGTCGTCGCGGTGGGCGCTGTGTCGGTCGCTGCCTCGCTGCATGACTCCCCTTCCAAATGGTTCGTGGCCCCTCGCGTACCCGAGCACCCGGCAACGACACGGACGCGGCACACCCCCGGGGAAGGAACGGACTCATGGCGGCTGTCACTGTGATCATTCCGCTGCTGGTGCCGGGCGTCCCGCCGACGCCCGGCCGCCACGAGGAGACGGTGCCGCCACCCGTCGAGCGGACCGACCGGCCGCAACAGACCGTACCGATCCGCCGGACAGGTGAATGCCGGAGCGGGCGGCGGGGGCCCAGGGCCACCGGGCGCGACTCCCGGCCGTTCACGACTGCTTGCGGCCCCTGCCCTTCTCCCGGTTGCCCGGCAGGAACTCCTGCATCTTCGCCTTCAAGCCCTGCTTGACCATGGACGCCCGGTCGGCGTCGCCCTTGAGGACCGAGGCGGCCGTGGCCTCCATCTGCTCCCAGGTGGCGTGCGGCGGGATCGGCGGCACTGCCGGGTCGGTGAGGAACTCGACGACCGCAGGACCGTCGGCCGCCAGCGCCGCGCGCCAGCCCGCCTCGACGTCCTCCGGCTTCTCCACCCGGATGCCGGTCAGCCCCAGGGAGCGCGCGAAGGCGGCGTACTGGACGTCCGGCAGCTCCTGCGAGGGCAGGAAGGACGGCTCCCCGCCCATCGCCCGCAGCTCCCACGTCACCTGGTTCAGGTCGTGGTTGTTCCAGACGGCCACCACCAGCCGCGGATCCTCCCACCGGTCCTGGTACTTGGCCGCCGTGATCAGCTCCGCCATGCCGTTCATCTGCATCGCCCCGTCCCCGACCAGGGCGATCGCCGGACGGTCGGGGTGCGCGAACTTCGCGCCGATCGCGTACGGCACCCCGCAGCCCATCGTCGCCAGCGTCCCCGACAGTGATCCGCGCATGCCGTCCCGCATGGTGATGTGCCGGGCGTACCAGTTCGCCGCCGAACCGGAGTCGGAGGAGATGATCGCGTCGTCCGGCAGCAGCGCATCGAGGGCGTGGGCCACCAGCTCCGGGTTGATGGGGTCGGCCGACAGTTCCGCCCGGCGCGCCGTCACCTCGCGCCAGCGAGCCACGCCCGCGCACACCTCGTCGAACCACTCCCGGCCCCGTTCCGGATCGATCAGCGGGATCAGCCGCTCCAGCGTCGCCCTCGCGTCCCCGATCAGGTTCACCTCGTACGGGTAGCGCATCCCGATCATGTGCGGGTCGATGTCGATCTGCACGGCACGGGCCTTGGCGAAGTCCGGCAGGAACTGCGAGTACGGGAAGGACGAGCCGATGGTCAGGAGCGTGTCGCAGTCGCGCATCAGCTCGTACGAGGGGCGGGTGCCCAGCAGACCGATCGAGCCGGTGACGTACGGCAGTTCGTCGCTCAGCGCGTCCTTGCCGAGGAGTGCCTTGGCGACGCCCGCACCGAGCAGTTCGGCGATCCGCGCGACCTCGGCGCGGGCTCCGGCGGCGCCCTGCCCGATGAGGATCGCGACCTTGTCCCCGGCGTTCAGGATCTCGGCCGCCCGCTCTACGGACTCCGTCGAGGGCGCAGTCGTCCAGGACCCGCGGTCCAGGCTGGAGGGGACCATCTTGAACTCGTGGGTCGGCGCCGAGTACTCCAGCTCCTGCACGTCACCGGGGACGATGACGGCCGTCGGCGCCCGGCGGGCGTACGCGGTGCGGATCGCCCGGTCGAGGACGTTCGGCAGTTGCTCGGGCACGGTGACCGTCTCGACGAAGTCCGAGGCCACGTCCTTGAACAGGGTGTGCAGGTCGACCTCCTGCTGGTAGGAGCCGCCCATCGCGCTGCGGTGCGTCTGGCCGACGATCGCGAGCACCGGAACATGGTCGAGCTTGGCGTCGTACAGGCCGTTGAGCAGGTGGATCGCGCCGGGACCCGAGGTCGCCGCACACACTCCGAGCCGGCCGGAGAACTTCGCGTAGCCGACCGCCTGGAACGCGGACATCTCCTCGTGCCGCGACTGGATGAACCGTGGCCGGTCCTCGGCCCGCCCCCAGGCCGCGAGGAGCCCGTTGATGCCGTCGCCCGGGTAGCCGAATACTTGTTCGACATCCCATTCGCGCAGCCTCCGCAAGATGTGATCGGCGACCGTGGTGCTCATACTGGACCTCCCGGGGTGTGACCTCCCGAGCGAGTCACCCTCAGGGAAAAGGGAAAACCCCGAATGTGTTTGCCGTGCATGATCCGGGGCAGGCGCATAACAGTGCTTCGGACAGGAGGCACGTCCGTGGAAGAGGCGATCTTTCCATCACGGGTGTGTCGTTTCCTGTCACGTCCGCGCCCCCCACGGTGACCGTCCATCCCAGAAGCACCATCCAGGGAGTTGCGACGCACCATGCGTACTCAGGCGAAGCCCCACCCCCACGACGACGCCCCCGACACCGCGGAAGCCTTCCGCAGGCTTGCCGCTCTTCCCCCCGGTCAACAGCGGGACAGTCTGCGTGACCAGATCATCGAGGCGTGGCTTCCCATGGCCGAACGGCTCGCGGGACGGTTCCGGAGCCGTGGCGAGAGCTACGAGGACCTCCGTCAGGTCGCGTCGCTCGGCCTGGTCAAGGCCGTCGACCGCTACGACCCCGAGCTCGGAAACGCCTTCGAGAGCTATGCGGTCCCCACCATCACCGGCGAGATCAAGCGGCACTTCCGGGACCACATGTGGACCCTGCATGTGCCGCGCCGGGTCCAGGACCTGCGCAATCGCGTGCGGTTCGCCAGTCAGGACCTGTCCCAGACGATCTCCGGGCGGCGGCCCACCATCGCGGAGATCGCGAAGCAAGCGAACATGAGCGAGGAGGACGTCCAGGTCGGGCTCGAAGCCCTGGAGAGCTTCACGGCGCTGTCGCTGGACGCGGAGCTGCCGGGAAGCGAGGACGGGTACTCGCTCAGCGACGCGCTGGGGGCCGCCGACCCCGCGCTGGACACGGTGGTGGACAGGGAGGCCGTGAAGCCCCGGCTGGCCGCGTTGCCGGAGCGGGAGCGGGCCATCCTGTACATGCGGTTCTTCGGGGACATGACGCAGAGCCGGATCGCCGAGCAGCTGGGGATCTCCCAGATGCATGTGTCCCGGTTGATCAGCCGGTGCTGCGACCGGATGCGTGACCAGGTGATGCGGGACGTCGCGTAGTGCTCCGCCCCTGGGCCGGGCGTCGCATGGCCAGTGCCACATGGCGGGACATCGTGTCCATCGCCTGCGCCTCGGCCATCGAGAAGGCCAGACGGGCTCCTGAGCGGAAAAGGGTGAGGACACCCTCGACGCGGCCGTCCGGGGCCGGCAGGGGCACCGCCAGCAGGGACGTCACGTCCGCTCTGACGAGGACGGGGGCGCCGGAACGGTCGTGGCCGAAGGCGTCGGGGTCGGCGGGGCGGATCCGGAGCTCGGGGGAGCCGCCCCGGGCGACGGCGACGACGAGGGGGCAGGTGGTGGGATCCTGGGCCTCCAGGAGCTTCGCCTCCTCCTCGGAGGGGGCCAGAACCGTCGTCCGCGCGAGAAGACCGGAGGCCGTGGTGTCGGCGACCACCCAGTCGGCGAAACGGCCGTGCAGGACACGGGCCGCCCGGTCGAGGGCCGCGCCGTCGGGGGCGTCGAGCAGAGCCGTGGTCATCGCGTCGACGAGGTCCATCAGGGCCGCGTGGCGGGTGGTCTCGGTGAGGTTGGGCAGGGGGCGGAGGGGCTCGACGGTGGGCATCTGGAGTCCGGCGGGCTGCAGGGTGACCAGCACGGTGTTGCGTGGCTCGCTGCCGGGGCGCAGCGCGGTGAGCGTGGCACGCACCGGGATCGAGGGGCGCTGCTGGAGGTGTACGTCGAGACTGCGGTCGCCCTCGCCACGGGCCACGGCCGCGGCCTGGGAGCGGAACGCGCCCCGGTCGGCGTGGGCGAGGAACCCGCTGAGCGGACGGCCCGTCGCATAGCCCGACCGCACGCCGGTGAAGGCGGTCGCGGCCTGGTTGATGCGGCGCACCACCGTCTCGCGGTCCACCAACAGCACGGGCAGCGGCAGGCTTTGGAAGACGGCCTTCAGTAATTGGTGCTCCTGCGCTGCGGATGAGGTACCGCCGACCGGTCCCGACGTGGTGAGCCGCTCGTACCAGGGCCACAACTGGTCGGCCACGTGGTCGAGTTCGAAGATCGCTGCCTCCAGCACCGTCGGGAGATCGCCCGTCGGCACCGAGCGGGCCGCCTTGAGTTCCGCCACACGGCGGACGAAATCCGCGAGTTCCTCACCGAATTCGTCCGTCTGCGTCATGCGATGAACGTAACGCCTGGCCCGGGAGGGGTTGAAGAGGGTGGCGAATTCCAGAACGCGCGAGATTCGTTTTCCGCGCGGGCGACCGGGAAGGCGACCGGAGGAGGAGGTGTGCATCATGCCGGACAGCGAACAACTCGGCCGTGTGGGGCGGGAATCGGCTGAATCCGCCCATCCGGGCAGGAGGCTCTCCGAACTCGTCGAACAGGCCGCCCGTTGCACCAGCGACTGCTGTGGCGCCAGCAGCATCGTGTCGGACTGCGGCACCGAGCGTCCCGCCGCGGTCACCCACCCCGACCTCGCCGGACTGGTCGCGGTGCAACTGCGCTCGGGCGACGGGCCGATCCCGGACGCGCTGGAGTGCGGTGGGCCCGTCGACTCCGCCGACCTGCTGCGCGAGGAACGCTGGCCGGCGTACCGGGCCGTGGCCCTCGAAGCGGGCGTACGTTCCAGTGTCACGCTCCCCTTCAGGCGCGCCGGCCTCACCGTGACCCTCAGCCTCTACAGCTTCCGCCCCCACACCCTGAAGGACGCCCCGCACGGCCCGGCCCGCGCCCTCGGCGACCTCGCCGCGACCTGCATCGTCCGCGACCGTTCCTACCGGGCCGCCCTCACCGAACTCGACCAACTCGGCGCCGCCCTGCGTTCCCGGCCCGTCGTCGACCAGGCCTGCGGCATGGTCATGCACGTCCTCGGCTGCGACGCGGACACCGCGTTCACCGTCCTGCGCCGCATCTCCCAGGGCACCAACCGCAAACTGTCGGACGTCGCGTCGGCGGTGGTGGAGAAGCGGGGCAGGGGCCTGGAGAGGGAACTGGTCTCCCTTTCCGACTGAGCCGAGCCGAGGAGCCCCGAAGCGGCGCGGGGCCGTGTCCGTGTGCGGCTCCGCCGCGTGGGGACGACCAGTCCGCGGCGGACCGGTAGCCCGCGACGGACCAGTCCGCGGCGGACCGGCAGCCCGCGACGGACCCTGCACCCCAGACCCGGCACACCGGACCCGGCACCCCAGACCCGGCACACCAGCGGCGCACAACGGCCCGGCCGGCGGAGC
>NZ_LRTR01000589.1 GCF_001550375.1 Streptomyces europaeiscabiei | reverse complement strand
ACGCGGACGCCGACCGCCGGTAGCCGGGCGGGCGCCGCGCGGTACCCGCCCCCGGTGTCAGCCGCTCACGCCTCCGTCGCCGTCAGGCCCTTCGCACGGCGGGCAAGAAGGGAGTCGCAGATCTCCCCGGCGCGGACGGCGGTGGTGGACAGCAGGGTCGAGGTGAGGCCGTGGGTGTGTTCGGTGCCGCCCTGGAGGTAGATGTCCGCGGTGACCTCGGGGGCGGTGGCCACCCGGTGGTCGCGGCCGACCTGCAGGGCGTCCTCGTCGTCGCGCAGGCAGAGTTTGCCGATCTCCCCCAGGTTGTCGCCGATGCCCCGCGGCCGGTAGCCCGTGGCGTGGACGAGGAGGTCGGCGGAGAGGACCTCGCGCTCCCCCGTCGGCAGGAACTCCACCGTCACCTTGACGTCGTCCGTGCCCGCCTCCACCTCGCGCAGGCGGGAGACGTTCATCATCCGCAGCCGCTCCCGGCCCTGGACCTTCTCCTGGTACATGGACCGCGACAGCGACTCGATCAGGTCCATGTCCACGACGGAGTAGTTGGTGCTGCGGTGGTAGTCGAAGAGCGACTGCTTCACCTCGCGGGGCGCGCCGTAGTACAGGTCGACGGCCTCGGGGTCGAAGATCTTGTTGGCGAAGGGGCTGTCGTCGGCGGGTGTGTAGCCGTACTTGGCGAACACGGAGCAGATCTCGGCCTCGGGGAAGCTGCGGTGGAGGTAGTCCACGGCCTCCGCCGCGCTCTGTCCGGCGCCCAGGACGACGGCACGGCGTATCGGCCGTCCCGAGCGTTGGGCCTGCTCGACGCGGGGCAGCAACTCACTGGTGTGCCAGACATGGTCGGACAGCGCCGCGCCGGGCGGGAGGTGCGGTTCCAGACCGGCGGCCACGCAGATGCTGCGGGCACGCCGGACGGTGAACCGTTCCGGGTCGCCGGGGGTGCGGCTGGTGACGTCGAAGTAGCGGACCTCGCCGTCCCGGGTGACGGGGCGCACGGAGACGACCTCGGCGGAGTACTCGACGAGGTGCGAGACACGGGCGGCGGCCCACTCGAAGTAGTCGTGGAACTCGATGCGCAGGGGGAAGAGGGTCTTCAGGTTGAGGAAGTCGACGAGCCGGCCCCGGTCGCGCAGATAGCACAGGAAGCTGAAGTCGCTGGTGGGATCGCGCATCGTCACCAGGTCCTTCAGGAAGGACACTTGCATGGTGGCGTCGTCGATGAGCATCCCGCGGTGCCAGCCGAACCGGGGTTGTCTCTCCAGGAACCCGACCCGCAGCCCGCCCTGCGTACCGGCGTTCGCGGACTGTTCGTGGAGCGCGATGGCGAGTGCGAGATTCGATGGGCCGAATCCGATACCCAGTACGTCGTAGATTTCCGGCCCGGTGTGCAGCGTCGTCACCGCGTCATCGCCTTTCGTAGTACAGGTCACAGAGATTCACAAGGTGGAACACAGCTCCCCCAGCAGAGACATGTTAGATAAGGTAAGCCTTACCTAGCAACGGCTGAGGAGGGCTCATATGCGGGTCGTTATGTTCGGGTACCAGACCTGGGGACACCGGACACTGCAGGCACTGCTGGATTCCGGCCACGAAGTGGTCCTGGCAGTCACCCATCCGAAGAGCGACCACGCGTACGAGAAGATCTGGAGCGACTCGGTCGCCGATCTCGCCGAACAGCACGGTGTGCCCGTGCTGCTGCGCAATCGCCCGGACG
This sequence comes from Streptomyces europaeiscabiei, assembly GCF_001550375.1. GTDB lineage: Bacteria > Actinomycetota > Actinomycetes > Streptomycetales > Streptomycetaceae > Streptomyces > Streptomyces europaeiscabiei. Next base: position 15,884 of record NZ_LRTR01000589.1, on the reverse strand, counting down.
ACGACGAACTCCTGCGCGTGCTCAAGGAGGCAGATCCGGACCTCATCGTGGCCAACAACTGGCGTACCTGGCTGCCGCCCGAGATCTTCGATCTGCCACCGCACGGCACGCTCAACATCCACGACTCGCTGCTCCCCACGTACGCGGGGTTCTCCCCGCTGATCTGGGCGCTCATCAACGGCGAGAAGGAGGTCGGTGTCACGGCCCACCGCATGGACCCCGAACTCGACATGGGTGACGTGCTGTTGCAGCGTTCGGTGCAGGTCGGGCCGCACGACACGGCGACGGACCTGTTCCACCGCACGGTCGACCTGATCGGCCCGCTCGTCACCGACTCGCTCGAACTCATCGCCTCGGGCAGGGCCGTGTGGACACCCCAGGACCGCTCCCGGTCGAGCTTCTTCCACAAGCGGTCCCCCGAGGACAGCCGGATCGACTGGACCTGGCCCGCAGAGGACCTGGAACGGTTCGTACGGGCCCAGTCCGACCCGTATCCCAACGCGTTCACCCACCACCGCGGCGAGCGGATCCGGATCGTCTCGGCGGCCGTGTCCGAGGGACGTTACGGCGGCACGCCCGGGCGGATCTTCATCCGGGAGGGCGACGGGATCGTCATCGTGGCCGGCGCCGAGGCCCGTTCCGGACGGCTGCCGGGGCTGGTGGTCAAGCGGGTTCGGACGGAGGACGGCACGGAGTACGCGGCGACGGACTACTTCCGCACGATGGGCGGTTACCTGACGGCCCGGCCGTGAACTCGCAGGGCTGAGGGGCCCGTACAGGACCCCTCACGGGTGACGGCTCACGGGTGACGACCCGTCTCTCGACCCCTCACGGGCCCGTTGCCGCTCGGGACCAGTGAGCCCGAGGGCACCGTCGGCCGCACGTCGGCCGACGGTGCCCTACACGGGCACCGGGTCCGAGTCCGCGTCCGTTCCCTCGTGGTGGCGGCCCATCGGGATGACCATCGGGGTGCGGCTGACGGGGTCCTCACCGACGACGCAGCGCAGCCCGAAGACGTCCTCGACCATCGTGGCGGTGATGACGTCGGCAGGAGCGCCCTCGCCCGCGACACGCCCGTTCTTCATGGCGATGATGTGGTCGGCGTACCGGCAGGCCTGGTTGAGGTCGTGCAGGACCATGACGACCGTGCGGCCCTGCAGCCGGTTGAGGTCGGTGACCAGGTCGAGGACGTCGATCTGGTGGGCGAGGTCGAGGTAGGTCGTCGGCTCGTCCAGCAGCATCACGGGCGTGCCCTGGGCGACGGCCATGGCGATCCAGGCGCGTTGCCGCTGTCCGCCGGAGAGTTCGTCGACGGGCCGGTGGGCGAGGTCCGTCATGGCGGTGGCCCGCAGCGCCTCGTGCACGGCCTCCTCGTCGCCCTGCGACCACTGCCGCCACCAGGTCTGGTGCGGTGAACGCCCGCGCCCCACCAGGTCGATGACCGTCAGCCCCTCGGGGGCGACGGGGGTCTGCGGGAGGATTCCGAGCTTCTGCGCGAGGGTGCGGGTCGGGATGGAGTGCACCGAGCGGCCGTCGAGGTGGACTGCACCGGCCTTGGGTGTGAGCAGCCGGGCCAGGGCGCGCAACAGGGTGGACTTCCCGCAGGCGTTGGCGCCGACGATCGCGGTGACGCGGCCGGTGGGGACGACCAGGTCGAGGTCCTCGACGACGATCCGGTCGTCGTAGGCCAGGCGCAGGCCCTCGGCGCGCAGCTCGGGGCCGTCGACGGGACCGCCGTTGCGGTCGACGGCCTCGCCGTCGGCGCGGGCGTCGACGTGAGCCTCTGCCCGGGAGTCGGCACGCGCTTCGGCACGGGCGTCGTGCTTCGTGGCCGGTTCGTACTTCGATGACACGTCTTCAGCCTCCAGAACCGGCGCGGTTGGCGCGGATGAGCAGCCACAGCAGTACGGGTGCGCCGAGTACCCCGGTGACGATCCCGACCGGGAGTTCGGTGTCGGGGATGATCGTCCGGGCGGCGAGGTCGGACACGAGCACCATCACGGCACCGGTGAGCCCCGCCGCGACGGGCGGCGGGAACGGGGTGCCGGCCAGGCGCTGGGCGACCTGGGGTGCGGCGAGCGCCACGAAGGCGACGGGTCCGGCGGTCGCCGTGCCGAAGGCGACGAGCCCGACCGAGATGAGCAGGACGGCCACCCGGACGATGTGGACCCGGGTGCCGAGGCCCTTGGCGACGTCGTCCCCGAGTTGCAGGACGCGGATCTGCCTGCCGAGGAGCACCGCCGGGGGCACGAGCACGGCCATGGTGACGGCGAGCGGGCCGATCTGTTCCCAGGTGCGGCCGTTGAGGTTTCCGACGAGCCAGCCGAGGGCGGCCTGCGCCTGGAAGCGCTGGCCGCGGGCCAGGAGGTAGTCGGTGATGCTGGTGCAGATCCAGGCGATGCCGATGCCGACGAGGACGATGCGGTAGCCGGTGGTGCCGCGTTTCCAGGCCAGGACGTACACCAGCAGCCCGGCGGTCAAGGCGCCCAGCAGACCCAGGGCCTGGGTGCTGAGGCCGCCGTCCCAGCCGAGGACGATCCCGGCGACGACCACCGCGCCGGCGCCCTGGGTGATGCCCATCATGTCGGGGCTGGCCAGCGGGTTGAGCGTCACGGTCTGCAGCAGGGCCCCGGAGATGCCGAACGCGATGCCGACGAGCAGACCGGCCAGGGCGCGCGGCAATCGCAGTTCGTGCACGATCAGTTCGGTGCCGGGGTCGCCCGTGCCCACCAGGGCCTTCAGCACATCGGTGAGCGGGAGGTCGATGTCCCCGACGGAGGTCTCCACGGCGAACGCCAGGAACGCGGCGGCCGCGAGCAGCAGGGAGACGGCCAGCAGGCGGGGGCGTACGACGCCGGAGACGGGCGGCGCCGGGAGCCGGAAGGCTAGGCGGTCGGCCGTGCGGCGCCTGGAGGTCGGATCCGCGGCACCTTTCGGGGGCGGCACGGGCGCGAGGTCGGTCGTCATCGGCTCACAGCTCCACGGATTCGGTCGTCATGGGCCCCTGGTGGCACGGTTTCGAAGACCACTGACCGGCGTTGCCATGGCCCGGTGGCCGCGAGGCCGCATTCCAGCGGCGCGGCGGCCACGGTGCCACCGGGCGGCGGTTCGCCGAAGCTCCCCCGCGATCGACACGGCTCGGCGGCCACGGGACCGCCGCTCCGCAGCTCACCGGACAACACCCGGAAAGCCCACGGCTCGGCGGCCACGGGACCGCTGTTCCACGACTCACCGGACGACACCCGCGATCCCCGGGGCTCGGCGGCCACCGGCCCCCCGTTCCGCAGCTCACCGGACAACACCCGCGACCCACACAACTCGGCGGTCACGGGCCGGGAGCCTCGCAGTTCGGCGGTCACCGGCCAGGTCCCCCACGGCTCACCGGCCATGGGGCCCCGCCTCCCCGGTCGAGAGGTCATGTCACAGCTCCGCGAGGCGTCGGCGGCGGACCAGCGCGATGAAGAAGGGGCCGCCGATGAAGGCGACGAGGATGCCCGCCTGGATCTCGGTCGGGCGGGCGATCAGCCGGCCCGCGATGTCGGCGGCCAGCAGGAGGCAGGGGGCGAGGACGGCCGACAGGGGCAGCAGCCAGCGGTGGTCCGGGCCGACGCCCGCCAGTTGGGCGAGGACGCGGGCGATGTGCGGGACGACCAGGCCGACGAAGACGACGGGCCCGATGACGGCGACCGCTCCCCCGGTGAGCAGGGTGACGGCGATGACACCCTGGACGCGGACCAGGCCGAGCTTGAGGCCGAGCGACTTGGCCACGTCGTCACCGAGGGCGAGGCTGTTGAGGGCCGGGGCGCAGGCGAGGGCCAGGATCGCACCGACGGCCAGGAACGGCAGGACGCGCAGGAGTACCCCCTCGTCCTGGTTGGCGAGCGAGCCCGCGCTCCAGAAGCGGTAGCGGTTGAGGGCGTCCGGGTCGGTGAGGGCGATGGCGCTGGTCAGCGAGAACAGCAGGGAGGTCACGGCGACGCCGGCCAGGGCGAGTTTGACCGGGGTGGAGCCGGACCGGCCGAGCCCGCCGAGGAGGTACACCAGGACGCTGGCGACGAACGCGCCGCCGAAGGCGAACCAGATGTAGCCGTACACCGATGCGATGCCGAGTACACCGACCGACAGGACGACCGCGAAGGCCGCGCCCGCGCTGACACCGAGGATGCCGGGGTCGGCGAGCGGATTGCGGGTCAGCGCCTGCATCAGCGCGCCCGAGAGACCGAGGGCGGCGCCGGTGGCCAGGCCGAGGGCGGTGCGTGGCACGCGCACGGACCAGATGACACTGTCGATACGGGAGTTGGGGGCGTCGCCGAGCAGGGTGTGCCACACCTGGTCGAGAGGGACGCCGAGCGCACCGAACGCCATCGACAGGGCGCACAGTGTGAGCAGGGCCACGCCCGAGAGCGTCAGCAGCAGTGCCGCGCGGGGGCCTTTCGCCGCCCGGACCGTAGAGGTCCCCACGTCTTCAACTTTCTTTGATGAGGCTTGCCTTAACTGTAGGGCGAGTGCGGGTTGAACTGTAGGTCCTCCATGGATTGCCGCCCCGCCCTCGGGGCAACTCCCACTATGAGCACCCTGTGAATTAGGTAACCCTTACCTTAGTATGTCGGCGACCCGGCTCAGAACCGGACCCCGACCTGGTGGGAAGGCTCACTGCTGTGTGCGGTACCGAGGAAGTCCTGGCCTATTGGCGGCGGCTGCTGACATCGCTGCCGCTCGAGATCTCACTGCCCGCCGATCGGCCCCACCCGCCGCAGCCGCTTCTCGAACGGGACACGCGCGCTCTGGCGGATGTTCCGGATGCCCCCGACGCCGTACGACTCGCGGCGTTCGTCGCCCTGCTGCACCGCTACACCGGCGCGACGGACCTGACCGTGGGCCATGACGGGCTCCCGCTGCGGGTGTCCGTCGAGCACGAGCCGACGTTCGCCGAGCTGGTGCGTCGGGTGACGCAGGCGCACGAGGAGGCGGAGACCAACCGGGTGCCGGTCGGGCTCCTGGTCGACGAGCTGCGGCCCCGGCCGACGCGCGGCGGCGGGCTGTTCTTCAACACGGTCTTCGCCACGGCCGCGCGGCCCGCCGGTGAGCTGCCCGCCCCGGTCGACGTGCTGCTTGAGGTGCGCGACGGCTCGGCACGGGCGTCGTACCACCCCGGCATCTTCGACGGTACGACGATCGACCGGCTCCTCGGCCACTACCGCACGCTCCTCGCCGACGCGCTGGCCCGGCCCGGGACGCCGGTCGCCCGCCTGGATCTGATGAGCCCCGAGGAGTACCGCCAGGTCGTCCTCGACTGGAACGACACCGCGCACACGGTGCCCGCGGACACCTGGCCCGCGATGTTCGCCGAGCAGGTGCGGCAGCGGCCGGACTCCGTGGCACTGGTCTTCGAGGACGAGGAACTCACCTACGCCGAGCTGGACGAGCGCGCGAACCGCCTGTCGCACGCGCTGATCGCGCGGGGTGCGGGCCCTGAGCGGATCATCGCCCTGGCGCTGCCGCGCTCCGCCGAACTGATCGTCGCGGAGGTGGCGGTCCTCAAGTCGGGCGCCGCCTATCTGCCGATCGACCACGACTACCCGGCGGACCGGATCGCGTACATGCTGGGCGACGCGCGGCCCGTCTGCATGGTGACCACCGGGGAGACCGCGCGGGACCTCCCCGACCCGGTCGAGGGCATGGCCCTCCTGGAGCTGGACTCGCCCGTCACGGCGGCCGAGTTGGCCGAGCGGCCGACCCACGACCCCACCGAGGCGGACCGCGGGGCACCGCTCACCGTGCTGAACGCCGCCTATGTGATCTACACCTCGGGCTCCACGGGCCGACCCAAGGGTGTGGCCCTCTCGCACGGTGGTGTGGCGAAGCTGGTGGCCACGCAGAGCGAGCGGTTCGGCATCGGCCCGCACAGCCGGGTGCTGCAGTTCGCCTCGCCGAGCTTCGACGTCGCGTTCTGGGACCTGTGCCTCGGACTGCTGTCCGGCGGCCGGCTCGTCGTCGTCCCGGCGGAGCTGCGGGTGCCCGGCGCGCCGCTCGCGGACTACGCGAACGGGCACGGCATCACCTTCATGATCCTGCCGCCCGCGCTGCTGGCCGCCATGCCCGAGGACGTGCAACTGCCGCCGACCGCCACGCTGTTGGCGGGCACCGAGCGGGTCTCCCCCGAGCTGGTGGGGCGGTACGCGCGCGGGCGGATGATGTTCAACGCGTACGGCCCGACGGAGGCCACCACCAACTCCACGCTGGGACTGTGCGATCCGGACATCCCGGCCGGGGCGATCGTCCCGATCGGCGTGCCCGACCCGGGGACCCGGGCGTACGTCCTGGACGCGTTCCTGCGGCCCGTCCCGGCCGGGGTCACCGGTGAGCTGTACCTGGGCGGCGCCGGCCTGGCCCGGGGCTATCTCGGGCGGCCGGACCTGACCGCCGAGCGGTTCGTCGCCGACCCGTTCGGGGAGCCCGGCGAGCGGCTCTACCGCACCGGTGACCTGGTGCGCTGGCGGGCCGACGGGCGGCTGGAGTTCCTCGGGCGCGCCGACGCGCAGGTGAAGATCCGCGGCTTCCGTATCGAGCCGGGCGAGATCGAGTCGGTGCTGCGCGGCCACCCGGCCGTCGACCAGGTCACCGTGGTCGTCCGCGAGGACCGGCCCGGTGACCGCCGCCTCGCCGCCTATGTCGTCCCCGCCCTCGACGGGCCGCGCGACGCGGATCCGGACGCGCGGGTCGAGGAGTGGAAGGAGCTGCACGAACTCCTCTACGGGGCGGCCGGTTCCGAGGACTCCACGGACTCCACCGATTCCGACGACACCCGCGACGGATCCGGTCTCCGCGAGAACTTCGCCGGCTGGAACAGCATGTACGACGGCACGCCGATCCCCGTCGAGGAGATGCGCGAGTGGCGCGCCGCGACGGTCGAGCGCATCCGCGAACTCGGCACGAACCAAAGGGTGCTGGAGATCGGTGTCGGCAGCGGTCTGATCCTGTCCCGGATCGCGCCCGACTGCGAGGCCTACTGGGGCACCGACCTCTCGGCGGCGGCCGTCGCGGCGCTGCGCGCCCAGGTCGACACCGATCCGGAACTCGCCGCGAAGGTCGAGCTGCGGGCCCGGCCCGCCCACGACACCGACGGACTCCCCGCCGGGTACTTCGACACGGTCGTCATCAACTCGGTCGCCCAGTACTTCCCCGGCGGGGAGTACCTCGTCGACGTCCTGCGCCAGGTGTCGGGGCTGCTGGCGCCCGGCGGCCGGATCTTCGTCGGCGATGTCCGCAACCTGCGGCTGCTGCGTACGCTGCGCGCGGCCGTGGAGACCCGGCGGGCGACCGGAGACACGGGGGACGGCGAGGACAAGAGCGCGCTGCGGACGGCCGTCGAGCAGTCGGTGCGCTGGGAGGGCGAACTCCTCCTCGACCCCGACTTCTTCGCCGCCCTCGACGGCTACGACACGGAGATCCGGATCAAGCGGGCCACCCACCACAACGAGCTGAGCCGGTACCGGTACGACGTCGTGCTGTGCCCGGGGTCTCCGGCGGCCCCCCGGGAGCTGCCGGAGACCGACTGGGCGGCGGTCGGCGGCCTCGGCGGGCTGGCGGAGCTGCTGGCCGGGCGGCCGGACGGGCTCCGCGTCACCGGTGTGCCCAACGCACGCCTCGCGGACGACCTGGCGGACCTGCGGCGGCTGGACGGCAGCAGCCGGGAGGCGTCCTCGGGAGCCGATCCGGAGGACGTGCACGCGCTGGCGGCGGAGCACGGCTACCGGGCGGCGCTCACCTGGAACGGGAACGCCGACGACGGGGCGTTCGACGCCGTGCTCGTCCTCGACGGGTCCTTCGGCCAGCTGTACCGGACGGCCGACGCCCATCCGCGCGCCAACCGGCCCGCGCCCTTCCGTGACGTCGGCGCGCTGATGCGGACGTTGCGCGGGCACGCCGCCGAGTGGCTGCCCGACTACATGGTCCCCTCGGCGTTCGTCCCGTTGCACGCCCTGCCGGTCACGCCCAGCGGCAAGATCGACGCGAGGGCGCTGCCCGCCCCGGACTACGCGACCATGAGCTCCGGCCGCGCCCCGCGAACCACCCGCGAGAAGCTGCTGTGCGCCCTGTACGCCGAGGTGCTCGGGCTCGACACCGTGACGGCCGAGGACGACTTCCTCGCGCTCGGCGGCGACAGCATCAGCGCCATCCAGCTCCTCATCCGGGCACGGGAGTCGGGCCTCAGGCTCACCACGCGTGAGGTGTTCCGGCACCGTACGGTCGAGGCGCTGGCGAAGGCCGCCGTCGAGCGGGTCGCCGAGCACACCGCCGACGTCCCGCTCGTGGAGGTCGACGAGGCCGAACTCGCCGAGATCCAGGGCACACGCCCGCTGCCGGTCGAGGAACTGCTGCCGCTCACCCCGCTCCAGCAGGGCTTCTTCTTCCACTCCCTCACCGGCGGCGCCGACGGGGACACGTATGTCGTCCAGCAGGTCCTGGACCTCGCCGGACCCGTCGACGGCTCGGTGCTGCGCCGGGCCGCGCAGAGCCTCCTGGACCGGCACGCGCCGCTGCGGGCCGCCTTCCGGCAGCGCCCGGACGGCACCCCGGTGCAGATCGTCACGCGGGACGCCGAGCTTCCGTGGCGGGAGGTCGAGCTGTCGTGCCAGGACGGGGAGGTCCGGGAGTCGCTGGGCGACGCGGTGGCCGCCGACGAGCGCGCCCGGGGCTTCGACCTGGCCGCGCCGCCCCTGTTGCGCTGTGCCCTGGTCCGGCTGGGCGAGGAGCGCAGTCGACTGATTCTGACATTCCATCACATTGTCGCGGACGGCTGGTCGTTGCCGGTGCTGCACCGCGAACTGATGGCGTCCTACGGCACCGACGTGCCCGTCCTTCCCGAAGTCGCCCCCTACCGCGGTTTCCTGCGCCGCCTGGCCGAGCAGGACCGCGACGCGGCCCGCGACGCCTGGCTGGACGCGCTCGCCGGGCTGGACGAGCCGACGCGGCTGGTCGGCGACCCGGCCGACGAGGCTCCCGTACGGCCCGACCACGTACGGGTGGAGCTGTCCGAGCGGACCACCGCTCGGCTCACCGAGCGGGCCCGTGAGCACGGGGTCACCCTCGGCACGGTGGTGCAGGGCGCCTGGGGTCTGCTGCTCGGCCGACTGACCGGCCGGGACGACGTGGTGTTCGGCACCACGGTCTCCGGGCGCGACGGCGAGGTCGAGGGCATCGCCTCGATGGTGGGGCTGTTCATCAACACCCTGCCGACCCGCTTCCGTTGGACCCCGAGCGAATCCCTCGGGGCGCTGCTCGTCCGGCTCCAGGAGGAGCAGGCCCGGCTGCTGGACCACCAGCACCTGGGCCTCGCCGAGATCCAGCGCCTCACCGGGCACGCGGGCTCCGGCGAACTCTTCGACACGCTCGTGGTGTTCGAGAACTACCCCGCCGAGACGGACCTCCGGGACGCCTCGGGCACCGTACGGATCACCGGCGACTCCTTCCACGACGCCGTGCACTATCCCCTCGCCCTCGTCGTCAAGCCCGGCCGACGGCTCGACCTGCGGCTCAAGCACCACGCGGAACGCCTCGACGGCGACACCGCCCGTGCGCTCGGCGACCGCCTGGCCCGCGTCCTGGAGGCCATCGCCGAGGCACCGGACCGCACGGCCGCCTCCGTCGAACTGCTCTCCCCCGACGAGGCACTGCGTGCCCGCCCGGCCGGGGAGGAACGCCTCGTACCGGCGACCACCCTGGCCGAGGGCTTCGCGGCGCAGGTCGCCCGGACACCGGACGCGACGGCCGTCGTCTTCGAGGGCGAGCGGCTGAGCTACGCCGAACTGGACACCCGCGCCGAGGAGTTGGCCGTACGTCTGCGCGGCCGGGGTGCCCGGCCGGGAGCGTTCGTGGCGGTCGCCGTGCCGCGTTCGGCGGAGCTGATGGTGGCGCTGCTGGGCGTACTGAAGTCGGGCGCCGCCTATCTGCCGGTGGACCTGGACTACCCGGCCGACCGGGTGACCCACATGCTCGCCGACTCGGGCGCCACGACGGTGGTCACGCTGTCCACGACGGCCGACCGGCTCCCGCAGGCGTCCCGACCGTCACAATCGCAGTCGCAGTCGCAGTCGCCCGAGCGGAACGTTCCTTCAGTTCCTTCGGTGCTGCTGCTGGACTCCCTGGACGACGAGCCTGCCGGGAACGGCATCACCCCCGCCGCCGCACACCCCGACGACCCCGCCTACCTCATCTACACCTCCGGCTCGACCGGTCTCCCCAAGGGCGTCGTCGTCACCCACCGCGCCGTCGTGAACCGGCTCGCGTGGACGCAGGGCGAGTACGGGCTCGGCCCGGACGACCGGGTGCTGCAGAAGACGCCGTCCAGCTTCGACGTGTCGGTGTGGGAGTTCTTCTGGCCGCTCCTCGAAGGAGCGACCGTGGTGCTCGCCCGCCCGGACGGCCACCGCGACCCCGCCTACCTGGCCGGGCTCGTACGCGAACAGGCCGTCACGACCATGCACTTCGTGCCGTCGATGCTGGAGGCCTTCCTCCAGCACGACGAGGTCACCGGCGACCCCACCTGGTCGGCGACGCTGCGCCGCGTGCTGAGCAGCGGCGAGGCACTCCCGGTCGCCGCCGCGGGCCGCTGGCACGCGCTGACGGGCGTGCCGCTGCACAACCTGTACGGCCCGACCGAGGCGGCCGTCGACGTCACGTACCACCCGTATGCCTCCGACGAGGACCGGGGCACGTCCGTGCCCATCGGGCGTCCCGTGTGGAACACCGGCCTGCGGGTCCTGGACGCCTGTCTGCGGTCCGTCCCCGACGGTGTCCCCGGCGAGCTGTACCTGACCGGTGTCCAGCTCGCCCGCGGCTACCACGCCCGCGCGGCGCTGACCGCCGAGCGTTTCACCGCCGACCCGTACGGGCCGCCCGGCAGCCGGATGTACCGCACCGGTGACCTGGTCCGGCGACGTGCGGACGGGGTCATCGAGTACCTGGGCCGCACGGACCGTCAGGTCAAGCTGCGCGGCAACCGGATCGAACTCGGGGAGATCGAGGCCGCGCTCGTCCGGCTGCCGGAGGTCGCGCAGGCCGCCGTGACGGTACGGGACGATGCGCTCGTCGCCTACGTCGTGCCCGTCGCAGGCGCCGCCGAGGTGAACGACCTCCGCGAGGCCCTGACCGATTCCCTCCCCGCCCCCATGGTTCCGAGTGCGTGGGTGGCCCTCGACGCGCTTCCGCTCACCCCCAGCGGCAAGCTGGACCGGGCCGCGCTGCCCGCCCCGCAGGCCGTACGGGCCGCTGTCACCCGCGCCCCGGGCACTCCCCGGGAGCAGTTGCTCGTCGAGATCTTCGCGGCCGTGCTGAAGCTCGCGGAGGTCGGGGTCGACGACGACTTCTTCCTGCTCGGCGGGGACAGCATCAGCTCGATCGCCGTCTCCAGCCGGGCCCGCCGCGCGGGTCTGGCGATCGGCCCGCGCGACGTGTTCGAGCACCGCACCCCGGCGGCGCTCGCGGCGACGGCCGCCATCGAGGAGACGGCCACCGGGGACACCCCTGTCGCGTCCGCGTTCACGCTGACCGAGGAGGAGCGGGAGCGGGTCGAGCGGCTCGCTCCGGGCCGGATCGAGGACGTATGGCCCCTCGCCCCGCTCCAGGAGGGCCTGTTCTTCCACTCGAACTTCGACGACAGCTCCCTGGACGTCTACACCGTCCACGAGTCCTTCGACTTCGCCGAACGCGTCGACGCCGAGCGGCTGTCGGCGGCCATGCGCACCCTGCTGGACCGCAACCCCAGCCTCCGGGCCGGGTTCACCAGCGAGGGGCTGCGCCAGCCGGTGCAGTTCATCGTGCGGGACGCCGAGATCCCGCTGACCGAAGTGGACCTCTCGGGGCTCCCGGCCGCCGAACAGGACCGGCGGATGAGGGAGTTGCTGGACGACTCACGGTCCCGCCGGTTCGACCTCACCCGCCCGCTGCTCTTCCGGATGCTGCTCGTACGGCTCGGTGAGGGGCGCGGCGACCGGCTGATCGTCGGCCGTCATCTGATCCTGTGGGACGGCTGGTCGGCCTGGCTGTTCCTGGACCAGTTGTTCGCGCTGTACGAGCGCGGCGGCGATCCGGCGGGCCTCGCCCGTCCCGGCTCGTACCGCGACTATCTGACCTGGCTGGAGCGGCAGGACGACACCGAGGCCACCCGCGCGTGGCGCGCCGCCCTGTCCGGTTTCGAGGAGCCCACGCTGCTGGTGCCGGCCGCCTCCGACCGGGGGCAGGAGCCGGTGATCCCGGAGCAGTTGGACGCCGTGCTCGACGCGGCGGTCGCCGAGCGGCTGCGCGACACCGCGCGGAGCCACGGTCTGACCCTCAACACCGTGCTCAACGCGGCCTGGGGTCTGGTCCTGGCCGGCGCGACCGGCCGCACCGACATCGCGTTCGGTACGACGGTCGCCGGACGGCCCAGCGAGGTGCCCGACGTCGAGAACGTCATCGGCATGTTCCTCAACACCGTTCCCGCGCGCATCGCCTTCGACGCGCGTGAGCCGGTCCTCGACCTGCTGCGCCGCATCCAGGGCGAGCGCCTTGAGGTCATGCCGTTCGAGCACCTGGGCCTGGGTGTGCTCCAGGCCGAGTCGGGTCACCGTCGGCTGTTCGACACCCTGTTCGTGCTGCGCAACGCCGACACCGACGAGCGGCTGGCCGAGCTGCGCGAACGGCACGGCGCGACGGCCGTGGCCAACGTGGACGCCACGCACTACCCGGCGAATCTGGTGGTCACGCCCGGCGAGCGGGTCAGGGCGACGCTCGCCTACCGGCCCGACGTGCTGGACGGCACCTACGCGCAGCGCCTGTTGGACCGTTTCGTGCTGCTGGTGGGCCGGCTGGTGGCCGACCCGCACGCGCCCGTCGGTTCGCTGGACTCCCTGCTGCCCGCCGAGGCCGCCGCGCTCGCCCGCGAGGAGGCTGAGCAGCGGCAGCCCGTGCCGCACGAGACGGTGGCGGACATGCTGGCCGCGCAGGCCGCCCGCACCCCGGACGAGACCGCCCTGGTCTTCGGCGCGCAGACCCTGACGTACGCCGAACTCGACGCGCGCTGCGACCGCATGGCCAGGCTGCTGATCGCGCGGGGCGCCGGACCCGAGAAGGTGATCGCGCTCGGGCTGCCGCGCTCGATCGACATGGTGGTGGCGCTGTTCGCGGTGTTGCGGACGGGTTCGGCGTATCTGCCGCTGGAGCTGGATCACCCGGCGGACCGGCTGTCGCTGATGCTGGCGGACGCCCGTCCGCTGCTCCTGCTGTCCACGGAGCACGTGTCGGGCACGCTGACGGGCGACACGCCGCGCGTCCTGCTCGACGACCCGGCGGTGGCGGCCGAGCTGGCGGCCCTCCCGGCCGATCCGGTGTCGGTGACCTTCAGCCTGGACCACCCGGCGTACATCATCTACACCTCGGGGTCGACGGGCCGGCCCAAGGGTGTCGTCACGCCGTACGTCGGTCTGACGAACATGCAGCTCAACCACCAGAAGGAGATCTTCGCACCGGCCATCGCGTCGGCGGGCGGGCGGCGGCTGCGGATCGCGCACACCGTGTCGTTCGCGTTCGACATGTCCTGGGAGGAGCTGCTGTGGCTCGTTGAAGGGCATGAGGTCCACGTCTGCGACGAGGAGCTGCGGCGGGACGCGACCGCGCTGGTGGCGTACTGCGAGGAACACCGCGTCGACGTCGTCAACGTGACCCCGACCTACGCCCATCTCCTGCTGGAGGAGGGCCTGTTGGAGGGGCACCGGCCGCCGCTGGTGCTGCTCGGCGGCGAGGCCGTCACCGAGACGGTGTGGAACACCCTGCGGGACACGGAGGGGACGTACGGCTACAACCTGTACGGTCCGACCGAGTACACGATCAACACGCTCGGCGGTGGTACGGAGGACAGCGCCACCCCGACCGTCGGCAAGCCGATCCGTGCCACCCGGGCCCGCATCCTCGACACCTGGCTGCGGCCGGTGCCGGACGGTGTGGCCGGTGAGCTGTACATCGCGGGTGTGGGTCTGGCGCGCGGTTACCTCGACCGGCCGGGCCTGACCGCCGAGCGGTTCGTGGCCGACCCGTACGGGCAGCCGGGCGAGCGCATGTACCGCACCGGTGACCTCGTACGACGCCGCTCGGACGGCAACCTGGACTTCCTCGGCCGTACCGACGACCAGGTCAAGATCCGCGGCTACCGCGTGGAGCTGGGCGAGATCGAGACGGCTCTCGTCCAGCACCCCGAGGTGTCCCGGGCCGCCGTCATCGCCCGGGACGACACCACCGCCCCCGGCACCAAGCGCCTCGTCGGCTACGTCGTCCCCGCCGAACCCGACGCCGAGGCACGCGAGTCGGCCGAGCGGGAGCAGATCGGCGAGTGGCAGGAGATCTACTCCGCCGAGTACACCGAGATCGGCACCGCCCTCTTCACCGAGGACTTCGCCGGCTGGGACAGCTCCTACGACGGCACCCCCATCCCCGTGGAGCACATGCGCGAGTGGCGTGAGGCCACCGTGGAGCGCATCCGCGAGCTGAGGCCCCGCCGCATCCTGGAGATCGGTGTCGGCTCGGGCCTGCTGCTGTCGAAGCTCGCCCCGGACGCCGAGGCGTACTGGGCGACCGACTTCGCGGCGCCCGTGATCCGCAAGCTCACCGAGGGCATCAGCACCGACCCCGAGCTGGCCGCCAAGGTCGAACTCCGGTGCCAGGCCGCCGAGGTGACCGACGGCCTGCCCACCGGTTTCTTCGACACGGTCGTCATCAACTCCGTCATCCAGTACTTCCCGAGCCTGGACCACCTCCACCAGGTGATCCGCGGCGCGCTCGGCCTGCTCGCGCCCGGCGGCGCCCTGTTCCTCGGTGACGTCCGCGACCTGCGGCAGGCCCGGGTGTTCCAGGCCGGTATCCAGGCCGCCCGCGCCGACACGGACACCGGGCCCGACAGCCTGCGCCGGGCGGTGGAGCGCGGTCTCGCCCTGGAGAAGGAACTCCTGGTCGACCCGGACTGGTTCACCACCCTCGGCGTCGGCGTCGACCTGCGCACCAAGGCGGGCCGCCACCACAACGAGCTGACCCGCTACCGGTACGACGTGGTGCTGTACGAGGGGGCTCCGGCTCTCTCCCTGGACGGGGTCCCGGCCCTCGACTGGACCGGACGGGACGCGCTCCTCGCCCGTCTCGACGGTACCGGGCCGCTGCGGGTGCGGGATGTCCCGGATGCCCGCACGGTCGGCGACCTCACCGGTCTGCGCGCCCTGGACACCGGCCGGCCGACGGCCGTCGCGGCCACGGGCGTGGAACCGGAGGACCTGCGGGAGACGGCCGAGGCGCACGGCTACCGGCTGCTCACCACCTGGTCCGCCGAACCCGGGCTCTACGACGCCGTGTTCGTCCCCGGCGGCGAGGCCGAGCGCACGGCCGGCCTGTACCGGGCGCGCGCCGACCGCGACGACGACGCCCCCTACGCGAACACCCCGGCCGCCGGACGCGGCCACACCGCGCTCGTCAGGCGGCTCCGCGACGACCTCGGACAGCGGCTGCCCGGCTACATGGTGCCCGCCGCCTTCGTGGTCCTGCCCGGACTGCCGATGAACGACAACGGCAAGCTCGACGTGCGCGCCCTGCCGGACGCCGAGCCCGCGGTCGCCCTGTCGGCCGGGCGCGGCCCGCGCACCCCCGTCGAGGAGGTGCTGTGCCGCCTCTTCGCCGAGGTGCTGGGCCTGCCCCGCACGGGCGCGGAGGACAACTTCTTCGACCTGGGCGGCCACTCGCTCCTCGCGACGCGGCTGATCAGCCGCGCCCGCACCGAACTGGGCGCCGAGCTGGCGATCCGTGACCTGTTCGAGGCGCCCACCCCCGAGACACTGGCGCTGCGGGCGGCCACCGGGCAGCCGGCC
>NZ_LRTR01000588.1 GCF_001550375.1 Streptomyces europaeiscabiei | reverse complement strand
CCCGGTCCTCGAGCCCGCCACCGAGCGGCCCGCCCGCATCCCGCTGTCGGCCGCCCAGCGCCGGCTGTGGCTCGTGGAGCGGATCACCGGTGACGGTGTCGCGTACAACTTCCCGCTCGTGTTCCGGCTGCGCGGCGCCCTGGACCTCGACGCCCTGCGTGCCGCCCTCCGTGATGTGACGGACCGTCATGAGGCGTTGCGGACACGGTTCGTGGAGGCGGACGGGGAGCCGTACCAGTGGATCGCGGCGCCCGGTGAGGCCGAGCCGGAGTTCCGCCTGGCGGAGGGTTCCGGGACCGGACTCGCGGAGTGGATCGAGGAGGCCCAGCGCCGCCCGTTCGACCTGGGCGCCGACCTTCCGGTGCGGGCCGAGGTGCTGCGGCTGACCGACGACGATCATGTGGTGGCCGTCGTCCTGCACCACATCACCACCGACGAGTGGTCCGACCGCCCGTTCCTCGCCGACCTGCACCGCGCGTACACGGCCCGCGCCGCGGGCGGGGCGCCCCAGTGGGCTCCGCTGCCGGTGCAGTACGCCGACTACACCCTCTGGCAGGAGCGTCTGCTCGCCGAGGTGGAGGAGGCGCAACTCGCCTACTGGACGGGGGCTCTGAGCGGGCTCCCGGAGGAGATCCCACTACCCCTGGACCGGCCGGGGGCGGCCCGCGCCACCGGACACGGGGCCGTCGTCCGCGCCACGCTCCCCGGCTCCACCGGGGACGCGCTGCGCGACCTCGCCGGCACCCACCAGGTCAGTATGTTCATGCTGTTCCAGGCCGCCACCGCCGCGCTGCTGCACCGGCTGGGCGCCGGGGACGACATCCCGCTCGGCGCGCCCATCGCGGGGCGCACCGACAGCGCGGTGGACGACCTGGTCGGCTTCTTCGTCAACACGCTGGTGCTGCGCACCGATCTGTCCGGCACCCCGTCCTTCGAGGATCTTCTCGGCCGGGTGCGGGAGGCGGCCCTCGCCGCGTTCGGGCACCAGGACGTGCCGTTCGACCGGGTCGTCGAGGCCGTCAACCCGGTCCGGACCGCCGACCGCAACCCGCTCTTCCAGGTGATGCTCGGCTACCACCACCGGCCCGAGGGCGACCCCGACCTGTTCGGGATGCCCACCCAGTGGTTCGACATGGACAACGGCATGGCGAAGTTCGACCTGGATTTCACCTTCGTCGACCACGGCCCCGGCCAGGACATGGCCCTCCTGCTGGAGTACGCCACCGACCTCACCGACGAGGAGACCGCCGCCGCGCTCGCCGAGCGGCTGCTCAACCTGCTGGAGCGGGTCGTCGCGGAGCCGGCCCGTCCGCTGCGGTCCCTCGCCGTCCTCACCCGCGAGGAGGAGACGGCGGTCTGGAACGACACCACCCGGCCCGTGGAGACCCGGTCCGTCCCGGAGATCCTCGACGACGTCGTCCGCTCCCGGCCCGACGCGCCCGCTCTCACCACGGGGGTGTCCCGGCTCACCTTCCGGGAACTGGGCGAGCGGGTGGACGCTGTGGCCCGGCACCTGCTCCGGCGCGGCGCGGGCGCCGAGCGCGTGGTCGGACTCGCCCTGCCCCGGCACCTGATGGTCCCGGCGCTCCTCGGCGTACTGAAGTCCGGCGCCGCCTATCTGCCGCTCGACCCCGAATACCCGGCCGACCGGCTGGAGTTCATGCTCCGCGACGCGGCCCCGCTGTGCGTGCTCACCACGGCGGAGCTGGCGGCGAAACTGCCGGAGGGATGCCCGGTCGTCCTGATCGACTCGATCGACTCGATCGACGAGTCGGACCCCGTGGGCGACGAGGCACCGGCCGCCGCGCCTGCCGCGCCCACCGGCACCGCGTACGTCATCTTCACCTCCGGTTCCACCGGCACCCCCAAGGGAGTCGTGGGCACCCACCGCGGTCTGAGCAACCTCTTCGCAGCCCACCGCGACGACCTGATCGAACCCGCGCAACGGTCCCTCGACCGCGACCGGCTGCGGGCCGTGCACGCGGCCTCGTTCAGCTTCGACGGGTCCTGGGAGCCGCTGATCTGGCTGCTCGCCGGGCACGAACTGCACGTCACCGACGAGGCCGTGATGGCCGACCCGGCCGCGCTGCTCGCGTACCTGGGCCGGGAGGACATCGACTTCCTCGACGTCACCCCGACCTACCTCCGGGAGCTGATCCACCACGGCTTCCTGGAGCCCGGCGCCCACCTCCCCGGCGTGATCGCCGTGGGCGGCGAGGCGACCCCGGCCCTGCTGTGGGATCGGCTGTGCGCCCTGCCCGGCACCCAGGTCCACGACCTGTACGGGCCCACCGAGAGCGCGGTCGACGCCTACGGCTGGCACAGCGACGGCGCCGGCCGCTGGGCCGCGCCGCTGGACAACATCCGCGCCCACGTCCTGGACGAGCTGTTGCGGCCCGTCCCCGTGGGGGTCACCGGTGAGCTGTACCTCGCGGGCGAGGGCCTGGCGCGGGGTTACCTCAACCGTCCGGGGCTGACCGCCGAGCGGTTCACGGCCGACCCGTTCGGCGCGCCCGGCACCCGCATGTACCGCACCGGCGACCTCGTCCGGCGCCGCCGCGACGGCTCCCTGGAGTTCCTGGGACGCGCCGACGGGCAGGTCAAGCTGCGCGGCTTCCGCATCGAACCCGGCGAGATCGAGGCACTGCTCGCCGACCACCCCGACGTGGCCACGGCCGCCGTCGTGGTCCGCGAGGACACGCCCGGGGTGCGCA
The DNA here is from genome assembly GCF_001550375.1 of Streptomyces europaeiscabiei. Classification (GTDB taxonomy): domain Bacteria; phylum Actinomycetota; class Actinomycetes; order Streptomycetales; family Streptomycetaceae; genus Streptomyces; species Streptomyces europaeiscabiei. Next base: position 30 of record NZ_LRTR01000588.1, on the reverse strand, counting down.
GGCTCGTCGCGTACGTCCTGCCGGCCGCCG
>NZ_LRTR01000587.1 GCF_001550375.1 Streptomyces europaeiscabiei | reverse complement strand
GCACCGTGGACCCGGCGTTGCTGCGCGGCCACACGGCCGGGGCGCTGCCCGCGCACATGGTGCCGACCGCCTTCGTCACCGTGGCGGGCCTGCCGCGCACGGTCGCGGGCAAGCTCGACGAGAAGGCGCTCCCCGCCCCCGACCTCGCCGCGCTCACGTCCGGCCGCAGGCCCCGCACCCCGCGCGAGGATCTGCTGTGCGAGGCGTTCGCCGCCGTCCTCGACGTGCCCGAAGTGGGCATCGACGACGACTTCTTCGCGCTCGGCGGCCACTCCCTGCTCGCGATGCGTCTCACCGCGCGCATCCGGGCCGTCCTCGGCGCCGAGGTGTCGCTGCGCACGGTCTTCGACGCCCCGACGGTCGCCCGGCTAGCCCGGCACCTCGCCGACTCCGCCGACGCGACGGGCACGGCCCGCCCGGCCCTGACGGTCCGGCCGCGCCCGGAGCGGCTGCCGCTGTCCTCCGCCCAGCAGCGTCTGTGGGTGCTGTACCAGGTGGAGGGCCCCAGCGCGACGTACAACATCCCCTCGGCCTGGCGGCTGACGGGCGCGCTGGACGTCGAGGCGCTACGGGCCGCCGTGCACGACGTCGTCGTACGGCACGAGACGCTGCGCACGGTCTTTCCCGACGACGAGGGCCGTGCCCACCAGCTGGTGCTGGCGCCCGACGAGGTCCTCGTCCCGTTCGAGGTCGTCGACACCGACGACGACCTGCTGCCGGAGCTGCTGGCGGAGGCCGGCGCGTACGGCTTCGAGCTGGACCGTGAACTCCCGCTGCGCGTCCATGTGTTCCGCACGGGCGAGGAGGAGTGGACGGTCCTGCTGCTCATGCACCACATCGCGGGCGACGAGTGGTCGGAGGGCCCGCTCAACCGGGACCTCGCGCTCGCCTACTCCGCGCGCACGGCCGCTCGCGCCCCCGAGTGGGAGCCGCTGCCCGTCCAGTACGCCGACTACACGCTGTGGCAGCGGGACGTCCTCGGCGACGAGAAGGACGAGGGCAGCCTCGCGGCCCGCCAGCTCGCGTACTGGAAGCAGGCGCTGGCCGGGCTGCCCGAGGAACTGGCGCTGCCCGTGGACCGGGCCCGGCCGCTGGAGGCGACCTACCGGGGCGGCTCCGCCGACCTCTCGCTGGACGCCGAACTCGCCGCCGCCCTGCACGGGTTGGCCCGCGACAACGGGGTCAGCGTGTTCATGGTGCTCCAAGCGGCCGTGGCGACCCTCCTGTCCCGGCTCGGCGCGGGGCACGACATCCCGATCGGCAGCCCGATCTCCGGACGCACCGACGCCGGTCTGGACGACCTGGTCGGGTTCTTCCTCAACACGCTGGTGCTGCGTACCGACACCTCCGGGGACCCCACGTTCCGCGAGCTGCTCGGCCGTGTCAGGGAGGCCGACCTGGCCGCGTTCGACCATCAGGACGTGCCCTTCGAGCGGCTGGTGGAGGTGCTCAACCCGGCCCGGTCGCTCGCCCGTCACCCGCTGTTCCAGGTGATGGTCGTGTACCTGGCGTCGGGCGGCGAGGACACCGGTCTGCTGGGGCTGGACGCCCGCCGGGACGACGTGACGCAGACGACCGCCAAGTTCGACCTGTCCTTCGACTTCGTCGAACGCGGCGACGGCACCGGTGTGGACGGTGTCCTGGAGTACAGCGCCGACCTCTTCGACCACGACACGGCCCAGTCGTTCGCGGACCGGCTACTGCGTGTCCTGCGTGCCGTGACCGCCGACCCGGACACCGCACTCGGCCGCGTCGACATCCTCGGCACGGACGAGCGGGCCCGCCTCCTCGACGGCTGGCACAGCGGGCCCGCCCTCGGCGCACCGACCACCGTGCCCGCCCTCTTCGAGGAGCAGGCGCACCGCCACGGCGAACGGCCCGCGGCCGCCTCCGACGGCGTCGAGCTGACCTTCGCCGAACTCAACGCGGACGCCAACCGGCTGGCTCGGCTCCTGGTGGAGGCGGGTGCCGGACCGGAGCGGTTCGTCGCCCTCGCGCTGCCCCGCACCGCGCACTTCCTCACGGCCGTCCTCGCGGTCCACAAGGCGGGCGCCGGCTATCTGCCGCTCGACCCGGACGCCCCGGTGGAGCGCACGGCCGACGTCCTCGCCGACGCCGGACCGGTCCTCACCCTGACCACCAGCGAGTTCGCCGCGACCCTGCCGCCCGGCACCGCGCCCCTGCTGCTGGACGACCCCGACACGCGGGAACGGATCGCGGCCCAGAACCCGGCCGACCTCACCGACGCCGACCGCATCGCCCCTCTGACGCCCCGCCACCCGGCGTACGTCATCTACACCTCGGGCTCCACCGGGCGCCCCAAGGGCGTCGTGATCACCCACGAGACCCTCGGCAACCTCTTCCACAGCCACCGTGAGACGCTCTACGCCCCCGCGATCGAGGCGGCCGGGCGGCGGCATCTGCGGGTGGGCCACGCCTGGTCGTTCTTCTTCGACGCGTCCTGGCAGCCGCAGTTGTGGCTGCTGGACGGGCACTGCGTCCATGTGCTGTCGGAAGAGGTCCGGCGCGACCCCGAACTGGTCACCGAGGCCGTGCTCCGGCACCGCTTCGACTTCCTGGAGGTCACCCCGTCGTTCTTCACGCAGATGGCCGACAGCGGTCTGCTGAAGGGCGGCGACTGCCCGCTCGCGGTCGTCGGCGTGGGCGGCGAGGCCGTCCCCGTCGCCCTGTGGAAGCGGCTGTCCGAGCTGCCCGGCACCGAGGCCTTCAACCTGTACGGGCCGACCGAGTCGACCGTGGACGCCCTCGTGGGACGCGTCCGCGACAGCGAGCGGCCGCTCGTGGGACGGCCGGTGGCCGGCACCCGGGCGTACGTCCTCGACGACCGCCTCCAGCCGCTGCCGCCCGGCGTCCCCGGCGAGCTGTACCTCGCGGGCGGCGGTCTCGCCCGGGGTTACCTGGGCAGCCCCGGTCTGACGGCCGAGCGGTTCGTGGCCGACCCGTTCGGACCGGCCGGATCACGGCTGTACCGCACGGGCGATCTGGCCCGCTGGACCGCCGACGGACGGATCGACTACCTCGGCCGCGCCGACGACCAGGTCAAGATCCGCGGCTTCCGCATCGAGCCCGCCGAGATCGAGGCGGCGCTCACCACCCACCCGCAGGTCGGCCAGGCCCAGGTGACCGTCCACCAGGACGGCCCGCGCAAGCTGCTCGTGGCCTACGTGGTGCCGGTCCCGGGCACCGCGCCCGACCCGGCGCTGCTGCGCGCCCATGTCGCCGGCCGGCTCCCGGACCACATGGTCCCGGCGGCCGTCGTCACCCTGGAGCGGTTCCCGCAGCTCGCCAACGGCAAGCTGGACCGGTCCGCCCTGCCCGCGCCCGACTTCTCCGCGCTGTCGTCCGGGCGGGCCCCCGCGACACCCGTGGAGGAGCTGCTCTGCACGGTCTTCGCGGAGGTGCTGGGGCTCGAACGGGTCGGTGTGGACGACGACTTCTTCGCCCTCGGCGGTGACAGCATCGTCGCCATGCAGCTCGTGGGCCGGGCCCGCGCGGCGGGCCTGAGGATCAGCCCGAGGCTGGTGTTCCGGCACCGCACGGTGGCCGCGCTGGGCACGGTCGCCGAGGCGGCCGACACCGCCGCGCCGCGCCCGGCGGACGACGGCACCGGCACCGTGCCGCTCACCCCGGTCATGCACTGGCTGCGTGAACTGGGCGGCCCCTTCGCCACCTATCACCAGGCGGCCCTGGTCCGCACCCCGGCGGCCCTGGACCTGCCCGGTCTGACCACCGTGCTGCAGGCGCTCGCCGACCGGCACGACCTGCTCCGCGCCACCCTGGTCCGGCCCTCCCGCGAGGACACCGGGGAGTGGTCGCTGCACGTGCCGCCCGTCGGCACGGTCGACGCGGCCGGCTGGATCGAGCGGGTCGACGTGTCCGGCCTGGACTCGACCGCGCTGGGCGAGACCGTACGCGAACGCACCACCGCGGCACGGGCACTGCTCGACCCGGACGCGGGCGTCGTGGTCCGGGCGGTGTGGTTCGACGCGGGCGACGCTCCGGGCCGGCTGCTGCTGATGGGCCACCACCTCGTCGTGGACGGTGTGTCCTGGCGGGTACTGCTGCCGGACCTCGAAGCGGCCTGGCGGGACGTCCGTGCCGGGCGGCCGGTCGGGCTGATGCCCGTCGAGACCTCGTTCGCCCGCTGGTCGAGGCTGCTCACGGAGCTGGCCCAATCGCCGGAGCGGGAGGCCGAACTCCCCGTGTGGGAGGCGATCCTCGACGGCGGCGCGCGATCCCTGCCGCTCACCCGGGCCCTCGCCCCCGACCGGGACACCACCGCCACCCAGCGCGAGGTCGTGCTCCGGCTGCCCGCCGAGCACACCGGACCGCTGCTGTCGGCCGTACCGGCCGCGTTCGGCGCCACCGTCAACGACGTGCTGCTGGCCGGACTCGGCCTGGCCTTCGCCGACTGGCGGCGGCGGAACGGCGGTTCGGACACCTCGGTCCTCGTCGACCTCGAAGGCCACGGCCGCGAGGAGGAGCTGGGCGGCGACGGGATCGATCTCTCCCGTACGGTCGGCTGGTTCACCAGTGTCTTCCCCGTCCGGCTCGATCCGGGACCGGTCGACACGGACGAGGCCTTCGCGGGTGGTCACGCGGCGGAGGAAGCCGTACGACGGGTGCGCGAACATCTGGGCGCGCTGCCCGCGAACGGGGTCGGGTACGGGCTGCTGCGGCACCTGAACCCCCGTACCCGCGAGGTACTGGCGGCCCACGAGCCGCCGAGGGTGGAGTTCAACTACCTGGGCCGGTTCGGCATCCCGGAGGAGACGGACTGGTCGTACGCGCCGGAGGAGGACGCGGCGGACATCGGGTCGGAGGGCTCGATGCGGGAGGGTCACGCGCTGGAGATCAACGTGGTGACCGAGGACCGGGCGGACGGGCCGGTACTGGCCGCGCACTGGTCGTATCTGGAAGGACTGCTGCCGCGCGACACGGTCCAGGATCTCGCCGAGACCTGGTTCCGGGCCCTTCAGGGGCTCGTCGCGTGGGCGGAGCGGAACCCGAAGTGAGAAACACGAAGTCAGAAAGAGGAGTGCGATGAGCAACCCGTTCGAGGACCCCGAGGGCACCTACCTGGTGCTGGTCAACGACGAGAACCAGCACAGCCTGTGGCCGGACTTCGTGGACGTGCCGGCCGGCTGGCGGGTGGTCCACGGACCCGAATCGCGGCAGTCCTGCCTCGACCACGTCGAGACCCACTGGAGCGACATGCGGCCGCGGAGTCTGGCCGAGTCGATGGACGGCTGACAGCCGAGGACGGCTGACAGCCGAGGACGGCTGACATGCGGGAGGGGGGGCCGGTCGGTGACCGGCCCCCCTCCTCGTACCCCCGACCGCGTCAGGACGCGGGCTGCTCCACCTTGGTGTCCGTCTTGCCGTCGACGGCCGCCGCCAGCTGCGGGGCCAGCCGCTCGACCACGTACGGCAGGCTGAGGACGGAGACGAAGGACGTGGCGTTGCCGTAGTCGCTGGTCTCGTTGACGAAGACCTCGCGGCCCTCCTTCACGACCCCCAGGTCCTTGTACGAGGCGTCCTTGTGCAGCTTCGCGGCGTCCTTGACGGGGTCGCCGACGATCCACACGATGGCGTCCTGGTCCAGCAGGTCGGTGCGCTCCTTGCTGATGTTCGCGCCGAACTGGTCGCCGATCGCCTTGTCCAGGTCCGTCGGCAGCGAGAAGCCGAGGCCGGTCAGCAGGCGCGAGCGCGCGTCCTGGCTTCCGAAGACGAACATGCCCTCGTACGGGGTGGCCATGACGGCCGTGGCGCCCTTGAAGGCGGGGTACTGGTCGGCGGCGGCCTTGATCTTCGCCTCGGTGCCGGCGACCGCCTCGGCGGCCTCCTCGGGCTTGCCGAGCGCCTTGCCGATCGTCTCGGTCTGCTCCTGCCACGGGACGCCGTAGTCGTTGTACGCCTTGGGCTGGGCGACCACGGGCGCGAACTTGGACAGCGACTCGTACTGTTCCTTGGTGAGTCCGCCGTACACCGCGAGGATCAGGTCGGGCCTGAGCGCGGCGATCTTCTCCACCTGCGGGCCGGTGCCCGTGTCCTTGAGGACGGTCGGTGCCGCGGCGGAACCGAGCTTGTCCTCGGCCCAGGGGCCGACCGCGCCCTTGTAGGCGCCGAGCCATTCGGTGGTGCCGACGGGGACCTTGCCGAGGGCGAGGACCGCGTCCTGGTCGGTGAGGCCGACGGTGACGATCCGCTCGGGTTCGGCCTTGATGGTCGTGCTGCCGTACTTGTGGTCGATGGAGACCGGGAAGGCGGACTCGCCGGAGGAGGTGCTCGCCTTGGCGCCGGTGTCCGACGTGTCGGAGTCCGAATCGCCGCCACCGCACGCGGTGGCGAGGAGCAGGGTGGCGGAGGCGAGCACGACGGCGAGCCGCGGCGCTCTGCGGGAGCGGAACATCAGAGGTCCTTCGGTTCGGGTTCCTGTGGAGCGATACGTGTGGGGGTCTCGGTGTCCGGCCGGGGGCCGGTGTCGCGGGCGTCCGACCAGGCCGACCAGAGGGCGGCGTAGGGGCCCCGCGCGGATTGGAGTTCGTCGTGGGTGCCGCTCTCGACCACGCGGCCGGCTTCCATGACGACGACGCGGTCGGCGGTGGCCGCCTGGCTGAGGCGGTGGGCGACGATCAGCGCGGTCCGGCCGTCCACGGCGCGGGCGACCGCCTTCTCCAGCGTGCGTGCCCCGGCGCTGCCCGCCTCGGCGGTGGCCTCGTCGAGGATCACCAGGGGTGGGTCGGCGAGGATCAGCCGGGCCAGTGCGAGGGCCTGGGTCCGCTCGCCGCTGAGCCGGTGGCCGCCGTCGCCGACGACGGTGGCGAGCCCGTCGGGCA
>NZ_LRTR01000586.1 GCF_001550375.1 Streptomyces europaeiscabiei | reverse complement strand
CGTCGCGACGCCGTCGGTGTCACGGGCCGCGGCGAGCACCCGGTCCAGCCGGTCCGCGTCCGCGACGACCACGGCGGGGTTGCCCGAGCCGCCGGGGAAGTGGTCGCCGAGCGTCTTCTGGGCGGCGACGGAGGGGGCGTCGACGACGAACGTCTCGTCCAGGGGGACGCCCTTGGAGGTGAGCGTGGGCGCGAAGGCGGCCCCGGCCAGCAGGACGACCAGGGTCACCGCCCACACGCGGCGCGGCGCCCGGTCGACGAGGCCCGCGACGCGCTGCCACAGGCCCTCGCCGGTGCGCGGATCGGCTGATCGGCCACCCGGCTCGGCGGGCCAGTAGGCGGCGGGGCCGAGCGCGACGAGGACGGCGGGCAGGAACGTGAGCGTGGCGAGGACGGCGCAGCCGATGCCGATGGCGCCGACCGGCCCGAGCGCCCGGTTGTTGGTGAGGTCGCTGAGCAGCAGGGCGAGCAGGCCCAGCGCGACGGTCGCGGCGCTGGCCACGATCGCGCCCCAGGACTGCCGCAGCGCGGCCCGCACGGCCACGAATCGGTCGGCGCGCGTGGCCAGTTCCTCCCGGAAGCGGGCGGTGAGGAGCAGGGCGTAGTCGGTGGCGGCGCCGATGACGAGGATGGACAGGATGCCCTGGACCTGTCCGTCCACGCGGACGACGCCGTGGTCGGCGAGCGCGTACACGACCGCGCAGGCGAGGCCGAGGGCGAACACCGCGCCGAGGATGATCACCAGCGGGAGCAGAACACTGCGGTAGACGAGCAGCAGGATCACCAGCACGGCCAGGAGCGCTACGGCGAGCAGCAGGCCGTCGATTCCGGCGAAGGCGTCGGACAGGTCCGCCTGGCTCGCGGCGGGTCCCGCCAGCTGGACGGTGGTGCCGGGAACGCCTTCGGCGGCGGCACGGATCCGGTCCAGGGTGCCGGACAGTTCATCGCCCGGGCCGGGCCGCAGGGGGACCACTCCTCGCAGGGCTTCGCGGTCCTCGGAGAGCAGTGCCGTCGAGACCGGTCCCGTCACGCCGGGGGTGCCGTCGAGGGAGGCGAGGGCCCGGTCGGCCGCGGCGCGCCGTGCGGCAAGGCTCTCGCCCGTCCAGACGACGATCGCCGGGAGCGCCTCGTCCTGCCGGAAGGCCCGCTGGGCGGCTATCACCTCGGTGGATTCGGCACTGCGCGGCAGGAACGCGGCCTGGTCGTTGGTGGCGACCTCACCGAGGCGTCCGGCGTAGGGGCCGAGGACTCCTCCGACGGCGAGCCAGACGGCGATCAGCAGAAGGGGAACGAGCCGGCGGGCGCGTCGGGGGGTGGTGGACATGGTGCTCCAGGCTCCGGGGCGGACAGGTCTCCATGACTGCCCGCACAACTGCCTCAACGAAAAACAATCTCAATCATTGAACTTGTTGGCGGGCGTGATCATAGACGTCGCCCGTTCTTCCGCCCTCACCCGGCCCTCGGATGCGCCTGCCCCACCGGGTCAGCGAGAACGGTCGGCGCCCGCGCCCAGTTCCTCGTTCATCGCCGCGAGGAACCGCAGCACCACGCCCAGTTCGTCCCCGGTGAACCGGGAGCGTGCGGCGTCGGTCGCCTCCGCCAGGGGCCGGAAGTAGGTACGGGCGGCCGAGCGCGCGTCGGCCGCGTAGTACAGGTGGACCACACGGCGGTCGGCGCTCTCCCGGACGCGGCGGACGTGTCCGGCACGCTCCAGCCGGTCCACGCAGGCGGTGACGGCTCCGGAGGTCAGTCCGAGGTGTTCACGCAGCCGTTTGGGTGTCATGGGTACCTCGGCGTCGAGGATCGCCGCGAGGGCCTGGACATCCGTCGCGTGCAGTCCGTGGTCACCCGCGAACGCGTGCACCAGCCGGTTGATCTCGCCGTTCATCCGGCGTAGCGCGACGGCGAAGGCGTGCAGGTCGGTCGGTGCCGTGGGGCGGCCGGACCTGCCTTCCCCCGCCCGCCGCTCGGGGTCGTTCACTGTGGCCACGCCGTCAGCGTAGCCGCCGTACCGATCACCCGATCGCGCGGCGGTGCCCCTCCGGCGCATCCATGACCGCTCTCGCGGTGGAAGTGATGACGGGGCAAGCCGACGCGAGCGACCGAGGAACTGAGGAACCCCCATGACGGGAGACGAACGCGGCAGCGGACCGCTCTGCCTGGTGACCGGTGCGACCGGGTACATCGGCGGGCGGCTCGTCCCGGAGCTGCTGGAGGCGGGCCTGCGGGTGCGCTGTCTGGCCCGCTCCCCCGACCGGCTGCGCGACCATCCGTGGGCCGGTGCCGTCGAGGTGGTCCGCGGGGACGTCACCGACGCGGAGTCCGTCGCGCGGGCGATGCGCGGCGTCGACGTCGGCTACTACCTGGTGCACGCGCTGGGCACCGGCAAGGGCTTCGAGGAGACGGACCGGCGGGCCGCGCGGGTCTTCGGGGAGCGGGCCCACGCCGCCGGGGTGCGCCGGCTCGTGTACCTGGGCGGTCTCACGCCGTACGGCGTGCCGGAGCGGGAGCTGTCGCCCCATCTGCGCTCGCGTGCCGAGGTCGGCCGGATCCTGCTGGACTGCGGTGTGCCCACGGCCGTCCTGCGGGCGGCCGTCGTCATCGGCTCGGGGTCGGCCTCCTTCGAGATGCTGCGCTACCTCACGGAGCGGCTGCCGGTGATGGTCACCCCGAGCTGGGTGCACACCCGGATCCAGCCCGTCGCCGTGCGGGACGTGCTGCGCGCCCTCGTCGGTTGTGCCCGGCTGCCGGACGACGTCAGCCGGACCTTCGACATCGGCGGCCCGGACGTCCTGACGTACCGCGAGATGATGCGGCGTTACGCCGCCGTCGCCGGGCTGCCGCACCGGCTCATCCTGTCCGTGCCGGTGCTCTCCCCGGGGCTGTCCAGCCACTGGGTCGGGCTGGTGACGCCCGTGCCGGCCTCGATCGCCCGGCCGCTCACCGAGTCGCTGCGCCACGAGGTGGTCTGCCGCGAGCACGACATCGCGCGGTACGTGCCGGATCCGCCCGGTCATCCGGTCGGCTTCGACGAGGCGGTACGGCTCGCCCTGCGGCGGGTCCGCGAGGCCAGGGTCACCACCCGCTGGTCGTCGGCCTCCCTGGCCGGCGCGCCCAGCGACCCCCTGCCCACCGATCCCGACTGGGCGGGCGGCAGCCTCTACGCCGACCGCCGCGAGCTGCGCGTGGACGCCCCCCGCGCGTCCCTGTGGCGGGTCATCGAGGGCATCGGCGGTGACAACGGCTGGTACTCCTTCCCGCTCGCCTGGGCCGTACGGGGGTGGCTGGACCGGCTGGCGGGCGGGGTGGGCCTGCGCCGGGGCCGCCGGGACCCCGCGCGGCTGCGGGTGGGCGACTCGCTGGACTTCTGGCGGGTCGAGGAGATCGAGCCGGGGCGGCTGCTGCGGCTGCGGGCGGAGATGCGGCTGCCGGGCCTGGCGTGGCTGGAGATGTACGCGGACACGGACGACACGGGGCACACCCTCTTGCGTCAGCGTGCCCTGTTCCATCCGCGTGGGCTGCTCGGGCACGCGTACTGGTGGAGCGTGGCCCCCTTCCACTCCGTCGTGTTCGGCGGCATGGCCCGCAACATCGCCCGGGCGGCCGTGGCGGACGCGACCGCCCGGGCGCGGGAGGAGGCGCCCGTGCCGTGATGCGTGCCGCGCCTTCCCCGAGGTGTGCCGGGGCGGCCCGCGCCCCGCCCCTCCGCCTCCGCCTCGGCCTCGGGCCCGTGCATCCGCCGGATGTCTCCGGCCGGAAGCAGCGCGTGACCGTCCGATCCCCTTCTCCGGAGTTCCGTCATGAACGTCTCGGTCGTCCTGTTCACCTGCGATCTGCGGCTGCACGACCATCCGCCGCTGCGCGCCGCCCTCGACGGCTCGCGGCAGGTGGTCCCGTTGTTCGTGCGCGACCGGGCCGTGGCCGGGGCCGGGTTCGCCGCGCCCAACCGGCTGGCGTTCCTCGCCGACTGTCTGCGCGACCTCGACGCGGGACTGCGTGAGCGGGACGGCCGGCTCGTGGTGCGCTCCGGCGACGTGGTGGCGGAGGTGTGCAGGGTGGCCGCCGAGGCGGACGCCGACGAGGTGCACCTGGCCGCCGACGTCAGCGCGTACGCCCAGCATCGGGAGGAACGGCTGCGGCGCGCGCTGGAGGCCGAGGGCGTGCGACTGCACGTCCACGACACGGTGACGTCCGCCGTGGAGCCCGGCGCGGTGCTGCCGGCCTCCTCGGACCATTTCGCGGTGTTCACGCCGTACTTCGGTCACTGGTCGCGGCAGCGGCTGCGCGAGGCGCTGGCCGCGCCGCGGACCGTGCGCGTACCGGAGGACATCGGCTCCGAGGAACTCCCTTCGCGGGAACGGCTGTCCGGTCTTTCGCCGGGTCTGGCGGCGGGTGGCGAGACGGAGGGCCGCGCACGGCTCTCCGCCTGGCTGGGGTCGGGGATCGAGGCGTACGAGGACCGGCACGACGACCTGGCGGGCGACGCGACCTCCCGGCTCTCACCCCATCTGCACTTCGGCACCCTCTCCCCCGTCGAGCTGGTCCACCGGGCCCGCAGGGCGGGCGGTCCGGGCGCCGCGGCGTTCGTACGCCAGCTCGCGTGGCGGGACTTCAACCGCCAGCTGCTGGCCGTACGACCGCAGGCCGCGTCCGTGGACTACCGGGCCAGGGACGATCGTTGGCGGGACGCTCCGGACGAGGTCGAGGCGTGGCGGGAGGGCCGCACCGGCTACCCGGTGATCGACGCGGCCATGCGCCAGCTCCGCCACGAGGGCTGGATGCACAACCGCGGCCGGCTCCTGACCGCGAGCTTCCTCACCAAGACGCTGTACGTCGACTGGCGCGTCGGCGCCCGCCACTTCCTGGACCTCCTGGTCGACGGCGACGTGGCCAACAACCAGCTCAACTGGCAGTGGACGGCCGGAACCGGCACCGACACCCGCCCCAACCGGGTCCTCAACCCGAACACCCAGGCGAAGCGGTACGACCCGGACGGGGAGTACGTACGGCGCTGGGTACCGGAACTGGCGGACATCGCGGGGCCGGCGGTGCACGAGCCGTGGAAGCTGCGGGGGCCGGATCGTGCCGCGCTGGACTATCCGGAGCCGATCGTCGAACTGGCGGAGGGACGCGAGCGGTTCCTGCGGGGGCGCACGTCCTCGACCGGTCGGACCGCCCGCCCGTAGAGACCGGACAGCGCCTCCACCGCCTCGTCCAGCGAGGACGGCCGGACCATTCCCGAGGCGGGGTGCCCGTGCCAGCCGGGGCCGCCCAGCACGACGAGCGACTGCCGGCGGGCGCCCTTCACGCCCCAGCGCATGGCGGCGACATGGCGGGCCAGGGACAGGCTCGCCGTGGAACGGGCCTGGGCCCACAGGACCACGGCCGCCGGGCCGAGCCGGTCGACCGCTCCGGTGAGGGCCTCGGCGGGGACATCCGCGCCGAACATCCTGGCAGGCAGGCCGAGTTCACCGAGGGCCGCGGTGAGCGCCTCCAGCGGCAGGCTGTGCTGTTCGCCGGGCACGCAGGCCAGGACGACCGGGCCCGGGGCGGTGGTGTCGTGGCGGGATGCGGGCGCCCCGGGGTGGCGGCGCAGGGTGGTGGAGACATGCCAGGACAGCAGGTGCTCGACCTCGATGTAACGGTCGCCGGACGACGCCCACTTGCGGCCCACCACGTGCAGCGTCGGCACCATCACCTCCTGCCAGGCGACCGTGAGTCCGTGCCGCTCGACGGCCCCGGCCAACAGGTCCTCCACCGCCGGGGCGTCGAGGCGTACGGCGGCACGGGCGAGGCCCCGGCACTCCTGGCGGAGGTCTGCCAAAGACGGCGGGCCGGGCGCGGGCGGCCGCCGCGGCCGAT
>NZ_LRTR01000585.1 GCF_001550375.1 Streptomyces europaeiscabiei | reverse complement strand
TCGGCACGCGCCGAGCGGCGCCGCGCGGTCCTCGCACAGGCCGAACAGGGCTCCCCCGGCGACGCGTTCCTCGCGGCACGCGGCTTCCGCCGGGTGCTGACGTTGACGTACGCCCGGCTCGAACTCGCCGGGATCGACCCCGACCACTTCGCGCGGATCCTCGAACAGCCCCGTCCGGGCTACCGCTTGACGAGCTGGACGGGCGTCGTGCCGGCCGAACTCGCGCGGAGCTACGCCGCGTCGCGCCGCGCGATGGACGACATGCCGATGGGCGACACCGACTACGGGACGGTGGCCTGGGACGTCGAGCGGGTCGTCGCGGCCGCCGAGGCCATCGCGAGGCGCGGCGACCGGCTGTACACGGTGGCCGCGGTGCACACGTCGAGCGGTACCGTCGTCGGCTTCTCGGAGCTCGTCCTGCCGGGTGACGACAAGAGCGACGGCAAGGGCGACGGCGACGGCGACGGCGACGGACAGCACTACGGTACGGCCGTACTGCCCGAGCACCGGGGGCACGGGCTGGGCCTGTGGATGAAGGCGAAAGCCGTCCTCCACGCCCACGGCCTGGCCCCGACGCTGGCCCTGCTCACCGACACCGCCGAGCACAACATCCCGATGCGCCAGGTCAACGACGCGCTCGGTTACCGGCCCACGCACACGTCCCTCGAATACCAGCTGGACCTGTGACACCCCGGCGCGGCCCACCGCCCGGACGGTCAGGCGGTCGCCGTGCTCCCCACCGCGTACTCGTACGGCGTGGTCGTCGTGAGCGGCTCGAAGCCCAGGCGGGCCAGAACCGGGCGACTGCCGGCCAGCGCGTCGACCTGGACGTAGCGGTAGCCGCGTTCGGCGGCGACGCGGGCGCGGTGGGCGACGAGGGCCCGGTAGACACCGCGGCCGCGCCAGCCCTCGACGGTGCCGCCGCCCCACAGACCGGCGAAGCGCGTACCCGGAAGCAACTCCATGCGCGCGGCGCTCACCGGTTCGTCGCCGGCGAGGGCCACCACGGCCATCACCGTGTCGGGGTCCGCCGTGACATGGGCCAGGAGCTGGTGGCGCATACGGGTGCTGTCCCTGCCGAAGGCCTTCTCATGGACCTCTGCCACAAGCTCCACGCCCTCACGGTCGGTGACCGGCAGGATCCGCACGCCCTCGGGCGGCTCGACGTCGAGGGACAGGTCGGCGACCTCCGCGATCATCAGCGTCTCCTCCGGAGCGGCCGTGAACCCGGCGTCGCGCAGACGCTGCCCCAGGTCGACCGGGAGATCGTGGCCGTACAGCTTCCACTCGAAGTCGCGGCCCAGGCCGGAGTAGTACCGGATCTGCTCGGTGATCGCCGCGTCGGCGCCCGCCTCGTCCAGGTCGGACCAGACGACACCGCTCCAGCCGTTCTCGAAACCGACCTGGCGCACCACCCCGCCCACGCGCTCGATCCGGGCTCCGGGACCGTCGGGGCGGGCGCCCTCCCTCATGTCCCGGTCGAACAGTGCCAGCACAGCAGCGTGATCCATACCGCTCACTCCATCATCAGTCGTTCGCCCTGGCAACGGAATTCACCCGCTTCTTCGCATCGGGAGCGATACGGACCCGTACCGCACCGCTTGCCGGGCCGCCCGACGGGCCCGTACGGGTGTCGCTCGCGCAAGGACCCGGGATTCGGACACACGACGTAAGGTGCACGTCACGGAACGCGTCCGGACGGTTTCGAGGAGGGTGCGACAACCATGGTGAACGACTCCGAACTGGTGTACCTGCGACGCTGTGTGGAGCTCGCGACCGAGGCGCTGGAGACCGGCGACGAGCCGTTCGGTTCGGTCCTGGTCGGTGGTGACGGCACGGTTCTGACCGAGGACCACAACCGGGTGGCCGGCGGCGACCGCACCCGTCACCCGGAGTTCGAGCTGGCCCGCTGGTCGGCTTCCCGGCTCACCGCGCGGGAGCGCGCGGCGGCGACCGTGTACACCTCGGGCGAGCACTGTCCGATGTGCGCGGCCGCCCACGCCTGGGTGGGCCTCGGCCGTATCGTGTATGTCGCTTCGTCCGAGCAACTCGCCTCCTGGCTCAGTGAGTTGGGAGTAGCCGCGCCACCTGTGCGGACGCTGCCGGTACGCGACATCGCGCCCGGGGTGAGAGTCGAGGGGCCGGTGCCGGAGCTGGTCGGGGAGGTGCGGGCCTTGCATCGTCGGTTCCACGCCAAAACCGTCGGCGCCATCGCCGACGATGACTGAGACGGGCGTGACGGGGCAGGCGGTCCGGGTTCCGTCGTCGTCGACCGGAGACCTTTCACCGATGTCCGAAGACGTGGTGCAGCACACCCGCCCCGGCCCCGCGGCCCCGCCCGACCAGGAGAGACCGCGGGCTGAGCGGGCCTCACGGGACCCCTACTTCGACAACGCGAAGTACCTCACGATCGTCCTGGTGGCCTGCGGCCACGCGTGGGAGCCGCTGACGTACGGCAGCCGGACCGCGACGGCCGCGTATCTGACCGTCTACGCGTTCCACATGCCGGCCTTCGCCCTGATCTCCGGGTACTTCTCCCGGAGCTTCGACATGGCGCCCGGCCGGCTGAGGCGGCTGATGACGGGGGTGGTCCTGCCGTACGTCGTGTTCGAGACGGCATACACGCTGTTCTACCGGTGGGCGCAGGACGACCCGGCATATCCGCTGAGCCTGCTGGACCCCTGGTACGTGATGTGGTTCCTGGTCGCGCTCTTCATCTGGCGGCTGACCACACCCCTGTGGCTGATGCTGCGACACCCGCTGCCCGTCGCGCTGGGTCTGGCGATGCTGGCGGCGGTCTCACCGGATCTCGGGGGCGACGTCTCCATCCAGCGCGTGCTGGGCTTCCTGCCGTTCTTCGTGCTGGGCCTCACCCTGCGGGCCGGGCACTTCGAGCGGCTACGGACCCGCCGGGTACGCCTGAGCCTGCTCCCGGTCGGTCTGGGGGCGTTCGTGGCGGCGTACTGGGTGGCGCCGTGGTTCGACGCGGGCTGGTTCTACCACCGGGGCAGCGTCACCGGCCAGGGCGTGTCCCGGTGGACGGGTCTGCTGACCACGCCCGCCCTCTTCTGCCTGGCGGTGCTGCTGACGGCCTGCTTCCTGGCCTGGGTGCCGCGTCGGCAGCTGTGGTTCACGGCGCTGGGCGCGGGCACGATGTACGGCTATCTGCTGCACGGCTTCGTGATCAAGTGGGCGCGCTTCCGCGACTGGTACGCCGTGGAGTGGCTGCACACCCCGCTCGGGCAGCTCGCGATGACGGCCGTGGCGGTCGGCGGTATCACCCTCCTGTGCACCGCGCCCGTGCGGGCCGCGCTCCGCTGTGTCGTCGAACCACGCATGGAGTGGGCGTTCAAGACGGGCGACGCCGCCCCGCCGGCCAGGACGAAGGACGCCACTCCCGCGGCGAGCACGGCGGAGACCTCTCCTCGGGCCGGGACGGCGGAGACCTCTCCCCAGGCCGGGACGGGGGACGCCACCCCGTCGCCTAGCCGAGCTCCAGAGTCGTGACCCCGAAGACGCGCTCCGCGGCGTGCGGCCGGATCGGGCCGGTGTACATGCGGGCCGTCTCGAAGGACGGTGTGAGCCCGTACTCCTCGACCAGCGCCACGGCGGCCTTGTTCGGCTCCGGCACGTCGATGGCCAGCTCGCGACCCGCGGCCTCGGCGGCCAGTCCGGCGAAGAGCGCGCGGGCGTCCGCGGCGGTGTCGGCGAACAGAGGGCCGATCCGCAGGGCGTCCCGGCCGGGGCGGATGACGCCGTAGCCGGTGAGCCGCCCGTCGACGACGCGCGCGAGGGCCCGATGTCCGTCGGCGGTCAGCCAGTGCTCCAGGAAGCGGGGGCGGTCGGCCGGATGGCAGGCGTTGTCGTACGCCGTGAGGGACGCGGGATCCTCGACGGGCCGGACACCGTCGGGCACGGCCGCACCGGACACGACGCCCGAGTACCGGAAGGTGCGATGGGCGGGCCCGAAACCGGACTGCCGGTAGTTGTCCTGCTGCGCGACCACACCGTCGAGGCCGACCGTGCGGTCGCCGGCGTGGGCGAGCGCCGTCTTCCAGGTGGTGAGGCCGTGGCCCTGGCCGCGTACCTCCGGGCGGACCAGGTAGAAACCGAGGAAGGCATAGTCGTCGCCGTAGGTGACGACGGAGACGGACGAGACCGGTTCCCCGTCGAGCCGGCCGATGAAGAAGCCCTCGGGGTCCTGCGCGAAGAAGCACGCCGGGTCCGAGAGCCCCGGGTTCCAGCCCTCGTCCCCCGCCCAGCGGGCGACCACCGCCCAGTCGTCGAGCGTGGCCCGGGTGACGACGAGGTCCTGATGCCCCGGAGAGGTCATCTCTGCGCTCCTTCGCTGAGGTCGCGAGTGCGCGACCGCCGGGCGGCCGCGGGTGCGGGGGTCGGCCGCGCCCTCGCTGCATCCTCGCCGAAGCCCGATCACGTCCGCGACGCCGGAAACGGCCGAACTCGGCGGGCGTCGGGCCGGCCCGACGGTCCGGTTCACGCGTACGAGCGACCCGCCCACAGCCGTCGTAGGGCGTCGGCGCGGCGCAGGGTACGGCACGTTCGTCCGGTCCGCCCGCTGGGAGGCGTGGCCGCGAGGGGCCGCCTATGGTGATCCGGGGGTTGTCCCCGGTCGCCCCGGCCGGGTGTCCCTGGAGGCACGCATGCGGTCCACGCACAGACGGCGCCCGCTCGCCGGAGCCGCGGTCGCGGTGCTGGCCCTACTGGGGGCCGGGCTGCCGGCCACGGTGGCGGGCGCCGACAAGAAGCAGGACGACACGCAGGCCGATCTGACCCGCTTCTACCGCCAGAAGATCAAGTGGTCGAAGTGCGAGGGCATGGAGATGCCCAAGGATCTGCGGTGCGGCAAGGTCACCGTGCCGCTCGACTACACCCGGCCCAAGGCCGGCACCCTCGACCTGGCCATGGCCCGCTACCGGGGCACCGGCGACCCGCGCGGCTCGCTGCTGCTGAACTTCGGCGGCCCCGGCGGCCCGGGGGTCCCCGAACTCGCCTACGGCGGCGCGGACTTCATGGATCTCACCAACGGCTACGACCTGGTCTCCTTCGATCCGCGCGGCGTGGGCCGCTCCTCCCCCGTGAGCTGCGGCGACGGCACCGACGAGGCGCTGGAGGCGACCGACGACGGGGACGACGCGAACAACCCGCAGGACGCGCTCAGGCAGCTGCGGCGGGCCGCCGCCGCGTGCAGGAAGAACTCCGGCCCCGTGCTCCCGTACATAGGCACCCTCAACGCCTCACGCGACCTGGACGTGATGCGCGCCGCCCTGGGGGACAAGAAACTCAACTACCTCGGCTTCTCCTACGGGACCCGGCTCGGCGCGGTGTACGCGGCGCAGTTCCCCGAGAAGGTGGGCCGGATGGTCCTCGACGGGGTGGACACCCTCACCGAACCGCTGAGCGAGCAGGGTCTGGTGGGTGCCGCGGGCCAGCAGACCGCGCTGGAGGACTACCTCGACGCATGCACCGAGGAGCTGACGTGCCCGTTCGGGCAGGACTCCCGCTCGGCCCGTGAACAGGTCGTCGCGCTGGTCGACTCGCTGGACGAGTACCCCGTGCCATCGGACTTCGGGCAGGACTTCACGGGCCAGGACCTGGTGGGCGCCATCAGTCACGCCCTCTACAGCGAACAGATGTGGCCCCTGCTCACACAGGCGCTCAACATGCTCGTCCACGACGGCGACACCCGGGGCGTCATCGCGCTCACGGGCGGCGGCTTCGCCCCGCCGACCGTCCCGTACCGCTCCTCGGCCCCCTCCCGCCCGCACGAGCCTTCCGAGCCCAGTACGTCCGGCACACCGACTCCGCACGCCGGGCTCGTCGACGTCGAGAAGGTCCCGTTGGACAACCTTCCCGCCGCGCTCATGGCGATCAACTGCGCCGACGACCCCGACCGGCCCACCGCCAAGAAGATCACCGACAACCTGGAGGACCTGCGCGCGGCCTACGAGGAGGCCTCCCCCGTGTTCGGTCCGTACCGGCTCGCCCAGGTGCTGATGTGCTACGGCCGTCCGGCGGGCACCGACTTCATCCGCGACGAGGTGCGGGACATCGACACCCCGAAGATGCTGCTCGTGGGCACCCGGGGCGACCCGGCCACCCCCTACCGCTGGACCGTGGAGACGGCGAAGCGGCTCGGCTCCTCGGCCGTCGTCCTCGACAACAAGGGCAAGGGGCACACCGGGTACGGGTCGTCGAAGTGCGTGAACGAGAAGGTCGACGACTTTCTGCTGTTCGGAACGCTGCCGGACCACGGAAGTTCCTGCGGAGCCGACGATTGAGCATCGGGCGTGTAACACGCGCGGGTTCGGTACAACCACGCGCGCACCCCGCGCGTCACACTGGGCAGACGTCACCTTTGTGCGTGCCGTACCCGTACGTGACCAAAACTGGGGGATTCCACCGATGCGTATTCGTTCCTTCCTCACTGGCTCGACCGTGGCCGCCGCCGGCGCCGCGCTGCTCCTCGCCGCCGCCCCGCAGGGCCTGGCCGCCCAGCCCGCCGCACCCGCCGCGAAGACCCCGGTCTGCAAGGCGAAGGCCCTCAAGCTGGGGGCCAAGCAGTCGAAGGACGCGCGGGTCGTCCACATCAGCGTCAAGAACACCGGCACCCGCACCTGCACGATCGACCGCCTTCCCGTCGTCACCTTCGGCGACCGCGACGGGGCGGCCCTGCCGGTGCCCTCGGGCGAGAGCGGCCCGTACAAGGTCGGCGCCGGCAAGACGGTCTACGCGGCGGTCCGCACGATCGCCGACCTCAAGGACCCCGAGGCGCGTCGCGTCGGCACGATCACCGTGTCGGCCAACCCCAACCTCAACGGCCGGACGTTCACCGCCAAGCAGCTGGGTTCGAGCAAGAAGATCAAGGTCTGGGAGCCGGTGACGACCTGGTGGAAGCCGTCCAAGGCCGCCGCCGACAAGGCGCTGAAGAACGAAGTCGGCTGACCCCCGCAGCGGCCGCGCGACCCTGAGGAGCCCGTTGGCGCGCACCTTCACCGGTGCATACCGACGGGCTCGTTCCCTGTCCTGCGCCGACCGCCGCAGCAGCGCGCCCGGGGCCGGATTACCCCTAATGCCCTACATGCGAATCGGCCCTATCGTGAAGTCATGGAGCATGCCCTCAGTTCCGCGACCCTCACCGAACTGCGCCGCCCGCGGCCCTACCCCGCGGTGTCGGTGCTGACACCGACCCACCGCAGGGAACCCGAGAACGCCCAGGATCCGGTCCGGCTGCGCAATGTGGTGGCCGAGGCGAAGAAGCGACTGGAGCGCGACCCCGCGGTCACACGGGAACGGCGCAAC
Source organism: Streptomyces europaeiscabiei (assembly GCF_001550375.1). Taxonomy (GTDB): domain Bacteria; phylum Actinomycetota; class Actinomycetes; order Streptomycetales; family Streptomycetaceae; genus Streptomyces; species Streptomyces europaeiscabiei. The sequence goes on along the minus strand of NZ_LRTR01000585.1, from coordinate 27,643 downwards.
GACGTCGTCCGGCAGCTGAACCAGGCGCTGGCCGAGGTGGACCTGACGCATGCCGAGGACGGGCTGGTGATCTTCGCGGCCCCCGGTGAGCACCAGGTCTGGTCGCTGGCCCGTCCGGTACCGGAGCGTGTGGTGCTCTCGGACACCTTCCTCACCCGGAACCTGGTGGCCGCGCAGGCCGCCGAGCGGCCGTTCTGGGTGCTCTCGGTCTCCTCCGACCGGGTCACCCTGTGGAACGGTGCCGGGGACCGCGTCACCGAGGCGCAGACGGGCGGATTCCCGCTGACCAGGGAGCGCGACAACTTCGACGCCGAGCGCCAGGAGCGGACCGGGGACCTGCCGTCCACCTTCCGCGACGAGGACACCCGCCACTTCCTGCGCGACGCCGACACCGCACTGACCCGGGTGCTGCGCGCGCGGCACCGGCCCCTCTATGTCACCGGGGAGACGGCGGCACTGTCCCTGCTCGACGAGATCGGCACGGTCACCAGGGACGCCACCCACATCCCGCACGGCGGACTCGCGCACGGCACCCCGGACGCCGTGTGGCAGGCGGTCCGGCCCCTGGTCGCCGCCGAGGACCGCCGGAACGTCGACTCCGTGGCCCGGCAGCTCGAAACGGCGCGCGGCCACAAGGCGTTCGCGGCCAGCGTCGACGAGATCTGGCAGAACGCGCAGCAGGGCCGCATCCAGCTCCTGGCCGTCGAGGAGAACTACCGGACGGCCGTCCGGGCCGACGGTGACCGTGAGGGCGGAGGGGGCGGCCACCTCGTGCCGGCCGAGAGCGGCGACCTCCACGTCCGCGAGGACATCGTGGACGAGATCGTCGAGCGGTGTCTGGACACCGGCGCCGAGGTCCGCTTCGTCCCCGACGGCACACTCGGCGACGCCCGGGGCATCGCAGGCGTCCTGCGTTACTGAGCCGGGCCCGCGCGCCCCGCGGTACCGGCCGGGCGGGTGTCAGACACCGCCGAGGAGCGATGTCAGGCCCCGGTCGAGCGCCGGGCCCAGCTCCTCTCTTCCGGCGGCGACGACGGCGTAGCTGCGCAGCAGGAAGCGCTGGAGTGCCGCCTTCTCGAACCGGAGCAGGGCCGTGCCGTACGGGGAGTGCAGTTCGACCACCGTGCGGAAGCGGCCGCAGGGCCAGATCTGCACATCGCCGGCGCCGGCGGGGGCCTGCACCCCCTTCTCCAGCAGGTCACGGGAGAAGGTCCAGGTCACCATCGAACCGTTGAGGGAGATGTCGGCCGGGAAGTCGAGGTGCACGGCCAGCGGATCGTCGGAGGAATAGCGCAGGCTCGCGGGCACCGGGACCTCCCGGTCCTCGGCGGTGACGAGGAGCGCGCGGGCGGGCTGTTCCAGCGTGACGGTCATGAACGGTCTCCGTTTCGGGTGAAGCTCTTCCTGCGATGCGGGCCGGCCGGTGCGCCGACGTGCCTTCTCGACCTCGCGGAGGGCTTTCGCATGACGCGGCTTCCTGGATTCACCTCTGTGACCCATATCACTCCCGCCTCGGCTCCGGACGCGCCCGGAGGCGCCCGGAGGCGCCCGTGCGGTCGGATGCGCACAGGGCGTTCCATGGAATCGAGAGGGCTCGTACATATGCCCCTCGAACACGGGAATGAAAGACAGATGAAGGCGGTCGACGGTCCGTCAAGTCACGTACGATTCCTGCGACTTGGACCTCCGGGACGCGCACCGCCCCGCAGTGGACAACCCCAACTGCAAGGACGGTGGCATATGTCAGAAGCACCACCGTATCGGGTCTTGCCAAATCCCTTACAGCGCGTCGCGGCCTGTGCAACAGTCGTAATCGGCCCTTACGTCAGCGTTGGTCGTACCGTCCCCCATCGGAGTACGTGATGCCGTCCCATCTCTCTGCGGATCGCCCCGCCGCCCAGCCGCCCCAGCGGGGCACGGTCGACGCGCTCATCTCGCAGACGCGGCGGCTTCGGGGCGACGTGGACGCCGTCCGGCGTGACGCGCCCACCGACGAAGAGGACCCCGAGGTCCGCTGGCAGCGGGCACTCTGCGATCTGGCGCTGCATCAACTCAGCGACCTCGACGACCACTTGGCCCAGCTGCGGGACGGCCCGGCCCTGCCGCCGGCCCCCGCGCCCACGGTCGGCCTCCCGGTCGCGCCGCCCCCGGAGCCCCGGCCGGCCTCACTGCTCAGCCGGGTCGGCAGCGCCGAGTGGAACCTGCTGACGGACGAGGCCAGCTGGTCCGGGGAGCTGTATCAGATCCTCGGCCGCGACCCGGCCGCGCCGCCGCTCACCCTCGACGAACTGCCGTCGCTGGTGCTCGACGAGGACCGGCCGAAGCTGACGGCGATGGTCACGGACTGTCTGATCGACGCCAAGCGCATCGACGGGGAGTTCCGCATCGTGCTCCCCGACGGCGGGGCGCGCACCGTGCACATGATGGGCGAGCCCGTGCTCGACGACGACGGCGGCACGGCCTCGATGTGGGCCGTCCTGCGCGACGTCAGTGAACTGCGGCGCAGCCAGCGGGCGGAGAGCGAGACGCGTGACTCGCTGCACCGCCAGCGGCACATCGCGCAGACCGAGCACCGGATCGCGGTCGAGCTGCAGGAGGCCGTGCTGCCGCCGTGGCGCGGCTCCCTGCGGCTCCCGCAACAGGGCCCCGAGAAACTGGACCTGGCGGCCCACTATCTGCCCTGTTCGACCAGCGCGCTGATCGGCGGCGACTGGTACGACGCCCTTGAACTGCCGGGCGGTGAAAGCCTGTTGAGCGTCGGTGACCTCACCGGACACGGCGTCACCGTCACCTCGGGCATGGCGATGCTGATCGGCGCACTGCGCGGTATGGCGATGGCGGGCACGGAGCCGGGCCGGCTGATGGCCTGCCTCAACCAGTTACTGGACGCCACCGTGCAACCGGCCCTCGGCAGCGCCGTCTGCTGCCGCTACCGGCCGGCGACCCGCACCCTCGTGTGGGCGCAGGCAGGGCACCCCGCCCCGCTGCTGTTCCGCGACGGGACGGGGCGCGTACTGACATCGCCGGACGGCGTCCTGCTCGGAGCGACCTCGGGTGCCGTGTACGGGCAGGCCGAAGTGACGCTCGAACAGGGCGACCTGCTGCTCCTGCACACCGATGGACTGGTCCCCCGGCGGGGAGGAGAGGCAGCCGTGCAGCGGCTGTTGGACCTGGCCCCCCGGTTCGGCGAGGCGCGTACGGCCCAGGAGTGTGTACGGACGGTGGTGGAGGAGTTCGGCGAGGCGGAGCGGGCGGACGACGCCTGCGTGCTTGTCGCCCGGGTCAGCTCCTGACGGCCCGAGGGCCGTTCCCGGCGGTCACGTCGGCGCGATGCCGCCCTTGTTCTTCGACTGGGGTTTGGGCAGGGCGAGTTTGAGCTCCTCCCGCAGTTCCTGGATCTTCGGATAGCTGGAGTACTGACCGGTGAGCCGGTACATCTCACGCAGCCGGTCCCAGGTGCGGTGGGAGGAATTGGAGCCCATCGACATCAGGGCGAGGCGGGCGTACCGGTCCGCCTGTTCGGGGTCGTCGGCGATGAAGCAGGCCGAGGCCATGGACAGGAAGTCGAAGATCTTCGACCGCTGACGGCCGTCGACGCGCAGGGCCAGGGCCTTCTCCGCGTAGTGCTGGGCCTGTTTGGCCGCGGCCGGGTCGTGCTCCGCGAGGGTGCGGTAGGCCAGGGCCTGCATGCCGTAGAGGTCCTCCTCCTTGAACATCTGCATCCAGCTGGGCGGCGATACATCGGCCCGGTCGGAGACGAACAGGTCCTCGGCCCGGCCCAGGGTGCGGCGCATGGCCTGGCCCTTGCCCATGGAGGCCTGTGCCCAGGCCTCGACGGTGTGGAGCATGGCCTTGGTGCGCGGCAGCACCTGCTCGCCGGAACCGGACTGGGCTAGCTTCATGAGGTCGAGCGCCTCGTCGGGCTTGCCGAGGTGCACCAGTTGTCGGGCCGCCCGGGAGAGGGCCTCGCCGGCGCGGGGCCGGTCACCGCCCTCCCTGGCGGCGTGGGCGGCGATGATGAAGTACTTCTGGGCGGTGGGTTCGAGGCCGATGTCGTGCGACATCCAGCCCGCGAGGACGGCGAGGTTGGCGGCGACGCCCCACAGGCGCCGCTGGAGATGTTCGGGGTGGCGGTAGGAGAGCATGCCTCCCACCTCATTGAGCTGTCCCACGACAGCCTTGCGTTGCAGCCCGCCGCCACGAGCCGCGTCCCAGGCCCGGAACACCTCGACCGAGCGCTCCAGTTCCTCGATCTCCTGCGACCCGATGGGGGCGGCCTCGTAGCGGTCGAACCCAGCGGGGTCGGCGTGCAGGGGGTTGTCGAGGTCGGGGGCGTCGGCCGCCAGGGCCGGATCGGTGTGCAGCCAGTCGTGCATGGCGCTGCTGAGTGCGGATCCCGCGGTGAGCGCGACGCCCGCACCCACCAAGCCGCGTCGGTTGAGCATGAGGTCCATTCCCGTGAATTCGGTGAGGACCGCAGCAGTCCGTTCGGGCGCCCACGGCACACCGTCGGGATGTTCCACACTCCCGCCGCCCGGCCGTTTTCCCGTACGCCCGTGCCGGACCAGACCGAGGTCCTCGATGGTCACGACACGGCCGAGACGCTCGGTGAACAGGGCCTCCAGCACCCGCGGCACGGGATCGCGCGGGATCTCTCCCATGTCGATCCACCGCCGCACCCGCGAGGTGTCGGTCGCCAGCTGGGGGTGGCCCATGGCCGCCGCCTGCCGGTTGACCAGTCTCGCGAGCTCTCCCTTGGACCAGCCGGCCAGGCCGAACAGGTCTGCGAGTCGGTTGTTGGGTTGTCCGCTCACGTCAAGCCCCCAGGTTCTCGGCTGAGTTGAATGTAGCCCGCTGTCAGTTGCACGGGGACTATTCGCCAGGCTTCGCCAGGGTGCGCTACATGGTGTGCCACGGCCCATCCGGTGTCAGGTAGGAAAGCGCCACCCCGACCCGGTCTCCCGACGGACACTCCCCAGGGTGCCCGTCGGCAGCCGGGGCGGGTAGCGCGTGACCTGCCGGCACACGAAGGGATCTGTCTTCCCCCATGTACGCAGCATCGTCCTCCGTGTCCGCTCCTCCCCGGTCGCTGCACCCCCGCCAGCCGGGCAGCGGCGGCCCCTACCTCGACCCCACCCGTACGACGGCCCCGGTGCTCGGTGCCGGCCGGACGCGACGCGTGCCGGGGCTCGGCACCCAACCGCTCAGCGGGAGACTCGACCTGTCCGGCCCCCAGGGCGCGCAGCTGCGCACGGCGATCGCCTCGGTGCATCGCATCTGCCCGGAGTTCACTCCGGTCCAGGTGCTGCGCCGCAGCGGCCGCTCGGTGCTGCTCGTCGGTACGACAGGGCGCAGCACGGCCGTCGCCAAGTGTTTACTGGACCACTCCTCCATCTGGGAGGAGCGACTCCGGCACGAAATAGCCGCATACCGCTCGTTCGTCCGGCACCGCCCGCCGGTGCGGGCCCCGAGGCTGATCGCGGCGGACCCGGACAACTGCACCTTGGTCATCGAGCGGATGCCGGGCCGGGTGGCCGCCCTGCAGCGACACCCGGTGGAAGCGCCGCCGCGCGCCGACATCCGGGCGGCGCTCGGCGCGATCTGCCGGCTGAACGCGTGGCGGCCCCCGGCGGGGACGTTCGACGCCCCGCTCAACTACGCGGAGCGGATCTCCCGGTTCCATGAGCTGGGTCTGCTCACCGACCGGGACATGGGCGATCTGCAGAAGCTCCTGCACGGCATCGCGCACGCGTCGGGCCGTCAGGGCATGGGCCAGTTCTGTCACGGCGACGCCCTCCTGTCGAACATCCTGCTCTCACCGGCCGGTCCAGTGCTGGTGGACTGGGAACACGCGGGGTGGTATCTGCCGGGGTACGACCTGGCGACGCTGTGGGCGGTGCTCGGGGACGCGCCGGTGGCACGGCGCCAGATCAGCCAACTGGCGCAGTCGGCGGGCCCTGCCTCGCGGGACGCGTTCCTGGTGAACCTGATGCTCGTACTGACCCGTGAGATCCGTACCTACGAGACGGCCGTACAGCGTTCGATGCACGACTCGACCCCGGCGGCACCGGGCCCGGCCCACCCGGCTGCTGCGCCGTCCGGCGAGGAACAGCGGCTGCTGCTCAGGCGGCTGCACGACGACTGCCAGTTGGCCCGCAAAGCCGTACGGGCGGCGGTCGGCACTCGCTGAGGGGATGGGAAGGTCCGCGGTGTGTCCTGGTCGAGGGGCACGCCGCGGACCTTCGTCATGTCGGCGGACCTTCCCATGCCGACGGCCTGCGTCACGGCAGGAGGCCTCCGCCGCGGCCGGACTCGGCAATCACGGGGTAACCAACCTCCTGAGGGCATGATTGACGGATCGTCGGCCGACCGATAGCACTGGTGCCGTTCGGTCCCGCACGCCCCGCCAACGCCCCACCGTTCCAGGAGGCCGCCTTGCGAGGATCCCCCACCGACCGCAGGCCCACCCCGCACCGCGGGCGTACGCGCAGAACGGCGTTCGCCGCAGCCCCCGCGGTCCTGCTGCTGCCCCTGCTGGGCGCGGCTCCGCCCGACAGCCGGCCGTCCTCTGCCTCGGCTCGTCTGCAGGGCGCCTTCACGGCCGCGGCCGCCGAGTACGGCGTACCGCGCGACGTCCTGCTCGGCGTCTCGTATCTCCAGTCCCGTTGGGACGCCCACGGCGGCGCGCCGAGTGTCACCGGCGGCTACGGCCCCATGCACCTCACCGACGCGCGCACCGCTCTGGCCGATGCCCCCCACCACAGCGAGGGCACGGAGGACGCGCGCGGCGACGACTCCCGGGCGCCGCTGGTGGCCGGGGCGGAGCTGCCCGAGCCCGCCGAACTCCCGGCCAGGCTGAAGACGTTGACCAGGGCGGCCGAGCTGACGGGCCTGCCCGAGGAGACCCTTCGTACGGACTCGGAGGCCAACGTCGCGGGCGGTGCCGCGCTGCTCGCCGCCGCGCAGCGGGAGCTCGGCGCGCGACCGAGTGCCGATCCGGCCGACTGGTACGGAGCGGTGGCGCGTTTCTCGGGCGCCGACGACCGGGCGACCGCCGCGGCGTACGCGAACGACGTGTTCGCGGTGATCCGCGACGGCGCCCGGCGCGTCACGGACGCCGGCCAGCGGGTGACGCTCACCGGCGAGCCGGGCCTGGACCCCGGCACCGGGCAGTTGTCCCGGGCGGGGCTGCGCGCGGCGGCCGCCGGCGCCACGGAGTGCCCGGCAACGGTGTCCTGCGAGTGGATCCCGGCACCGTACGAGGAGTTCGGCGACAACGACTACGGCAACCACGACCTCGCCGACCGGCCGAACTCGCAGCCCATCCGGTACATCGTCGTCCACGACACCGAGGGCTACTGGGACACCACTCTCGAACTGGTCCAGGACCCGACGTATGTGTCGTGGCAGTATTCGCTGCGCTCCACGGACGGGCACATCGCCCAGCACATCAAGGCCAAGGACGTGGCCTGGCACGCCGGCAACTGGTATGTCAACGCGGGGTCGATCGGCCTGGAGCACGAGGGCTTCCTCGCCTCGCCGGACGCCTGGTACACCGAGGCGATGTACCGGGCGTCGGCGCGGCTGGTGAAGTACCTCTCCGACAAGCACGGCATCCCACTGGACCGGCAGCACATCCTCGGCCATGACACCGTGCCGGGCCCGACGACGGCGACGATCCCGGGGATGCACACCGACCCGGGCCCGTACTGGGACTGGCGGCACTACTTCGAGCTGCTGGGCGAACCGTTGGGCGCGACGTCCGGCAAGAACAGCGCCATGGTCACGATCCTGCCGGACTACGCCGACAACCGGCCCGAGTTCACCGGTTGCGCGACCGGCGGCGCGCGCTGCGCGGTGCACGGCTCCAGTGCCGTACGGCTGTACAGCCGGCCCGACGCGACCTCGCCCCTGATCAAGGACATCGGGCTGCGGCCGGACGGCAGCGCCTCGACGATCGGGGTGAACGACCTCGGTTCACGGGTCTCCACCGGGCAGCAGTACGCGGTCGCCGAGCGGCAGGGCGACTGGACGGCGATCTGGTACCTGGGGCAGAAGGCCTGGTTCCAGAACCCGAAGGGGAAGCCGACGGCGGTCGGCGCGGCCGGAATGGTCGTGACGCCCCGGGAGGGCCTGGCGGACATCCCGGTGTACGGGCGCGCCTACCCGGAGGCCGCGGCATACCCGGCGGATGTGCCCGCCCAGGCGGTGTCCCCGTGGCCGTACAAGCTCCTCAAGGACCAGAAGTACGTCACCGGCGGCCGGGTGCCCGGCGAGTACTACTACGCCGTCTCCTTCGACACGAGCGGACACCGGCTCGTGGTCGGTGAGGATCTGTATTACGAGATCCAGTTCGGGCACCGGGTGGCGTTCGTGCGGGCGGCGGACGTGCGGGTGCTGCCGGCCGCGTGAGGACGGCGCCGCCCGAGGAACGAAGAAGGGCCGGGTGCGAGCCCGGCCCTTTCGTCTTCGGCTTCGTCCTCCTGCGCGCTCAGCCCTGCTGGAACAGCTCCGCAGGGAGCGGCTTGAGCAGCGCGTACAGGTCGTCGGTGATGGGGCGGTCCCAGGCGGCGATGGTCACCAGGACGTTGTCGCTGCGGTCGAACTGGACGCAGGAGATCCGGGACTCGGAGAGCTTGAGGCGGCGGACGATCAGGAGGTTGTCGCCCTGCATCACCGGCATGTCCTCGGAACCGACGACGGTGATGTCCTCCTCGTTCTCCAGCGCGATCAGCAGCTGGGCCACCTCGAAGGGGACCTCGCCGTCGGACACCTCGCGCGCCGGGGAGCCCTCAGGGAGGTTGCCGATGATCATCGCGGGGCCACGGCCGCCGTAGAGGTCGTAGCGCAGGAAGACGCCCTGGCAGCTGCCGTCGGGGGCGGGCAGCAGGCCGGCACCGAGATTGCCCGGCCAGTCGCCCGGGTCCATGGCCAGCACGTCGAAGTCGGGACCGGCAGGAGTGGCGCTGCGGCGGCGGAGGAAGGACATGCCGCAATGGTACGGCGTGCCGTCCGGCGGTGGGGCCGAGGGAGCTGCGGGGGCAGGGGGCGCTCTCCGGGGCGGATGTCAGCTCGCCGTCCTCTTGTGCCGTTCGTGGTGGCGGGCGACGCGGGCGCGGTTGCCGCAGGACGGCCTGCACCATTCCTGGCGGGGGTGCTCCTTGAGGAAGTAGCGCACGCAGCGCGGTGCGTGGCAGGCGCGCAGCCGCTGCCGTTCGGGGCTCGCGAGGAAGGCGAGGGCGGCGCGGGCGAGCACCGCGGTGAGCGGGTCCTCGCCGGTGGCGGGTTCGTGGCGTACGACGGGTTCGGCGCCGGGGCCCCAGGTGAGCACCGGGACGGTCGGGGCGAGGGCGGCGGCCTCGTTGAGGCGCTCCAGGGCCTCGGGCACGGGCAGCAGCCGGGCGGCGTCGGCCGGGCTGGGCTCGCCGGGGCTGACGGCGCGGGCGAACAGGGCCCGGACGGCTCCGCGCAGATCACGTACGGCGGTGAGCGCGGCCTCGTCGGCGGCCGGGCCGGCGACGGCCGGCAGGACGTCCGCGTGCGCCCGGATCCAGGTGGCGAGCCCCATGGGGTCGGTCAGGTCGTCGGTGACACCGCCGTCGCCGTCGTGGCGGACGGTCAGGGCGAGATCCAGGGCGAGCCGCGCGTCCGTACTGATCGAGTACTCCATGCCGCTAATGATAGGCGAGCCGTCATCCATTAAATCGTGCCGGGGGCAATGCGGGCGGGGAATTCCGGGCACTCGCATTCCCGCGGGAATTGTGGACAATTGCGGGTGAATTTTGGCACGGTGAAGCGAAGCGGCCCGCAAATCGAACTTGCGGCCGATTCATTCTGGGGGTCCCGCCATGCCACCCGTGCACCTCGCACCGGATGTCGCCGCTTTCTACACCGCGCAGAGCGCGTTCACCGACCCGGGCGAACTCGCCCCGCTCTACGCCACCCTCCCGCGCGATCCCGGTCGGCTCGCCCGTGTGGCACGGGATCTGATGATTCATCGGGGCGAGGGTGAGACGTTCGGTTGCGCCACTCCTCGGGAGCGGCTGCACAACGACGCCGAGACGCGCTACCTCGACGACATCCTGCGGATCGTCGTCGAGCGGAACGACGCGCCCCTGTCACACCGCCGCGAACCCGGGGACCGGTTCGTCGGGGTGTGCCGCGACTTCTCACTGCTGCACTGCTCGCTCCTGCGCCATACCGGAGTGCCCGCCCGGCTGCGGTCGGGCTTCGCCACCTATTTCGGCGACAACGGATTCCACTGCGACCACGTGGTCACCGAGTACTGGGACCCGGCCCGGGGCTGGCTGCTCGCCGACGCGCAGTTGACGGACCCGTTGATCGTCGACGCCTGGAACATCGGCTTCGACCCGATGGACGTACCGCGCGACCGATTCCTCGTCGCGGGCAAGGCGTGGCGAGCCATTCGGGAGGGCGGGGCGGACCCCCGGTCTTTCGGCCTGCATCCGCCGGAGGAAGGGCCGCTGCACGGGGAGTGGTTCGTGGCCGGGAACGTCCGGCTCGATCTCGCGGACCTCAACAAGGTAGAGACGCTGCTGTGGGACATCTGGGGCACCGAGACCGAGGCCGGCCAGGAACTCGTGGACCCGGTCCGCGAGCTGTACGACGAGGTCGCGCCGGTGGTGGGCGACGAGGTGGACTTCGGCGCGGCGCGTGAGCTGTTCACGGGGCACGAGGGGCTGCGGACACCACGGACCGTGCTGTCGCTGGCGCCGTACAACGGTCCGCGCGAGGTCACCCTCCGCTGACCGGCCCGCCGCCGGACAGTACCGGGCCCGGTCCGGTCGCTCCGGACCCCGAACACTCACCCCCTCTCCGTCGGTGGGCGCCGCCGGTCTCCGGCCGCCCACCGACACCACGCGTGCGGCCCGCTCAGGTCAGGTCGAACTCGCCCTCTCGGGCCCCCGACACGAAGGCGCCCCATTCGGCGGGGGTGAAGATCAGCGAGGGGCTCTCGGGGCTGCCGCTGTTGCGCATGGCGATGAAACCCTCGACAAAGGCGATCTGGACATCTCCGCGCCCCTGGCTGCTCGACCGCCAGTCCGCGTTGCTCAGGTCCAGTTCCGTCGGCTTGTGCCAGCCGTCGAGGGATCGCTGCTGCATGGTGGTCTCGGCCACGTCCGTGCTCCTCCCGGTTCGTCGTCCGCCCGCCAGACTAGCGATCGACCCCCACCGCCGACAGGCCACGTGAAGGGGAGGTTCATGAGGTGGGCGGCTCGGCGCCCACCAGCCACATCGAGAAGAACTGCGATCCGCCGCCGTAGGCGTGCCCGAGCACCCGGCGGGCGCCCTCCACCTGGTGTTCTCCCGCGAGGCCCCGCACCTGCAGCGCGGCCTCCGCGAAGCGGATCATGCCGGAGGCGCCGATGGGATTGGTGGACAGGACCCCGCCAGACATATCGACCGGAAGATCCCCGTCCAGCTCGGTGACACCGGACTCGGTGAGCTTCCAGCCCTCACCCTCCGCGGCGAAGCCGAGGTTCTCCAGCCACATCGGCTCGTACCAGGAGAACGGCACGTACATCTCCACCGCGTCGATCTCCCGGCGCGGATCCGCGATGCCCGCCTGCCGGTACACGTCCGCCGCGCAGTCCCGTCCCGCGCGCGGCGACACACTGTCCTTCCCCGCGAAGAGCGTCGGCTCGCTGCGCATGGCGCCGCCGTGCATCCACGCGACGGGCCGGGGCGCCCGAGCGGCCCCCGCCCGGTCGGTGAGGACCATCGCGACGGCCCCGTCGGAGGACGGACAGGTCTCCGAGTAACGGATCGGGTCCCACAGCATCGGTGAGGCCTGGACCTTCTCCAGCGTGATGTCGTGCTCGTGGAGGTGGGCGTAGGGGTTCTTCAGCGCGTTGCGGCGGTTCTTGTACGCGACCAGGGAGCCGACGGTGTCGGGGGCGCCGCTGCGTCGCATGTACGCCCGCACGTGCGGGGCGAAGAAGCCTCCGGCGCCGGCCAGCAGCGGCTGCTGGAACGGGATCGGCAGGGACAGGCCCCACATGGCGTTCGACTCGGACTGTTTCTCGAAGGCGAGGGTCAGTACCGTGCCGTGGACGCGGGCGGCGACCAGGCTCGCGGCGACCAGCGCGGTCGAGCCGCCGACCGAGCCGGCCGTGTGCACCCGCATCATGGGCTTGCCGACCGCGCCGAGCGCGTCGGCGAGGTACAGCTCGGGCATCATGACGCCCTCGAAGAAGTCGGGCGCCTTGCCGATGACGACGGCCTCGATGTCGGCCCACGTCAACTCGGCGTCGTCCAGGGCCCGCCGGGCGGCCTCGCGGACGAGCCCGGCGATCGACACGTCCCGGCGCGCCGCCACGTGCTTGGTCTGGCCGACACCTACGACGGCCACGGGCTCCTTGCTCATCGGGGATCCCCTTCGAGTACGGCGACCAGGTTCTGCTGCAGACAGGGGCCGGACGTGGCGTGCGCCAGTGCCCGGTCGGACTCGCCCCGGTGGATGCGGGCGGCGGCCTCGCCGATCCGGACGAGCCCGGCGGCCATGATGGGGTTGGCGGCCAGGGCCCCGCCCGACGGATTGACACGCACACGGTCGTCGAGCCCCAGCACCTCGCGCAGGATCACCTCCTGGGAGCTGAACGGCGCGTGCAACTCTGCGGTGTCCACGGGCCGTTCGTACGCGCCGGCCCGTTCGGCGGCCAGGCGGGTGGACGGCGAGTCGGTCAGATCGCGTACGCCGATGCCGTGCGCCTCGATGCGGTGGTCGATGCCCCGGATCCAGGCGGGCCGCTCGCACAGGTCACGGGCCCGCTCCCCCGCAGCGAGGACCACGGCGGCGGCCCCGTCACCGATGGGCGGACAGTCCCCGGTGCGCAACGGCCGTACGAGGTACTCCCCTTGCGGCACCGAACCCCGCAGCTGGGCGTGGGAGTTGGCCGCGGCGTCCGCGCGGCTGCGCGCCCCGACGGCCGCCAACGCCGGTTCGTCCGTGGTGCCCGCATCGATGAGCGCCTGGGCCTGGAGGGCGGCGAGGGCGACGGAGTCGGGCCACAGGGGGGCCACGTAGTAGGGGTCCAGTTGCCGGGTGAGGACGTCCCGTACGGAGCCGGGCGAGGACTTGCCGTACGAGTAGACGAGCGCGGTGTCGGCGTCCCCCGCCCGCAGTTTCACCCAGGCCTCGTACAGCGCCCACGCCCCGTCCATCTCGACGTGCGACTCGGAGATCGGCGGCCAGGCGCCCACGCCGTCGAGGGCGAGGGTGAAGGAGAAGGCGCGGCCGGCGAGGTAGTCGCTGGAGCCGGAGCAGGTGAAGCCGATGTCCGCGGTCTTGAGCCCGGTGCTCTCCATGACCTCGTGGAGCACCGGCATGAGCATCTCCACCTCGGAGACCTCGTCGCTGGTGCGCCGGTGGTCGGTCTGGGCGAAGGCGACTACGGCGATGTCACGTACGCCTGCGGCTCCTGGCGCCTCGCGCGTCATAGCGTCTCCTTGAACGTGTCGTAGTCCGCGTCGGGTTCGCCGGTGGGCCGGTAGTGGTCGGGGTAGCGGGCCCCTTCGGTCCACACCGGTTCGACGCGCAGCCCCATGCGCACCTGGTCGTAGGGGATGCCGGCGATACGGCCGTGCAGGGCGAGCCCGGCGCCGTCGAGGGCGATGTGGGCGTAGACGTAGGGGACTTCGATGTCGAGGTTCTTCGCCTTGATGTTGACGATGCAGAACGTGGTGACCGTCCCGCCCGGCCCGACCTCCACCTGTTCGGCCGTGGCCACCCCGCAGGTCGGACAGGCACCCCTCGGCGGGACGTACACCTTCCGGCAGGAGGGGCAGCGTTCACCGACGGTGCGGCGGCCGCCCAGGGCGTTGATGTAGCCGGTCTGGGCGCGGCCGGGCGAGTAGGTGTAGTCGAGGCGGGCGGGGGCGACGATGCCGGTGACCGGGTCGTCGAACTCGCCGCTGTGGCCCGCCGGTTCCACCGGGTCCCCGTCGTACGGCTCGAAGCAGGCGATGTCCGTGATGGCGCCGGACCGTTCCTCGGCCCAGCGGACACGGACGCGCATGCCGGTGCGTACGGCTTCGGGACCCGGCACGTCCAGGGCGTGCAGGAGCGCGGTGTCGGCGCCGTCGAGCCGCACCAGTACCCAGGCGAAGGGCGTGCCGAGGGGCTGGTCACGGCGCGGGGCGTGGTTCCAGGCCCAGGTGGTCACGGTGCCGGTCGACGCGACCTCGACCAGATCGCGGATCTCCTCGGCCGTGACGGGGTCGTACTCGACGGGCGGGACCAGCACCCTGCCGTCGCCGGTGCGCACGCCGAGGACGACCCGCTCACGAAGCCCGGTGAGAAAGGCGCCCTGAACGGGCCCCAGGGACCGGGTGAACGGGAACTCCACGGTGAGGGGTGCTTTGAGGATTGCCGACATCGAAGGTTGCCTCCTTCAGCAGAGGGGCACGGACACGCCCCGCTTTTCAGGGGCGCGAGAAACTGCGCGACCAGCCGCGACCGACCGCAGCCAAAGAACAACCGCGCCGGGCACAACACCTACGCCCGCCTGTACACAGGCGGCCGTTTCTCAGCAAACGCCCGAGCCCCTTCCCTGGCGTCATCGGTGTCGAAGACAGGCCACCCCCGCTTCAACTCGGCGGCCAGCCCCTCCGCTTCGGATATCTCGGCCGTCTCGTACACGGACGCCTTCACCGCCTCCACGGCCAACGGCCCACACGCGTTGATCTGCTCAGCGACCTCCAACGCCTTGGCCAGGGCCGCGCCGTCAGGCACGACATGCCCGATCAGCCCGATCCCGGCGGCCTCGCGCGCGCTGTACGGCCGCCCGGTGAGCAGCATCTCCAACGCGTGAGTGCGCGGAATCTGCCGCTGGAGACGCACCGTGGAGCCGCCGATCGGAAAGAGCCCGCGTCTGACCTCGAAGAGGCCGAAGGTCGCGGATTCACCCGCGACCCGGATGTCGGTGCCCTGGAGAATCTCCGTGCCACCCGCGACGCAGTACCCCTCGACCGCGGCGATCACCGGCTTGCGCGGCCGGTGGTGGCGGAGCATCGCCTTCCAGTGCAGATCGGGGTCGGCCTTGAGCCGGTCCCGGTACTGCTGTCCCTCCATGCCCTTGCCCGCGAGGGCCTTGAGGTCCATGCCGGCGCAGAAGGCACCGCCGGCTCCCGTGAGGACGATCGAGCGGATCGCCTCGTCCTCGTCGGCCTCGACCCAGCCGTCGTACAGGCCGACGAGCATCGGCAGCGACAGCGCGTTCTTGGCCTCGGGCCTGTTGAGCGTGAGCACCAGTGTGGCGCCTTCGCGCCGCACGGTCAGGTGTTCCGTACCACCCATCGCTTCCTCCGTCCGGCAGAGCGAACACGGGTTCCGTCTCCGGAACGAGAACAGGTTGCAGGAGGCGCGGAGTCAGTACAAGGGTTTTCTGACACACAGTCAGATTTCTTGTGCGCTAGCCCTTCACAGTCACGGCGCCCTTTGCTCTGATGACCGGCGAACCGACGTTTACGGCACGCGTGTCGGTCACGTCCGGGGTCAGGAGGAGCGCGGTGGAGTACAACCTTGCCGACCTGTTCGAGTCGGTCGTCGACGTGGTGCCCGAACGGGCGGCGCTCGCGTATCTCGACGTCCCCGGTACGGGCGCGGAACACCGGCTGACGTACGCGGAGCTGGACGCCGCGGCCAACCGGGTCGGACATCATCTGCTCGACAGCGGGATAGCGCCCGGCGAGCATGTGGGGCTGCATCTCTACAACGGCATCGAGTATCTGCAGACCGCGCTCGGCTGCCTCAAGGCGCGGATCGTGCCGGTCAACGTCAACTACCGCTATGTGGAAGACGAGTTGGTCTACCTCTATCGGGACGCGGATCTGGCCGGTCTGGTCTTCGACTCGGAGTTCACGGGGCGGGTGGCGGCCGCGCTGCCGCGGACGGAGAAGCTGCGGCATCTGGTGCGGGTGGGGACCCCCGCGCCGGACGCGCCCGCACTCGACGTCGTCGACTTCGCCGAGGCGGTGGGGTCCGCGTCCGCCGAGCGGGGTTTCCCGGCACGCTCGGGCGACGACCAGTTCATCATCTACACCGGCGGTACGACGGGCATGCCCAAGGGGGTGATGTGGCGTCAGGAGGATCTGTTCTTCTCGGGGTTGGGCGGTGGCGCCCCCACCGGGGAGCCGGTGAAGTCGCCGGAGGAGCTGGCCGAGCGGGTCGCGGCCGGTGGTGACGGGATCACGTTCTTCCCGACGGCGCCGCTGATGCACGGCACGTCCACGCTCACGGCGTTCATCGGGTTCAACTTCGGCCAGCGTGTGGTGATCCACCGCAAGTTCGTGCCCGAGGAGGCCCTGCGGACGATCGAGAAGGAGAAGGTCACCAGTGTGTCGCTGGTCGGCGACGCGATGCTGCGGCCGCTCATCGACGCGCTCAACGGCCCGATGAGGGACACGGACTGCTCATCCCTGTTCAGCGTGTCGTCCTCCGGGGCGATCATGTCGGAGACGGTCCGGCAGCAGTTCCAGGCCCTGGTGCCGAACGCGATGGTGCTGAACAACTTCGGTTCGTCGGAGTCCGGCTTCAACGGCACGGCGACCGCGGACTCCGGCGCGGGCGACGGTTTCCGTATCCGCGTCCACTCCGGTACGCGGGTCGTGGACCCGGCGACGTACGAACCCGTGCCGGTCGGTGTGCCGGGCCGGGTCGCCCAGCGGGGCCATGTCCCCCTCGGCTACTACAACGACCCGAGGAAGACCGCCGAGACCTTCTTCGAGCGGGACGGCGAGCGCTGGGTGCTCCTCGGCGACATGGCGACCGTCGACGAGGAGGGAGTCGTCACGGTCCTCGGCCGGGGTTCGCAGTGCATCAACACCGGCGGCGAGAAGGTGTACCCGGAGGAGGTCGAACAGGCCCTCAAGGCCCACCCCGACGTGTACGACGCGCTGGTGGCCGGGGTGCCGGACGCCCGCTGGGGCAACCATGTCGCCGCCGTGGTGCAGCTGCGCGCGGGGGCCGCCCAGCCGTCCCTGGAGGACATCCAGACCCACTGCCGTACCCGCCTGGCCGGCTACAAGATCCCCCGCCAGCTGGTCCTCACGGACACGATCCAGCGCTCCCCCAGCGGCAAGGCGGACTACCGCTGGGCGCGGTCGGTGGCGGCGGCTGACGGCTGACGGCTGACGGCTGACGGCTGACGGCTGAGAGCGTCGGGCTCCACGAGAGGAGTCCGCGAGACAGGGACCCGTCCCGGCTACCGGGAGCCGCTGTCCACCTCCGGCCACGGCCCCTCCACGGCCGGCCCGCAGTCGTCCGGAAGATGGGCCACGACCAGTGCGGCGGCCTCCCGCGCGGTCCGCGTCTCGCCCAGCTTCGCGGCATAACCGGCGGCGTAGACCGTGTGGGTCGTCGTGCCGCCGGCGATGAAAGGCAGGTCGCAGCTCAGGGGGGAGTCCGTGTTGCGGTGAAAGGAGAGGCAGCCGTGGCTGGGGAACGGGAACAGTTGACGGAGCCTCGGCTCGGCGTACGCCGCTTCGATCAGCTCGGGATCACCTCGGCGCGCATCGGGGTGGCGCTCCAGCAGCATGCGCCAGGTCCGCTCCACCACTGACTCCTCACCGGTGAGGAAGGCCGTGACCCGCCGTACGAACCACTCCGGGTCGTCGAGCCAAGGGAAGTGGCCGCCGCCGGGCTGGACCGAGAACTCCGCCTCGGGGAAGAGCCCGACCACGCGTCGGGCAAGTTCCGGGGTCGGGCCGGTGTCGAGTTCGCCCGCGTACACGAGGACCGGTGCCGCCAGTTCGGCAAGCGCGGCGCGGGTGGCGGGCGGGTCGTAGGCGCCTGCGGAACCGTAGACGGCGGACGCCTCGTCGTTCGTCTGCCGTTCGTCGGCGGCCATGTGGGCGCGGGCCACGTCGTCCCAGCGGCCGTAGAAGAACGGCATCATGGCGTCGTCGAAGGGGCCTCGCCCCGTCCAGGCCGCCTCGAAGGCCGGGTACGCCTCGGCGAACCACGGTTCGTCCTTGCGCAGGCGGGCCGCGGTGAGGCGGTCCTCGACGGTCACCGGCAGACCCACCGCCCAGGGGGTGGCGGTGATCAGCGCCAGGCGGGAGACCCGCTCGGGGTGACGGGCCGCGTAGAGCGTGGCCAGGTTTCCGCCGGCCGAGTGGGCGAGGAGGTCCATGCGGTCCAGGCCCAGGTGGGCGCGGAGTGCCTCCACGTCGTCGACCTGCCGGTCGCATCGGTATGTCGCCGGATCGGCGGGGATCGCGGAGTCGCCCGTGCCGCGCAGGTCGAGCAGCACCAGGCGCCGGTGGGCGGTCAGTCCGCCCAGGTCGCCCAGGTAGGCGGAGGCGCGCATGGCTCCGCCGGGGAGGACGACGAGCGGGTCGCCCTCGCCGCGCAGGTGGTAGGCGAGTTCGGTTCCGTCGGGCGCGGTGAAGGTCGGCATGGCGTCGATCTTCGTGGCCGGGTGACGTCCGCCGCAACGGAGTTCACGGCATACGACATCACCGCATCCACGTTCGCCGACGAGCGCCGGCTCGGGCCGCGCGGCCGGCCCCGGGCGGCGTCAGGTCTGTGCGAAGCGGTCCCGCAGTTCCCGCTTGAGGATCTTCCCGCTCGCGTTGCGCGGCAGTGCCTCCACGAAGTGGATCTTCTTCGGTGCCTTGAAGTGGGGGAGCTTCTCACGGGCGTGGGCGATGAGTTCGTCCTCCGTGGCCGCTCCACGGCGTACGACGACCGCCGTGACGGCCTCGATCCAGTGGTCGTCGGGCAGGCCGATCACCGCGGCCTCGGCGACCGCCTCGTGGGTGTAGAGGGCGTCCTCGACCTGGCGGGAGGCGATCAGGACGCCCCCGGAGTTGATGACGTCCTTCACACGGTCGACGACGGTGAAGAACCCGTGGGCGTCGCGCACGGCGAGGTCCCCGGAGTGGAACCACCCGTCGCGGAAGGCCTCGGCGGTCTCCTCCGGCTTCTCCCAGTAGCCCTCGCAGAGTTGCTGCGACTGGTAGACGATCTCGCCGGGAGTGCCGTCGGGCACCTCCTCGCCGTTTTCGTCGACGACCTTGGCCTCGACGAACATGACGGGGCGTCCGCAGGAGTCCATGCGGCCCCTGTGCTCGTGCGGGCCGAGGACCATGGACAGCGGACCGATCTCGCTCTGCCCGAAGCAGTTGTGGAAGGCGAGCTTGGGCAGGCGCTCCTTGAGCCGTTCGAGGACGGGCACCGGCATGATCGACGCCCCGTAGTAGGCCTTGCGCAGCCCGCTGAGGTCGCGGGTGTCGAAGTCGGGGCGGCCCGCGAGGGCGATCCACACCGTGGGCGGGGCGAAGAAGCTGTCGGCACGGCCCTCCTCCACCAGGTCGAGGATGCGGTCGCCGTCGGGTGCGTCGAGGATCGTGTTCGTGGCGCCGACCGCGAGGTACGGCACCAGGAAGACGTGCATCTGCGCGGAGTGGTACAGCGGCAGGGAGTGCACGGGCAGGTCGCCCGCCTGGAGGTCGAGGGCGGCGATGGCGCTGAGGTACTCGTGCACCAGGGCGCGGTGCGTCATCATCGCGCCCTTGGGGAGCGCGGTGGTGCCCGAGGTGTACAGGAGCTGGACGAGGTCCTCGGCGCGGGGCTCCTCGCCGTCGTACGGCTCGGTGTCGGCGAGGAGCGCGAGGAGCGAGTCGTCCGCGTCGCGCAGCGGCAGGGTGCGGGTGCCCTCGGGAAGGTTCCCGGCCAGGTCGGGATCGGTGAGGACGAGGGTGCTGCCGGACTGGTCGAGGAGGTACGCGAGGTCGTCGCCGGTGAGGTTCTGGTTGACGGGGACGTGGACCAGGCCGGCGCGGGCGGCGGCCAGGAAGGCGATGAGGTAGGCGTCCGAGTTGTGGCCGTAGGCGGCGACCCGGTCGCCGGGCCCGAGTCCGGTGTCGCGCAGGGCGCGGGCCGCGCGGGAGACCGCGTCGTCCAGTTCGGCGTAGGTCCAGGACCGTTCGCCGTAGTGGATCGCGACGCGGGCGGGGGTGCGCCGGGCGCTGCGCCGCAACGTCCCGTCGACCGTCACGCTGCGGCCAGCCGTCATGATTCCCGCTCCTTCGTCCACGTTTCC
Organism: Streptomyces europaeiscabiei; assembly: GCF_001550375.1. GTDB lineage: Bacteria > Actinomycetota > Actinomycetes > Streptomycetales > Streptomycetaceae > Streptomyces > Streptomyces europaeiscabiei. The sequence continues at coordinate 7,574 of NZ_LRTR01000585.1, read as the reverse complement.
GACGCCCGATCCTCGTTCCGTCGCGCGAGCGAGGTCAAGCGAACCACCCGCACCACCGGAATCCGGCACACGTGGCGGGAAGTCGCTCAACCTCGACCATCGATCGGTGAGTCACCTTGAGGAAAGATCCATCACCCGTATGGACTACGCAGACACGTGTCGACACGCTCAACCATCTTTTTCCTCAACGATGTTGGGAGCCTGTATGCGCACCCGCCTGAGACAGTTGGTGGTCTCCGCCGTCGCCCTGCTCACCGCCTCGGCCGTACTGCCCTCGGCCACCGCCGCCGACGACGCGCGGAACAGTGGGCACCGCACGTCCCACGGTGGCCTGTCCGCCGTGATCCGCTACACCGAGTACGGCGTCCCGCACATCGTCGCGAAGGACTATGCGAACCTCGGCTTCGGCACCGGTTGGGCGCAGGCCGCCGACCAGGTGTGTGTGCTCGCCGACGGGTTCGTGACCGTGAAGGGCGAGCGCTCCCGCCACTTCGGGCCCGACGCGGCGCCCGACTTCTCGCTCTCCTCCGCCGGCAAGAACCTCACCAGCGACCTGTACTTCCAGGGCGTCCGGGAAGCGGGCACCGTACAGCGGCTGCTGGACCGGCCCGAGCCGCTCGGGCCGAGCCGCGCCGTCAAGGACCTGATGCGGGGCTGGGCGGCCGGCTACAACGCGTGGCTGAAGAAGAACCGGATCACCGACCCCGCCTGCAAGGGCGCCGCCTGGGTGCGGCCGGTCACGACCCTCGACGTGTTCTCCCGCGCGTACGCCCTCGCCGTACTCGGCGGCGAGGGGCGGCTCGTGGACGCGATCACCACCGCGCAGCCGCCCGCCTCCGGCTCCACGAACACGGCCGCCGCCACCCCGGACGCGAAGGCCGCCGCCCGCGCCGCGAGCGAGCTGTTCGACGCATCGAACGCGGACATGGGGTCGAACGCGGTCGCCTTCGGCGGTGACACGACGGCGAACGGCCGCGGTCTGCTGCTGGGCAACCCGCACTACCCATGGGCCGGCGGGCGCCGCTTCTGGCAGGCGCAGCAGACGATCCCCGGCGAGCTGAACGTCTCCGGCGGGTCGCTGCTCGGCTCACCGATCACGCAGATCGGTTTCAACGCGAAGGTCGCGTGGAGCCACACCGTGGCGACCGGCGTCCCCATGAACATCCATCAGCTGACGCTGGACCCGGCCGACCCGACCACGTATCTCGTGGACGGCAGGCCGGAGCGGATGACGAAGCGGACCGTGACCGTCGGCGTCAAGGACGGCACCCCGGTCACCCGCGCCCAGTGGTGGACGCGGTACGGCCCGGTCGTCACCTCGCTCGGCGCCGACCTCCCGCTGCCCTGGACGGCCGGGACGGCGTACGCCCTGAACGACCCCAACGCGGCGAACATCCGCTTCACCGACACCTCGCTGGGCTTCGCCAGGGCGGGCGGTACGGCGGACGTCCTCAAGTCCCTCGCCCGGCACCAGGGCCTGCCCTGGGTGAACACGATCGCCGCGGACTCCGCGGGACACACCCTGTTCACGCAGTCGCAGACACTCCCCCGGATCACCGACGACCTCGCCGCCCGCTGCTCGACGCCGCTGGGCAAGGCCACGTATCCGTCGGCAGGCGTCGCGATCCTGGACGGCTCCCGCTCCGACTGCGCGCTCGGCAGCGACGCCGACGCCGTGCAGCCGGGGATATTCGGGCCCGCGAAGATGCCGACCCTGAAGGACGCGCCGTACGCGGAGAACTCCAACGACAGCGCGTGGCTGGCCAACGCCGACCGGCCGCTGACCGGGTACGAGCGGGTCTTCGGCAACCTCGGGACGCAGCGGTCGATGCGGACGCGCGGCGCGATCGAGGACGTGGCGGCGATGGCCGACAAGGGCGGACTCACCGTACGGGACCTCCAGCGGCAGCAGTTCGCGAACCGGGTGCCCGCCGCGGATCTCACCGTCGACGACGTGGCGCTCGCATGTGCCGCGCTGCCGGGCGGCACGGCGACGGGCAGTGACGGCACGGTCGTCGACGTGTCCGGGGCGTGCGGTGTGTTCAAGGCGTGGGACCGGACCACGAACACCGACAGCGAGGGCGCGCTGCTCTTCGACCGGTTCTGGCGGCGGCTGAACACGGTGGTGCCGCGCGCGCAGTTCTGGAAGGTGCCCTTCTCCGCGGCCGACCCGGTCAACACCCCGAACACGCTGAACACGGACGCGCCCGGCTTCGCCACGGCCCTCGCCGACACGGTGAAGGATCTACGGGCGGCGGGCGTGGCCCTGGACGCGAAGCTCGGCGACCACCAGTTCGTCGAACGGAACGGCCTGCGGATCCCGGTGCCCGGGGGCACGGAGTCGCTGGGCGTGTGGAACAAGATCGAGTCGCCGTGGCGCCCGGCCGAGGGCGTCTACGCGGAGGTCTCGTCGGGTTCCAGCCATATCCAGGCGGTCGGCTGGGACGGCGGCCGCTGCCCGGTGGCCCGCACGCTGCTGACGTACTCGCAGTCCTCCAACCCGAACTCGCCGCACCACCTGGACCAGACGCGGCTGTTCTCGGCGGAGAAGTGGGTGACGTCCCGTTTCTGCGAGAAGGACATCCTGTCCTCACCGAAGCTGAAGGTGGTCCGTGTGAGCCAATGAGTCGAGGGATGTGGTGCCGCCCCCGCTCGGGGCGGCACCATTCCTCTGTCAGCACCATGCCATTGGCATATCACCGCTTTTCTCGAGGAGGCCGCCCGGTGACGCAGGACTCGTTACGTCCGGTGACGGATTCGACCGCCCTGATCGACACGACGGTGCCGCACTCGGCCCGTATCTGGAACTACTGGCTGGGCGGCAAGGACAACTACCCGGTCGACCACGCGGCGGGCGACGCCTTCCGCGCGGTGTTCCCCGGCATCACCGACCTGGCCCGCGATTCCCGGGCCTTCCTGGGCCGCGCGGTGACCCACCTCGCCGCCGAGGCGGGCATACGTCAGTTCCTGGACATCGGCACCGGTCTGCCGACCGCCGACAACACGCACGAGATCGCCCAGCGGGTGGCCCCGCGGGCGCGGGTCGTCTACGTGGACAACGACCCGTTGGTCCTCACCCACGCGCGGGCGCTGCTCACCAGCACGCCCGAGGGGGCGACCGACTACATCGAATCCGATCTGCACGACCCGGAGACCGTGCTTCGGGAGGCGGCCAGGACTCTGGACCTCTCGCAGCCGGTCGGGCTGACGATGATGCAGGTCAGCGGGCACATCGCCGACTACGACGAGGCGCGCTCGATCATCGGCGCACTGATGGCCGCCCTGCCGTCGGGGAGTTACCTCGCGTTCAACGACAGCGTGGACACGAACGAGGCCAACGCGGAGGCGACCCGCGGCTACAACGAGAGCGGCGCGGTGCCCTACTACCTGCGCAGCCCGGCCGAACTCGCCGGATTCTTCGACGGCTTGGAGCTGTTGGCGCCGGGGGTGGTGCCGCTGAACGACTGGCGGCCGGACCCGACGGCGTCCGGCGGCTCCGGCGAGGTGATCGCGGTGGGCGGGGTCGCGCGCAAGCCGTGAGGCACGCGCGCGACGCCGGTCCTCAGACGGTTTTCTGCCGCCCCTCCCAGTACGGCTCCCGCAGCCGCCGCTTGTAGAGCTTGCCGTTGGGGTCGCGGGGCATCGCCTCGGTGAAGTCGACGCTCTTCGGGCGCTTGTACCCGGCGAGCCGGCGCGTGCAGTGGGCGAGGATCTCCTCGGCGAGCACCGGCCCCGGCGTGAATCCGGGGGCCGGCTCGACCACGGCCTTGACCTCCTCGCCCCAGTCGTCGTGCGGGATGCCGAAGGCGGCGGCGTCGGCGACGGCGGGGTGGGTGAGAAGGGCTGCCTCGATCTCGGCGGGGTAGATGTTGACGCCGCCGGAGATGATCAGGTCGATCTTGCGGTCGCGGAGGAAGAGATAGCCGTCCGCGTCGATGAGACCGAGGTCGCCCACGGTGAAGAAGTCACCGATGCGGTTCTTCCGCGTCTTGCCCTCGTCCTTGTGGTACGAGAAGCCGCCGGTGCTCATCTTCATGTAGACGGTGCCGAGTTCACCCGGCGGCAGCCGGTTGCCGTCGTCGTCGAAGACGGCGAGTTCGCTGATGGGCCAGGCCTTGCCGACCGTGCCGGGCTTCTTCAGCCAGTCCTCGGCGGTGGCGAAGGCGCCGCCGCCCTCACTGGCCGCGTAGTACTCCTCGACGCACTCGCCCCACCACTCGATCATGGCCCGCTTCACATGGTCCGGGCAGGGCGCGGCCCCGTGGATGGCGTGCCGCATGGACGACACGTCGTAGCGGGCACGCACCTCTGCGGGGAGGGCGAGGAGCCGGTGGAACTGGGTGGGCACCATGTGGGTGTGCGTGCATCGGTGGGCGTCGATGACGCGGAGCATCTCCTGAGGCGTCCACTTGTCCATCAGCACCACCTGGTGCCCGATGTGCAGGGACGCGCCGGCGAACTGTAGGACGGCCGTGTGGTAGAGCGGCGAGCAGACCAGGTGGACGTTGTCGCCGAACGGCCGGATACCGAAGATGCCGAGGAAGCCGCCGAGGTAGGACTCCTCGGGGAGCTTGCCGGGCAGCGGGCGACGGATGCCCCGGGGACGGCCGGTGGTGCCCGAGGTGTAGTTCATGACCCAGCCGAGGGTGCGGTCGCCGGGCGCCGACTCCGGCTGTCCGTCCAGGAGTTCGGCGTACGGGCGAAAGCCCTCGGCCGTCCCGACCGCGTACCGGTGGCTCGCGGGGAGCCCGGCCTCGTCGGCGGCGTTCCGGGCCGCTTCGGCGAACCGCTCGTGCGCGACGAGCACCTTGGCGCCCGAGTCGGAGACGATCCAGGCGATCTCAGGGCCCACGAGGTGGTGGTTGACGGGGACGAGGTAGAAGCCGGCCTGGCTGGCGGCGAGGTAGGCGGTGAAGAACTCCACACTGTTGGGCAGGACCACCGCGAAGGCGTCACCGCGTTCGAGTCCGGCGGCCCGCAGGCCGTGCACCAGCCGGTTGGTCTCGGCGTGCAGACGTCCGGCGGTCCATTCCTCGCCGTCGGGGGCGATCAGCACCGTACGGTCGGGGTCGGCGGTTGCCTGCGCCCAGAAGCCCTGGGGAGGCCCGCCTTGCGGGGCTTGCCCTTGGGAGGCTTGGCTCACTGTCCCTCGCTCCTTCCGGCGATCCGGTTGAGGTGGTCCACGGCCTTCTCGAAGCCGCGGGTGAGGTCGTCGAAGACGGCCTGGACGCTGCGTTCGCTGTTCATCCGGCCGACGATCTGTCCGACCGGGGTGCCGAGCAGCGGGTCCACCTCGTACTTCTGGATGCGGGAGACCGCCTCGGCGACGAGCAGCCCCTGGAGGGGCATGGGGAGGGTGCCGGGTCCGGTGGGGTCGTCCCAGGCGTCGGTCCATTCGGTACGGAGCTGGCGTGCGGGTTTGCCGGTGAGGGCGCGGGAGCGGACCGTGTCGCCGGAGCCGGCGGCGAGCAGCTTCTCGATCAGCCGCGGCGAGGTGAGTTCGGCCTCCGTGGTGGTCAGCCAGAGCGAACCGAGCCAGACGCCCTGGGCGCCGAGTGCGAGGGCGGCGGCCACCTGCTGTCCGCTGCCGATGCCGCCGGCGGCGAGGACCGGCAACGGGGCGACGGCGTCGACGACTTCGGGGGTCAGCACCATGGAGGCGATCTCGCCGGTGTGACCGCCGGCCTCGTAGCCCTGGGCCACGACGATGTCGATGCCCGCCTCGGCGTGCTTGCGGGCGTGGCGGGCACTGCCGGCGAGCGCGGCGACGAGGACGTCCTGTTCGTGGGCGCGGTCGATGACGTCGGCGGGTGGTGAGCCGAGCGCGTTGGCCAGCAGCTTGATCGGATAGTCGAAGGCGACGTCGAGCTGGCTGCGGGCGACCTGTTCCATCCAGCCGGTGATGCGCCAGCCGGAGGCCTCACCCTCGGCCAGCTCGGGCACGCCGTACTTGGCGAGGGTGTCCTGGACGAACTGCCGGTGCGCCGGGGGGATCATCGCCTCGACGTCGGCCTCCGAGACCCCTTCGACCTTCTTGGCCGGCATGACGACGTCCAGGCCGTACGGCTTGCCGTCGACATGGGCCTCGATCCAGTCGAGGTCGCGTTTGAGGTCGTCGGGGGCCGTGTAGCGGACCGCGCCGAGCACCCCGAAGCCGCCGGCCCTGCTGATGGCTGCCGCGACTGCGGGGAATGGCGTGAAGCCGAAGACGGCGTACTGGACTCCGAGTTTGTTGCTCAGCTCCGTCTGCATGGTGCGCAGAATGCCGTAGTCCTCCGGACGAGGGAAGGGTTTTTCTGATGCTCCGTCAGATTTGGCGGGGAGGGCGCGCTTGAGGGGGTGCCACGGGAGGTTGTACGGCGGGTGCGGGTCTGCGGGGGCTGGTCGCGCAGTTCCCCGCGCCCCTCAGGGGGTGGATGTGCGAGTTGGCTTCATGAGCGAAGGCGCAGGGGCTCGGCGGCCGGGATGTTTCGGCGGCAGCCTGGCGAGGGCGTCCCGCGGGAGCATCCGTCCGGGTCCGTCACGGGGCCGGGCGTGGCACCGGGGCACCGCGGGGTCGCGAGCGGGCGGCAGCCCTGCTGATCGCGGGCAATCAGCAGGGCGCTTCCCCCGTGAACGGTCCCCCGTCGCCGCTCGCACCACTGATTCCAGCGCACGGCCAATTGTTTGGCAGGGGTGTTCCGGCGACCGGACAATGGCCGCAGCCCATGTACCTGCCGGCCCTGCCTACGGCTCTACGGCCGGCCACCCGTCCCGGACTCCTCCAGGACCGCCATCGCCGCGTTGTGTCCGGGGACCCCGCTCACCCCGCCGCCGCGCACGGCTCCCGCGCCGCACAGCAGGACGTTGGCGTGGCGGGTCTCGACGCCCCAGCGGCCGGTGCCTTCCTGGGCGTGGGGCCAGGCGAGGTCGCGGTGGAAGATGTTGCCGCCGGGGAGACCGAGGTCGCGTTCCAGGTCGAGGGGGGTCCTGGCCTCGATACAGGGGCGGCCGTCGGCGTCGGTGGCCAGGCAGTCGGCGAGGGGTTCGGCGAGGTGGGCGTCCAGTTGGGCGAGGGTGGACTTGAGGAGTTCCTCGCGCACGCCGTCGTTGTCGGCCTCGAACAGCCGCGCGGGCGTGTGCAGGCCGAACAGGGTGAGTGTCTGGTAGCCCTGTTCCGCCAGGTCCGGGCCGAGGATGGTCGGGTCGGTGAGGGAGTGGCAGTAGATCTCGGAGGGCGGGGCCTCGGGCAGCGCGCCGGAGGCGGCCTGGGCGTAGGCGGCGGCCAGTTGGTCGTAGCCCTCGGCGATGTGGAACGTCCCGGAGAAGGCATCGCGCGGGTCGACGGACTCGTCGCGGAGCCTCGGGAGCCGCTTGAGCAGCATGTTCACCTTGAGCTGGGCGCCCTCGGCGGGGGTGGGCGGTTCGTCGCCGGTCAGCGCGGCCAGCTCCCGCGGCGAGGCGTTCACCAGGACGTGCCGTGCGGCTACGGTGCCCTCCGTGTCGCCGGTCCGGTAGGTGATCTCGGCCGACCGGCCGTCCGTCGCGATCCGCCGTGCCTCGTGGCCGGTGGCGATCACGGCACCCGCCGCGCG
>NZ_LRTR01000584.1 GCF_001550375.1 Streptomyces europaeiscabiei | reverse complement strand
GCACCGCCATCGCGGCGGCCGCCCGCCCCGGACCGGGACGGTCCGGCCTCACGCGGTCGCCTTCGCCGTCGCCGGGGTATCGCGCGCGTTCCTGGCGAAGGCGCGCGTCCGGCGGGTGGGCGAGACGCTCGGGGCATGGACGATAACGACTCCGGCCTCCTCCAACGGGTCGCTGATCGTGAGGAGGACGCTCTTGGCCCGCCGCCGCACCGGCAGTTGCGGTCCGAGCCGGCGCTCCAGGTCGGCGATCCCGGGGGAGATGCCCGCCCGGGATGCGTGGCACCGCACGGCGGCAGCTCTCATGGAGCCCGTGTTCGCCACGGCCACGAAGTACTCCGGCTGTCCGAGCGAGAAGTCAGCGGCCATGGGCCGTCCCAGCCCTCCTCAGTCGTGCGGTGCCTGTCCGCTGACCCGGTGGTCCGCGTGGCTCAGCGCCTCCACGACCAGGCGCCGCAGATGCCCGTCGGCGAGGCTGTAGTGGATGTGGCGCCCTTCCCGGCGGGTGTCCACGAGCCCGGCGAGCCGCAGCTTCGCCAGATGCTGGCTGACCGCCGTGCGCGACGCCTCGCAGCGGTCGGCCAGTGAGCCGACGTCCGACTCGCCCTGCGCGAGCAGCCACAGCAGATGCAGCCGGGTGGCGTCGGAGAGCATCGCGAACACCCCGGTCGCCTCGGCGAGCCGTGCGCTGTCGGGGGCGCGCAGATGCGCACCGGACGCAGGTGACACGGCATGGCGATCAGGCATGAGCCCAGCGTAGGCGCTCCGCCGGGGGCGTGGGGGCGTGCGCTGTCTGCGGCTTCGTCGTGGCTGGTCGCGCCCACACGGCAAAGCCGCACATGTCACAGCCCCACGCCCCGTCAGGAACGTCACCGCGTTCGGAACCTTCATGTGCGCAGGTGCGCACATGAAGGTTACACTCGGCTGTACGGACCGCAACGTCACGCCGAGGGGAGCCGTTCCCATGCTCGCCGTCCTGCGTCACCGCGCCTATCGGCGACTGTTCGCCGCCCAGGTCGTGGCCCTGGTGGGCACGGGGCTCGCGACCGTCGCCCTCGGGCTGCTGGCCTACGACCTCGCGGGCGCCGACGCCGGTTCCGTCCTCGGTACGGCCCTCGCGATCAAGATGGTGGCGTACGTGGTGATCGCCCCGGCTGTCGGCGCGGTCGCCGACCGGCTGCCGCGCCGGGCGCTGATGGTGACGGCGGACCTGATGCGCGCCGGGATCGCCGTGTCCCTGCCGTTCGTCGGCGAGGTGTGGCAGGTGTACGTCCTGGTCTTCCTCCTCCAGTCCGCCTCGGCCGCGTTCACGCCCACGTTCCAGGCCGTCATCCCCGACGTGCTGCCCGAGGAGCGCGACTACACACGGGCGTTGTCGATGTCACGGCTCGCGTACGACCTGGAGAGCCTCTTCTCCCCCGCGCTCGCGGCCGCCCTGCTGTCCGTCATCACCTACGACTGGCTGTTCACCGGCACCGTGCTCGGATTTCTCGCCTCGGCCGCGCTGGTGGTCTCGACCGCCCTGCCCGAGCGGGCCGCCGCCACCGTCCCGCGCACGGGCGGCGCGTACACCAGGGCCACGGCCGGTACCCGCCTCTTCCTCGCCGTCCCCGGGCTGCGGGCCCTGCTCGCCCTGAACCTCGCCGTCGCGGCCGCCGGTGCGATGGTGACGGTCAACTCCGTCGTCTACGTCCGCGATGTGCTGGGCCTGTCGGCGGGCGCCGTACCGCTGGCGCTGGGGGCGTACGGGGCCGGGTCGATGGCCGTGGCCCTGGTACTGCCGCGCCTGCTGGACAAGGTGCAGGACCGGGCGGTGATGCTGCCGGGCGCGCTGTCGCTGACCGTCGTCTTCGCCGGGCTCGGAGGTGTCACGGCCGCGCCGGGCGGGGGTTGGCGGCTGCCCGCGTTGCTCGTCCTCTGGGCCGCGTTCGGTGCCGCGTCCTCGGCGGTGCTCACCCCGGCCGGACGGCTCGTCCGCCGCTCGGTGGCGCCCGGGGAGCGTACCGCCGCGTTCGCCGCGCAGTTCTCCCTCTCGCACGGCTGCTGGCTGCTGACGTACCCGCTGGCCGGGTGGCTGGGAGCGGCAGCGGGGCTCAACTGGGCGGTGCTCGCGCTGGGTTCGATCGGCGTGGGTGCGGCGCTTCTGGCCGTACGGCTGTGGCCGGCGCGGTCGACGGCCGACGGGCACGCGGCCCCCGTGCCGGCGTCCCACGTGCACGCGGACCTTCCCCTCGGCCACCCTCATCTGGCGGGGGCCCTGCGGGTGCGGGCGGGCTGGCTGCACAGCCACGGGCACCTCACGGACGGGCTGCACGCGCGGTAGCACAGCGCGAGCTCCGGCGTGTGCGCCGCGGACGCCTGTGGCGAGTACGTCGTTCACGCATCACGATCGGGCTTGCTCTCGGAGGACGCGACGGGCTCGGTGCGCGCCGGGGGCGGCCAGAGCGGCGTGCCGTGCGGTGAGGTGCTCGCCGCCCGCCCGCAGCGCGGTCGGCGCACTCGTCGAGTGACGCCGACGGTGAACCGTCAGACACTGAGCGCCGACCGGACGGTCTGCTCGGCCCCCGTACCCCCCTCTCCCGAGGAGGTGACCCGGCCCGCCTCCAGCACGTAGTACCGCTGCGCCGCCCGCATGGCGAAGCCCACGTGCTGTTCGACGAGGAGCACGCAGAGGCCGCCCCGGCGGGTCAGGGCGAGGATCGTCCCCTCGATCTCGGCGACCACGGACGGCTGGATGCCCTCGGTCGGCTCGTCGAGCAGGAGGAGTCTCGGGCGGGTGATCAGGGCGCGGGCGAGGGCGAGCTGCTGGCGCTGGCCGCCGGAGAGGAGACCTGCCCGGCGGCCGGACAGCTCCCGCAGGACGGGGAACAGGTCCAGGGCTTCCGCGACCGCCTCCTTTCCGTCCCGGCGGCCGTCGGCGACCAGTTGCAGGTTCTCGGCGGTGGTGAGGTGCGGGAAGGACTGCTGGCCCTGGGGGACGTACGCCATGCCCCTGGCCACCCGCTGGTGCGGGGCGAGGTGGGTGATGTCCTCGCCGTCCAGCAGGACGGTCCCGCCCTTCGGCTTGACGAGCCCCATGGCGGCGCGCAGGAGGGTGCTCTTGCCGGCGCCGTTGTGGCCCAGGACGGCTGCGACACCGTCGCGCGGGACGGAGACGGTCACACCGTGCAGCACGGTCGTGCGGTCGTAACCGGCCTGGACGGAGTTGATCTCCAGCATGGGTGTCACGCCTCCTCGGCGACGGGGACGGGAGCGGCGACCTGTTCGACGGCGCTCACGGACGCGGGCTCGGGCTCGGGCTCCGGCTCGGACGCGCGGCCGAGGTAGACCTCCTGGACCTTGGCGTCGGCCTGCACCTCGGTGACGGAGCCCTCGCTGAGGACGCGGCCGGCGTGCAGGACGGTGACGCTGCGGGCGAAGGAGCGCATGAAGTCCATGTCGTGTTCGATGACCACCACCGTGTGGTCCTCACCGACCCGCTGCAACAGCTCGCCCGTGGCCTCGCGTTCGTCGTGGCTCATGCCGGCGACCGGCTCGTCGAGCAGCAGCAGTTTCACGTCCTGGACGAGCAGCATGCCGATCTCCAGCCACTGCTTCTGGCCGTGCGCGAGCACACCCGCCGGACGGTCGCGCAGCGCCGTCAGACCGGTCGTCTCCAGGGCCCTGGTCACCTCCTCCGGGACGCCCTTGCGGCGCCGGAGCATCGTCAGGGGGCCGCGCCCGGCGCCCGCCGCGATGTCGAGGTTCTGCAGGACGGTCAGCTCCTCGAAGACCGTGGCCGTCTGGAACGTACGGCCGATGCCTCTGCGGGCGATCCGGTGCACCGGCTTGCCGATGAGTTCCTCGCCGCCGAAGCGGACCGATCCGGTGGACTTCACCAGTCCGGTGACGGCGTCGACGAGCGTGGTCTTGCCGGCACCGTTCGGGCCGATGAGGAAGCGCAGGTCGCCGGGGCGGATGTCGAGGTCCACGCCGTCGACGGCCTTGAAGCCGTCGAACGTGACCCGCAGGTCGCGGACCGTCAGTCCCTCGCCGCTCATGCCGTTCCTCCTGTCGGGGCCGAGGCCGGGGCCGTCATGGTGGTGGTCGTCGTGGGGGTACGGCGCCGGCGCGCCACGCTCGCCAGGGAGGCCAGGCCGCCGGGCAGGAAGCCGACCGCCAGTACGAACAGCAGACCCTGGAGGTAGGTCCACGCGGCGGGGAAGGCCTCGGAGAGAGTGCTCTGCGCCCAGGCCACCGCGATCGCGCCGAGCACGGCACCCACCAGGGAGGCCCGGCCGCCCACCGCCGCGCCGATGACGAAGCCGATGGACGGCACGACGCCGATCAGCGCCGGGGAGATGATGCCGACCGCCGGGACGAACAGGGCGCCCGCGAGGCCCGCCATGCCGGCCGCCACGACGTACGCGACGAGCTTGACGTTGGCGGGGTCGTAGCCGAGGAAGCGCACGCGCTCCTCGGAGTCCCTTACGGCGACGAGGAGTTCGCCGTAGCGGCTGACGAACAGCTGGCGGGCGGCGGCCATCAGCAGCAGGAGCACGGCGGCGATGACGAAGTACACCATCCGCTGGTTGACGGGGTCGTCGAGGTCGTACCCGAAGAAGCCCTGCATGTCGGTGAGACCGTTGGTGCCGCCGGTGGTGGCCTGCTGGCCGACGAGCCAGATGGCGAGGGCGGCGGCCAGTGCCTGGCTGAGGATCGCGAAATACGCGCCCTTCACCCGTCGGCGGAAGACGAGGAAGCCGAGCAGCGCGGCGACCGCCATGGGCAGCAGCACGGTCATGGCGAGGGCGAAGGCCGGGTCGGCGAACGGCCGCCACCACCAGGGCAGGGTGTCGCCGGTGCCGTAGAGCTGCATGAAGTCGGGCAGCGTCTGGCCTGTGTCGGCCGCGTCGGCGAGCTTGAGGTGCATGGCCATGGCGTAGCCGCCGAGGCCGAAGAAGACGCCCTGGCCGAGGACGAGCAGCCCGCCGCGGCCCCAGGCGAGGCTCACACCGACCGCCACGATCGCGTAGCACAGGTACTTGGCCAGGAGGCTGAGCCGGAAGTCGGAGAGCGCGAGCGGGGCGACCCCGATGAGCAGGGCGGCGCCGAGGAGGAAGGCGCCGGGGACACGGAAGCGGTCCAGGAGGGAGGGCGACGGCTCCGCCGCGGGAGCCGTCTTCTCGGGGGAGGGCGTGGTCGTCGTCATGCCAGGCTCCGGGTGCGCAGTGTGTACAGGCCCTGCGGTCGCCACTGCAGGAAGGCGACGATCGCCACGAGCACGATGACCTTGGCGACGCTGACCGTCGTCGAGTACTCCAGTACGGACTGCAGGACGCCGAGTGCGAAGGCGGTGATGACGGCTCCCTTGAGCTGGGCGACGCCGCCGACGACCACGACCAGGAAGGCGTCGACGATGTAGTTGGTGCCCATCGTCGGGCCGATCGGGCCGACCAGGGTGAGCGCGACACCGGCCACTCCCGCGAGGCCCGAGCCGATGAAGAACGTCGTACGGTCCACGCGTTCGGTCGCGATGCCGGACACCTCCGCGAGGTCCCGGTTCTGCACGACGGCCCGGATACGGCGGCCCAGCGGGGTCGTCCTCAGGATCAGGGTGAGGCCGAGGACGCTGAGCAGGGCGAGGCCGAGGATGAACAGCCGGTTGTTGGCGAAGGTGATGCCGCCGACCGAGATGTTGCCGGTGAGCAGGTCCGGGGCGCGGGTCTGGACGTTCGGGGCGCCGAAGACGTCCCGGGCCAGCTGCTGGAGCATCAGGGAGACGCCCCAGGTGACCAGCAGGGTGTCCAGGGGTCTGGTGTACAGACGCCGGATGAGGAGCCATTCGAGCAGCGCGCCCATCGTCCCGGCCACGAGGAAGGCCAGCGGCAGGGCGAGCAGCAGGGAGACACCGGCACCGCTGATGTACTTCTGCAGCACGTACGTGGTGTACGCGCCGGCCATGATGAACTCGCCGTGCGCCATGTTGATCACGCCCATCTGACCGAAGGTCAGGGTCAGGCCGAGGGCGATGAGCAGGAGGACGGCACCGATGCTGATGCCGGTGAAGGACTGGTTGAGGACGACCGTCATTGAGCGGCTCCGGGTCGGGGGAAGGGTTGTTCGGCGGGCGCGGTCCGGTGGGGCTTCTCACGCGGTTCCCCGCACCCCTGAGAAGCAGGGGCGGCGCCCTGTGCTTCTCAGCCCGAAAGCCCGTCGTCTTCAGGCCCACGGGGCCTGATCTTTTAGGGGCGCGGGGAATTGCGCGACCAGCGCCCACCCACCGTCGGACTCACGAGAGACCGGCGGCCCAGTCGTAACCCTTCAGATACGGGTCCGGCTTGATCGGCTTGCCGGAGTTCCAGACCTCCTCGATCAGGCCGTCCGAGCCGATCCTGCCGATGCGGGCGGTCTTGTAGACGTGCTGGGTGGCTCCGTCGACGGTGACCTTGCCCTCGGGGGCGTCGAGTTCGATGCCCCCGGAGGCCTTCTTGACCTTCGGCACGTCGAAGGAGCCGGCCTTCTCGACCATCTCCTTCCAGAGGTAGAGGGAGATGTAGGCGGCCTCCATCGGGTCGCTGGTCGGCTTGTCCTTGCCGTAGGCCGCCTGATAGGCCGCGACGAACTTGGTGTTGGCGGCGCCCGGCGTGGTCTCGTAGTAGTTCCAGGCGGTCAACTGGCCCTCCAGGTACTGGGTGCCGATGCTCTTGACCTCCTCCTCGGCGATCGACACCGACAGCACCGGCAGGCTCTTCGCGGCCAGCCCGGCGGACTTGTACTCCTTGAAGAAGGCCACGTTGCTGTCGCCGTTGAGGGTGTTGAACACGGCGTCCGCGCCGGCGTCCTTGACCTTGTTGACGATGGTGCTGAACTCGGTGGAGCCGAGCGGCGCGTAGTCCTCGCCGACCACCTTCATGCCCTGGGCCTGCGCGTACGCCTTGATGATCTTGTTGGCGGTGCGCGGGAAGACGTAGTCGCTGCCCACCAGGTACAGCCGTGTCAGGCCCTGCTTCTTGAGGTAGTCGAGGGCGGGGACGATCTGCTGGTTGGTGGTGGCGCCGATGTAGAAGATGTACGGGGACTGTTCCAGGCCCTCGTACTGCACGGGGTAGAAGAGGAGCGACTTGTAGCGCTCGAAGACCGGCTTGACGGCCTTGCGGCTGGCGGAGGTCCAGCAGCCGAAGGTGGCGACCACCTTGTCGTCGGTGATCAGGGCCTCCGCCTTCTCGGCGAAGGTCGGCCAGTCGGAGGCGCCGTCCTGGCTGATGGGCTTCAGTTTCTTGCCCAGGACGCCACCGGCGGCGTTGATCTCCTTCACCGCGAGGAGCAGCGCGTTGTGGACGGTGACCTCGCTGATGGCCATCGTGCCCGAGAGCGAGTTCAGCAGACCCACCTTGACGGTGTCGCCGGAGGTGTCCGCCTGCGCTCCGGCGGCCGACGACGTGCCGCTGCCGGTCTTGGCGCCGCACGCACTGAGGGCGACGGTCGTACCGAGCGCCGACGCGCCCGCGAGAAGACCGCGTCTGTTGATGCCGATCCCGGACATGCAATACCTCCTAGGTCGCTGAAGTGCGACCACAGCCTGCGAGGTCACTGTTTCCCTCGCGTTTCGGCGCAATTGAAGAACAGTTTCCTGAGGAAGTATTTTTTTGAGGCCCCGAAATATTTGTCACTTCTCACAGAAAGGATGTACTCCTGCTTTGTCTGTCAGGAGCGGGATGGTCGAAGGTAAGCTCCGGACATCACCGTCGAGGGGGCGGCTGAAGGCGAGTTGAGGAGTGCGATGGCGAGGCGGCCCGAGGAACTGCTCCATCTGCTGACCCGGGCCGAGCGCCTGTCCGCACGCCGAGTGCAGTCCGTGCTGGACGAGTTCGACTGCTCGGTCGAGGCGTGGCGGGTCCTCGACCTGCTCTCCGACGGGCAGGGCCACAACATGACGGCCCTCGCCGAACACGCCTTCCTGCCGGCGCCGAGCCTGACCAAGCTGATCGACCAACTCGTCGACCAGAACCTGCTCTTCCGTCGCGTCGACCCCGCCGACCGGCGCCGCGTCCTGGCCCACCTCACCCCGCGCGGCAGGGAGCGATGGCAGCAGCTCGCCCGCGCGGTGCGTGCCCACTGGGCCGAATCGGAGCCGCTCACCGACGAGGACGGGAAGCGGCTGAAACTCCTGCTGGACCGGCTGGCCCGGGCCCTGGACAGCGGCGGGCCCGCCGACGGTCGGGGCAGGGTCAACGCAGGTCGTGCGGAGCGCGCAGCTGGGCGAGGACGTTGAAGTCGCAGCCGTCCGCCCGCGCGAGGTAGATGCGCTGGCGCACATGCCGCCCGTCCAGGCCCAGCAGGCCGCGCGGACCCTCGTAGGAGACGGTGTCGGCGGCCGCCCCGATCGCGGCCACGTCCAGGGCGCGGGCCCGCTCGACGAGCGCGGCGAGCAGCAGGACACCCTCGTAGCAGGACTCGCCGAGGCTGCCCGGAACGGGCGCCTCCAGACCGAAGCGGCCCGCGTACTGGCCGTGGAAGTCCAGGGTGTTCCGGTCGGCGAGCGAGGCGAAGAAGCCTGCCGTGCTGTAGAGGTCGAGGGTGGCCTCGGGGCCGCTGCCCATCAGCATGTTCTCGTCCATCAGCGTGCTCAGCCGCAGGCACCGCCGGTCGAGCCCAAAGGCGGCGAAGGCCCGGTTGAAGCGGACCGCGTCGCTGCCGACCAGGAGCATCAGGACCCCGTCGGCGTCGGCCCGCTCGATGCGTCGCAGGACGTCCTCGAAGTCCTCGGTGCCGAGCGGCAGATACGCCTCGCCACTGACCCGGCCCCGGCACTCGCGGGCGTAGCCCCGGGCCGCCCGTGCGGTGTGGCGGGGCCACACGTAGTCGTTGCCGACGACGAACCAGCGGCGTACACCGCGGGACTCGGCCAGCAGCCGCATCGCGGGCAGCAGTTGCCAGGACGGCGTCTCACTCGTCATGAAGACGCCCTCGGTGCGTTCCCCGCCCTCGTACAGGGCCGTGTACACGTACGGCACCCGGTGCGCGATGCGCGGGGCCACGGCCCGCCGGACGGAGGAGATGTGCCAGCCGGTGACACCCTGCACGGCGCCCGAGGCGACCAGTGCCTCCACCTCCTCGGCGACCCGCCATGGCTCCGCGCCGCCGTCGACCTCGATCAGCCGCAGCTCCCTGCCCAGCACTCCCCCGGCCTTGTTGACCTCCTCGGCGGCCAGCCGCGCGCACGCCCAGCAGGTGGGACCGAAGATCCCGGCGGGGCCCTGCATCGGGTAGACGAGGGCGACGTCGAGGGTCGAGTCGTCGGCCGTGAACCACTCGGGGGTGTGGAGGCGCGGCGGAGGCCGATTCATGGGCCTCATGATGGCGTCATCGTCATCGGCGCCCCAGTGGCGCCACGGATCGAGACCGATTCGTAGGCCGGGGCCGATCCGCGGACCTGGGCCGAGGGCGGGTCACGGGGTCGCCGGGTCGCGGGTGGGCGGTCGGCCCGTCGTCCACTTCTCCTCGATCCGCCCGAACCGCCACACCAGCAGCGCGACCGCCCAGGTGACGAGGAACAGGCCGACGACGACGTAGCCGATGATGTTGAGGTCGAGGCCGGCGACCCGGTCCCAGAACGTGCCGTGCAGATGCGCCTTCTCGGCGACGAGGCCGAGCAGTTCGACGGTGCCGATGACGAGGGCGACGGCCACCGAGAGGCCGGTGATCGTGAGATTGTAGTAGACCTTGCGGACCGGCTTGGAGAACGCCCAGCCGTAGGCGAAGTTCATGAACGAGCCGTCGATCGTGTCCAGGAGCGACATACCGGCCGCGAACAGGATCGGCAGGCACAGGATCGCGTACCAGGGCAGCCCGGAGGCCGCACCCGAACCCGCCAGGACCAAAAGCGCGACCTCGGTCGCCGTGTCGAACCCCAGGCCGAAGAGCAGGCCCAGCGGGAACATCTGCCACGGCTTGGTGATCGACTTCATCAGCCGTCCGAGGAGCCGGTTCATGAAGCCCCGGCTGTTCAGCCGCTCCTCCAGCGCGGCCTCGTCGAAGGAGCCCGAGCGCATCTCCCGGAACACCTTCCAGATGCCCACCATGACCACCAGGTTGATGAGCGCGATGACGTAGAGGAACGTCCCGGAGACGGTGGTACCGATCCAGCCGGCGAGGTCGTGCAGCTGGGAGTCGCCGTTCCGCACCGGTCCGGCGAGCGCCTTGACGCCGAGGGTGAGCAGGAAGGTGAGGGCGAAGACGATCGACGAGTGCCCGAGGGAGAACCAGAAGCCGACGGACAGCGGGCGCTGCCCCTCTCCCATCAGTTTGCGGGTGGTGTTGTCGATGGCCGCGATGTGGTCGGCGTCGACGGCGTGCCGCATCCCCAGGGTGTAGGCGGTGACGCCCATACCGATCCCGAAGGTCCTGCTGCCGACGCTGTAGTGCTCGGGGGCGACGATCACGACCAGCGTGAACCAGCCGACGAGATGCAGCGCCAGGATGAAGCCGGCCATACCGCCGAGGTTCGCCCACTCCCCGCACGTCATCGAGGCGCGGATCCGGCGCCATGAGAAACCGCCCTTCTCGGCGATGGCCGAGGGGGCGGTGTCGGTAACAGGGGCCATGGGACGGCGCCTCACTTGTCGTGCCGCGTGCGTGTCGTCGAACCCCTTCAGCCTTGTGCGGTGTGCTGGTAACTGCAAGGAGTTCGCAGTAAAGCCCGTGCCACGTTTGGGTCAGGTCAGGGTCTTTCGGTGGACGGCGCGGCCGCACGAGCCCCGGATCGGGCGGACTCGTCAGCGGACTCGTCAGGCGGTCCCGCCCCGGCGGGACCGGAACCACCACAGACCACCGCCGAGCGCGAGGAGGACGGCCGCACCGATGCCGAGCGGTACGGCGAGTGAGCCACCGTCGTCGCCCTCCGCGCTGTCCGCAGCGGGCTCCGCCGACGGCGCGGAGGTCTCGGCACTCGATTCGGGTGAGGGTGAGGGCGAGGCCGTCGTGGGTTCCTCCGACGGGGTGGGGCTCACGACTTCGGCGCCGGGGGCGGCGGCCTTCAGGTCCAGACGGGGTGCCGGGTGACCGTGACCGTGCCCGTCCCCTTCGGACTCCTCCAGTTCGATCCAGCGGTCCACCTTGCCGTCGCTGTACGACTGCAGGGTCTTGAAGACCAGCGACTCGGCGTCGGGCAACTGCCGTACGGTGACGACGTACTCGACGTCCTCCCCCACCGCGAGCTTCGAACCCGACACGGTGTAGCCCCGGCTGGTCGGGGCGAACTTCCAGCCGTCGGGGCCCTTCTCGTAGGCGATGTCGGAGGGGACCATGCCCTTGGGGAGGATCACTTCCAGTTTGGTGATGCCGGCGGAGGAGGACTCCGACTCCGCGGAGAAGGTCAGTTCGACGTTCTGGTCGAGGGCTCGGGCGCCCTCCGCCTCGACCTCCGCGTGGGCCGCGGCCGGCCCGGCGGTGGCGACGGCGACCGCGAGCGCGGCTGCGGTGAGAACGCCGAGACGGCGTGAACTGCGTACCAAGGTCGGGCGGTGCACTGCGGACTCCCTGTGCCGATGGCGTGAAGGGTGAATTCAAGCGCAGGGCGGGACCTATGGCCAAGGGCGACCAGGTGTGCGAGCGGTTCCGGCCACTTGCCGTCGTCGTGAGTTCATCCTGGTGTGGCGTGGGGCTCACGGGGCGTGCGCCGTGGTGTGAGCTGTTCCACGGCGCCCGCGCGCCCCTCGTCTCCGCTTGTCAGCGCCCTTATGTGGGCACTACTGTCACCACGCCTTGGTGAACGGGAAATCCGGTGTCATGCCGGTGCGGCCCTCGCCACTGTGATCGGGAAGTCCGGCTCCAGTCCTCACGGACAGCCACTGGGTCCTTGTGACCCGGGAAGGCGGAGCATGGGCGGTGTCACCCGTAAGCCAGGAGACCGGCCAAGGCGCGTCAACCATCCACGAGGTGCTGGAGAGGGTCTGCTGAGCCATGCACATAGCCGAGGGTTTCCTTCCTCCGGCGCACGCGATCGCCTGGAGCGTCGCGTCCGCGCCATTCGTCGTCCACGGAGTCCGGGCACTCACCCGTGAGGTCAAGGAGAATCCCGAGAGCACGCTGCTCCTCGGCGCCTCGGGGGCCTTCACCTTCGTCCTGTCCGCGCTGAAACTGCCGTCGGTCACCGGGAGTTGCTCCCACCCCACCGGCACCGGACTGGGCGCCATCCTGTTCCGCCCGCCGATCATGGCGGTCCTGGGCACCATCACCCTGCTCTTCCAGGCACTGCTGCTCGCGCACGGCGGCCTGACCACGCTCGGCGCCAACGTCTTCTCGATGGCGATCGTCGGGCCCTGGGCGGGGTACGGCATCTACCGGCTGCTGCGGCGCTTCGACGTGCCGCTGATGGTCACGGTGTTCTTCGGCGCGTTCGTCGCCGACCTCGTCACCTACTGCGTCACCAGCGTGCAGCTGGCGCTCGCGTTTCCCGACCCGAGCAGCGGCTTCCTGGGCGCGCTCGGCAAGTTCGGGTCCATCTTCGCCGTCACCCAGATCCCGCTGGCGGTCAGCGAGGGCCTCCTCACCGTGCTGGTGATGCGTCTGCTGGTGCAGTCGAGCAAGGGCGAACTGACCCGGCTCGGCGTGCTCCTGACCGGCAAGCGCGACCGCACCGAGACCGAGGCGGTGGCCCGATGAACCGGAACACGAAGATCAACGCCCTGCTGCTGCTCGTCGTGGCCGCGCTCGCCGTCCTGCCGCTGGCGCTCGGCCTCGGCGACCACAAGGAAGAGCCCTTCACCGGCGCCGACGGTGAAGCGGAGACGGCGATCACCGAGATCGAGCCGGACTACGAGCCGTGGTTCTCGCCCCTGTACGAGCCGCCCTCCGGCGAGATCGAGTCGGCGCTGTTCTCCCTCCAGGCCGCGCTGGGCGCGGGCGTCCTCGCCTACTACTTCGGCATCCACCGTGGCCGCCGCCAGGGCGAGGCGCGGGCCCGGGCAGAGCTGGACGGGGCCGGGGACGCCACCACGGCCGGGACCGCTGAGGCCCTTGCGGTGAGCGCGACGGTCGCGGCCGGTACGGCGGCTGTGACGGCCCCGGCAGCCGCGAAGACCCCGCCCGGCGACGAAGGCTCGTCCGCCCGCTCCGGGGAGTCCCCCACCGGGCGGGTCTGAGCCCTCGTGCTGCCGATCGACGCGGCGGCGCACAGCAGTCGCTGGCGCCGCCGCCATCCCGTGGACAAGGCCGTGCTCGGGCTCGGCCTCACCGTGCTCGCGATCTCCCTGCCGCCCTGGCCCGGCGCGGCCCTGGTCCTGCTGACCGCGCTGGTCGTGCTGCTGGGCCCGGCGGGCGTGCCCGGCCGTCGCCTGTGGCGTGCCTACCGGGTGCCGCTGGGCTTCTGCGTGACCGGCGCGCTGCCGCTGCTCGTCCAGGTCGGCGGGCCCGACGGGTTCCTCACCCTGGCCGACGGCGGCCCGGTCCGCGCCGGGGAACTGCTGCTGCGCACCTCGGCCGCCTCCCTCGGCGTCCTCCTGTTCGCCTTCACCACACCCATGTCGGACCTGCTGCCGCGCCTGGTGAAGGCCGGGGTGCCCGCCCCGGTCGTGGACGTGGCGCTGGTCACGTACCGCATGAGCTTTCTGCTCCTGGACTCCGTCCGCCGGATCCGGGAGGCGCAGGCCGCCCGGCTGGGGCACACCACGCGGGCGGCCACCTGGCGTTCGCTCGCCGGTCTCGGCGCCACCGCGTTCGTACGGGCCTTCGACCGCGCGGCACGGCTGCAGACCGGGCTCGCCGGGCGGGGATACGACGGCACCCTGCGCGTCCTGGTGCCCGAGGCCCGGATCTCCGCCCGCTTCACCGCGGCCAGTGTCGTGCTCCTCGGCTCTGTGGCCGCCCTCACCTTCGTCCTGGAAAGGCCGCTGCCATGAGCGAGCCCGTGCTGGTCGCCCTGCGGGGCGCGTCCTTCGCGTACGAGGACGGTCCGGCCGTGCTCAGCGCTCTCGACTTCGAGGTGCGCGAGGGGCGCGCGCTGGCCCTGCTGGGCCGCAACGGCAGCGGCAAGACCACGCTGATGCGGCTGCTCAGCGGCGGGCTGCGGCCCCGCACGGGCGAGCTGGCGGTGGAGGGGCGACCGGTGACGTACGACCGCAAGGGCCTGACCCGGCTGCGTACGACGGTCCAGCTGGTCGTCCAGGACCCGGACGACCAGCTCTTCGCGGCGTCCGTCGCGCAGGACGTGTCGTTCGGGCCGCTGAACCTCGGGCTGTCCGACGCGCAGGTGCGGGCCCGGGTGGACGAGGCGCTCGGCGCGCTCGGCATCAGTGCGCTCGCCGACCGGCCCACCCATCTGCTCTCCTACGGTCAGCGCAAGCGGACCGCCATCGCCGGCGCGGTCGCGATGCGGCCCCGGGTGCTGATCCTCGACGAGCCGACCGCCGGGCTCGACCCCGACGGACAGGAGCGGCTCCTCACGACCCTGGACGAGCTGCGCCGGTCCGGCACCACCGTCGTGATGGCCACCCATGACGTCGATCTCGCCCTCCGGTGGGCCGACGACGCGGCACTGCTCACCCCGTCCGGCGCGCGCACGGGCCCGGTGGCCACGATGCTCGCCCGCACGGACCTCCTCCAACAGGCCGGGCTACGGCTTCCCTGGGGCATCGCGGTCGTTCGACTGCTCTGCGAACAGGGGTTGTTGACCGAGGACGAGCCCGGCCCGCGCACCCCGGAGGAGCTGGCCGCCATGGCTCAGATCCGCAGGCCGTAGACGCGGACGGCGGTGCCCGCGAAGACCTCCCGGTGTTCTGCCGGGCCGAGTCCGGATGTCAACGACCTGGCCGTGTCGAGGACTTCGCGGTAGTCCGAGGCCAGCCGGCAGACGGGCCAGTCGGAGCCGAACATCAGCCGGTCGGGGCCGAAGGCGTCCAGGACGGTGTCGGCGTACGGGACGAGGTCCGCGACGGACCAGGCTTTCCAGTCCGCTTCCGTGACCAGGCCGGAGAGCTTGCAGACGGTGTTCGGGAGGGCGGCCAGTCGCCGTACCCGCCTCGCCCAGGGTTCCAGTTCGCCGGAGGTCACGGGGGGCTTCGCCACGTGGTCGAGGACGAAGGTGAGTTGGGGGAGGCGGGTCGCCGCCTCCACGGCGGCCGGGAGCTGGTGGGGCTTGACCAGGAGGTCGTAGACGAGTCCCGCGTCGGCGACGGCGGCCAGGCCCCGCAGGACGTCCGGGCGTACCAGCCAGCGGGGGTCGGGTTCGCCCTGCACCTGGTGGCGGAGGCCCACCAGGTGCTCGCCGCCGTGTCCTTCGCGCAGCTCGGCGAGGGCGGCGGCGACATCGGGCGACGTGAGGTCGGTCCAGCCGACCACCCCCGCGACCAGGTCACTGTCCGCGGCCAGGGCCAGGAACTCGGGGGTCTCCTCGGGCACGGTGATCGTCTGCACCAGCACCGTGGCCTTGACGCCGGCGGCGCGCGCCTCCGGTTCCAGGTCGCGGAGGGTGAAGTCGCGTCGCAGCGGGGCGAGTTCGGGGCCGGCGATCCAGTCCTGGTCGCGGACGGAGAGGTCCCAGACGTGGTGGTGGGCGTCGACGATCCCGGTGTCGGCGTCCGTACCGGTGGGCGTCACAGCTCCCACACCACGGGCAGGCCGGCGTCGGACCCTGACGCCGAGTAGTCGTGGACGACGTCGAGCAGGTCGGCCATGCGGGCCTGCCAGGCGATGTTGACCGGGAGTTTCTCCAGCTCGGCGATCATCGCCGCGTAGTCCTCGACCTCCAGCAGGTGGAAGAGGTCGGTGCCGCTGCGCCAGATCGTCCACTCGCTCACCCCGGCGGCGCGGATGGCGGTGGTCAGCTCTTCCGGGACCTCGTGGTGGGCCGCGTCGTACTCCTCGACGCGGTCGGCGCGGACCCTGGTGTGCAGGGCGATCCTCACGACGACTCCTTCTCCTCGAGGGGGGCGGGCTCGTCGAGAGGCACGGGGGCTTCGACGGGCACCGGGGCTTCCGGGGCGAGCAGGCCCTCCGCGCGCAGCTCGTCCCAGAGCGCGGCCGGCACCGGGTGGCGCGACTGCTCCACGGTGTCGCGGACCTCGTCGGGCGAGCGGGCGCCGGTGAGGACGCTCACGACGGCCGGGTGGCCGAGGGGGAAGCGGAGGGCGGCGGCGCGCAGGGGCACGCCGTGGCGTTCGGTGACCGCTTTCAGGCGCAGGGCCCGTTCGAGTACGGGTTCCGGGGCGGGCGCGTAGTCGTAGGTGGCGCCCGGCTTGGGGTCGGTGAGCAGGCCGGAGTTGAAGACGCCGCCGATGAGGACGCTCCGGCCGCGGGCGGCGGCCTCGGGGAGCAGTTCGGCGAGTGCGTCCTGTTCCAGGAGGGTGTAGCGGCCGGCGAGGAGGACGACGTCGATGTCTGTCTCGCGCAGGAAGCGGGCCGGGAGCGCGGACTGGTTCATGCCGACGCCGATGGCGCCGACGACGCCTTCGGCGCGCAGCCGTTCGAGCGCCGGGTAGGCCTCGCCGAGGGCCTGTTCGGCGTGGTCGTCGGGGTCGTGGAGGAGGACGACGTCCACCCGGTCGAGGCCGAGGCGGTCCAGGCTGGCTTCGAGGGAGCGCAGCACTCCGTCGGCGCTGAAGTCCCAGACACGGCGCAGGGTCGCCGGGACGGCGAAGCCGTTGGCCAGGTCGTCGGCCGCGCCACCGCCTTCGCCGCCCCCGTCGGCGGGCACCAGCAGACGTCCGACCTTGGTGGAGACGGTGTACGAGTCCCTGGGGCGGTCGCGCAGGGCGGCGCCCAGGCGGCGTTCGGACAGGCCGAGCCCGTAGTGGGGTGCTGTGTCGAAGGTGCGGATGCCTGCGTTCCAGGCGGCGTCGATCGCGGCGGCGGCCTCCTCGTCGGACACCGTGCGGAAGAGGTTGCCGATGCCGGCGGCTCCGTACGCCAGCTCGGTGACCTGGACGCCGGTGCGGCCGAGGGTCCTGGTCCTCATGTGCCCGCCGGGCGGAGGCGGAGGCCCTGCATTCCGCCGTCGACGGCGAGGGCGGTGCCGGTGACGGAGGCCGCGGCGGGGCCGGCCAGGTAGGCGATGGCGGCGGCGACCTCGTCGGCGGTGACCAGACGGCCCATGGGCTGGCGGGCGTTGAGTGCGGCGCGTTCGGCCTCGGGGTCGTCGGCTGAGTCGAGGAGCCGGCCGACCCAGGGGGTGTCGGCGGTGCCGGGGTTGACGCAGTTGACGCGGATGCCCTCGCGGACGTGGTCGGCGGCCATGGCCAGGGTCAGTGAGAGGACGGCGCCCTTGCTGGCGCAGTACAGGGCCCGCTGCGGCAGTCCCGCGGTGGCGCCGATCGAGCACGTGTTCACGATGGCCGCGTGGGACGAGTTCCGCAGATGCGGCAGGGCGGCCCGGCTGACGCGCACCATGCCGAGGACGTTGACGTCCAGGACCCGGTGCCACTGCTCGTCGGGGTTGTCCTCGACGGTGCCGATGGCGCCGATGCCCGCGTTGTTCACGAGGATGTCCAGACCGCCGAGCCGCTCGACGGCCTCGGTGACGGCGGCCCGTACGGAGGCGTCGTCGGTGATGTCGGCCTTGAGACCGAGCAGCGGGGCCGAGGCCCCGGAGGGGTCGACGTCGAGGACGGCCACCGCGGCGCCCCGTGCGGCGAGCAGCCGGGCGGTGGCCAGCCCGATGCCGGACGCGCCCCCGGTGACGATCGCCCTGAGCCCGCCCAGTTCGCCCCTCGGCTCGGTGGGTTCACCGGTCGTTTCGGTCGGTTCACCTGTCTGCCCGGTCATGCGACTTCCTCTCGTCCAGCGAGGTCGGCGGCCCAGAACGTGCCGTCCGGGTAACGGTATTCGGCGAGCGACTCGGGATGCATGGTGGCGGAGAAACCAGGCGTCAGCGGCGCGGTGTAGTGACCCCCACGCATCACCACGGGGGCGGTGAAGTGCTCATGGAGGTGATCGACGTACTCGATGACCCGGTCGTCGGTGGTACCGGACAGCGCCAGATAGTCGAACATCGACAGGTGCTGGACCAGTTCACACAGACCCACCCCGCCGGCGTGCGGACAGACCGGCACCCCGAACTTCGCCGCGAGCAGCAGGATCGCCAGGTTCTCGTTGACACCGCCGACCCGGGCCGCGTCGATCTGGAGAACATCGATCGCCTCGGCCTGGAGAAGCTGCTTGAAGACAATACGGTTCTGGACGTGTTCACCGGTGGCGACCTTCACACCGCCGACACCACGGCGCACGGCGGCATGGCCGAGGATGTCGTCGGGGCTCGTGGGCTCCTCGATCCAGTACGGGCCGAACTCCGCGAGCGCGTTCGTCCACCCGACCGCCTCGTCCACGTTCCAGCGCTGGTTGGCGTCGATGGCGATACGGATCGTGTCACCGACGGCGGCGCGGGCGGCACGCATCCGGCGCACATCGTCGGCCAGGTCCGCGCCGACCTTCAGCTTGATCTGGGTGAACCCGTCCGCGACGGCCTGCTTGGCCAGCCGGGTCAGCTTCTCGTCGGAATAGCCCAGCCACCCCGGAGAGGTGGTGTAGCCGGGATAACCGCGCTCCAGCAGCACCGCCTCACGCCCCGCCAGCCCACTGCGGCCCTCCCGCAACAGCCGCAGCGCCTCCGCGGGCGTGAGAGCGTCGGCGATGTAGCGGAAATCGACCTGGGAGACCAGCCACTCCGGCGACGCCTGCGCCAGCAGCCGCCACAGGGGCTGCCCGGCACGCTTGGCCGCCAGGTCCCACACCGCGTTGACCACCGCACCGACCGCCATGTGCATCACCCCCTTCTCCGGACCCAGCCAGCGCAGCTGACTGTCCCCGATCAGGTCACGGCTGACCGAGCCGGGATCGGCACACACCTCCTGCACCGAACGGCCCACCAGATGCGGCCGCAGCGCACCGATCGCGGCGACCTGCACCTCGTTGCCACGCCCGATGGTGAAGGTGAAACCATGCCCCTCCAGACCGTCACCGGCATCCGTGCGCAGCACGACATAGGCGGCGGAGTAGTCGGGGTCGGGATTCATCGCGTCCGACCCGTCCAGCTCCCGCGAGGTGGGAAACCGGATGTCATAGGTGTCGACCGCGGTGATCCGGGCGGAAGTTGTCGTCACGGGGGTGCTGCCTTTCACGCTTGGCCGAAAGTCTGGCGCTGGCTGCCGAGCCCGTCGATCTCCAGATCGACGGTGTCACCAGCACGAAGGAAGGGAGTACCGGCAAGGCCCAGAGCGACGCCGGCGGGCGTACCGGTATTGATCACGTCACCGGGCTGAAGGACCATGTACCGGCTCAGATACGCCACGATCTCGTGGACCGGGAAGATCATGTCCCGGGTGTGGCCGTCCTGGCGCCTGACACCGTTGACACTCAGCCGCAGCCCCAGACCCTGCGGATCACCGACCTCATCAGCGGTCACCAGCCACGGCCCCATCGGGTTGAACGTCTCACAGGACTTGCCCAGGTCCCACTGCGAGGAGTACTCCAACTGGAACTCACGCTCCGAGACGTCATGACTGACCACATAGCCCGCGATCACCCCGGCCGCCTCCTCAGGACCCTCCAGATAGCGGGCCCGCCGTCCGATCACCACCCCCAGCTCGACCTCCCAGTCGGTCTTCACCGAACCGCGCGGGATCAGCACCCCGTCATAAGGGCCCACCACCGTGCCCGGATCCTTCATGAACACCACCGGACGCGGCGGAATCGCCGCACCGGTCTCCGCCGCGTGATCCCGGTAGTTCAGACCGACACAGATCACCTTGCCCGGCCGCGCCACCGGAGCACCCACCCGCAGACCACCCGCGTCAAGAACAGGCAGCCCACCCGCCTCCACCGCCGCACGGACCCGCTCCACCCCATCCGAAGCCAGAAACGCACCATCGATGTCACCGGCCACCGACGACACATCCAGCAGCCGGCCGTCATCGGTACGAACCGCAGGCCGCTCCCCTCCCGGGACACCGACACGTAGCAGTTTCACTGAAGGCTCCCTTGCCATGGGGGTTCGCTCATTCATCGGAGGAATGGCGCACCGCGACTTTAAGGGCAGTCAGACGCCCTGACAACGTATTCCTCGGATGTATTTGATCGACGCCCGACATTCCGCAGCTCACAGATTCGACATCTGGGACATCGCCTCAGCCGAGACGTCGCCCACTCCTCATGATCGGGGCGGAACATTCATCGGGGCCACCTCTTGTCAACCCCGGCAATGCCGTCGTAACGTCCTCGACGTCCAAGATACATCGGAGGAATCGCACCGCTGCCACGCAGAGACAGAGGCCGTTCGAACTCCGCTGCTCGTTCATCGGTTGACCCTCCGTCCCTCCCCTCCGACGGTCCACTCATGCCTGTACCAGAGGGCGGCCTCCCCGTCCTGGCTAAGGAGAACCCGGCCATGAAGCTCGTTCGCACCCGCTCCACCGCCGCAGCGGCCTGCGCCCTCGCGGCCCTCACCCTCCTCACCGCGTGCAACCGCGAGAGCTCCTCCGGGTCGGCAGGTTCGGGCGGTGACAAGCCCGCCATCGGGATCGACCTGCCGCGCTCCGACTCCGACTTCTGGAACTCCTACGCCGAGTACCTGAAGAAGGACGTCAAGTCCGAGGACGTCAACGCGCTGCCGCTGAGCAACTCGCAGAACGACGTCACCAAGCTCGTCGCCAACGTGCAGGTGTTCCAGAACACGGGCGCCAAGGCCGTCGTCATGGCCCCCCAGGACACCGGGGCCATCGCCTCCACCCTCGACACCCTCGCGTCGAAGAAGATCCCCGTGGTCAGCGTCGACACCCGCCCCGACAAGGGCGACGTCTACATGGTCGTGCGCGCCGACAACCGGGCCTACGGCACCAAGGCCTGCGAGTTCCTCGGCGAGCAGCTCGGCGGAAAGGGCAAGGTCGCCGAGTTCCAGGGCGCCCTGGACTCCATCAACGGCCGCGACCGCTCCGAGGCCTTCGCCCAGTGCATGAAGACGAAGTTCCCCAAGATCAAGGTCTTCGAGCTGCCCACCGACTGGAAGGGCGACGTGGCCTCCGCCAAGCTGCAGAGCCTGCTCGCCCAGCACCCCGACCTCAACGGCATCTACATGCAGGCCGGCGGTGTCTTCCTGCAGCCGACCCTGGCCCTGCTGGAGCAGAAGGGCCTGCTCAAGCCGGCCGGCGAGAAGGGCCACATCTCGATCGTCTCCAACGACGGCATCCCGCAGGAGTTCGACGCCATCCGCAAGGGCCAGATCGACGCCACCATCTCCCAGCCCGCCGACCTGTACGCCAAGTACGCGCTGTACTACGCCCAGGCAGCCGCCGAGGGCAAGACCTTCAAGCCCGGCAGGACCGACCACGACTCCACGATCATCGAGATCCCCAACGGCCTGGAGGACCAGCTGCCCGCACCGCTGGTGACCAAGGACAACGTCGACGACAAGACCCTGTGGGGCAACAACGTCGGCTAGTGGCCGAAGGCCGAAGGGCCGACGACTGGGCGGAGGGACGCGGCTCGTCGCTCCGCCCGCACCCCCTCGTATCCACCCCACGAAGGACGGTATCCACCATGGCGGACACCGCGACCACCGCGGCGAACGGCGGCGGGAACCCCGCTGCCACGAGCCCCGCCCCGGTGGCCGAGGCCACCGGCATCAGCAAGAGGTTCGGCGCGACCGTCGCGCTGCGCGACGCCCGGATCACCGTCGCCGCCGGCGAGGCGCACGCCCTGGTCGGACGCAACGGCGCCGGCAAGTCGACGCTGGTGTCCATCCTGACCGGACTGCAGCACGCCGACACCGGCACCCTGCGTTTTTCCGGCGAGTCGGCGCCCGTCGTCGGGGACATCGACGCCTGGCGTTCCCGGGTCGCCTGCGTCTACCAGAAGTCCACGATCATCCAGGACCTGACCGTCGCCGAGAACCTCTTCCTGAACCGGCAGAGCGACGGTGCGCTGCGCCCCATCCGCTGGAAGCAACTGCGCGCGCGGGCCGAGGAGTTGCTCGCGGGATACGGCGTGGATGTGAAGGCCGACGCGCGGGCGCGGGATCTCACCGTCGAGCAGCGGCAGTTCGTGGAGATCGCGCGGGCGCTGTCGTTCGGCGCACGCTTCATCATCCTCGACGAGCCGACCGCGAAACTCGACGCCCGCGGCATCAACCGCCTCTTCGACAAGCTCCGCGACCTCCAGCGGCAGGGCGTCGCCTTCCTCTTCATCTCACACCACCTGCAAGAGGTGTACGACCTCTGCACCACCGTCACCGTCTACCGCGACGCCGCCCACATCCTCACCGCGCCCGTCGCCGAACTCGGCCACCAGGCGCTGGTGGAGGCCATGACCGGGGAGACATCCGGCACGGTGGCGGCAGCCGTCGAGAACCGCGCCCCGGTACGGGACGACGCCCCCGAACTCCTGACGGTCGAGGGTCTCACCCTGCCCGGCGCCTGCGAGAACCTCTCGCTCACGGTGCGCGCGGGCGAGGTGGTCGGCCTCGCCGGGGCGGCGGCCAGCGGCAATGTGCGGGTGGGTGAGGCGATCGCCGGGCTGCACCGCCCCGAGCAGGGCGCGATCTCCGTCGGCGGGCGCCGGGTACGCGGCGGCAGCGTGCCGTCGGCGCTCGCCGTCGGCGTCGGGCTGGTCCCGGAGGACCGGCATCTGCAGGGGCTGGTGAACAACCGCAGCGTGGCGGAGAACGCGACGCTCACCGTCACCGGCCAGCTCGGCCCGTACGGCACGGTGCTGCCCGCCCGCACCAGGGCGTTCGCCGGACGCATGATCCGGGACCTCGACATCAAGACCCCGGGCGGGGCCACCCCCGTGTCGGCCCTCTCGGGCGGCAACCAGCAGAAGGTCGTCGTCGCCCGCGCCCTGGCCACCGACCCGCACGTCCTGGTGGCCATCCGCCCCACCAACGGGGTGGACGTCAAGTCCAAGGAGTTCCTCCTGCGCCGCATCCGCCAGGTCGCGGACAGCGGGAAGTCCGCGCTGATCGTCTCCGACGAACTGGACGACCTGAAGGTCTGCGACCGGCTCGTGGTGATGTTCCACGGGCGCGTGGTCGCCGAGTTCGACCGCGGCTGGCAGGACGAGCACGTCGTCGCCGCCATGGAGGGCGTGGCGGGCCGGGCGGACCCGCCCGCCGAGGGCGTGGCCGGCCGGCCCGAAGCCTCCGACATCGCCTCCTCCGAGGCCTCCCCCGCCACCACCTCGGACACCACCGAAGAGCACGGAAGGTAGTCATGTCCGCCACCACTGATGTCACCGACCCCGCCACGAGCGTGGCACCGGAGACCGCCGGGGACACCCGCCGGGGGCTCGGCCTCGGGCGCTTCCGTGAGCTGTCCCTGGTCCCGGCGATCCTCGTCCTGGGCCTGATCGGGTTCATCGTCTCGCCCGCCTTCCTGACCGCCGACAACCTCATCGGCGTGGCCCAGCAGTCCACCGAGCTGAGCCTGCTCGTCCTGGCCACCGCACTGATCCTGATCTGCGGCCGGATGGACCTGTCCCTGGAATCCACCATCGGCGTGGCCCCCGTCATCGCCGTCTGGCTGGTCCTGCCCACCAGCGGCGCCCGCTTCACCGGCCTCGGACTCCTGCCCGAATGGACAGCCGTACCACTGTGCCTGCTGGTCGGCGTCGTGATCGGAGCCGTCAACGGCTTCCTCATCCTCAAACTCCGCCTCAACGGCTTCATCGTCACCCTCGGCATGCTCACCATGCTCCGCGGACTCCAGGTCGCCCTCTCCGAAGGCCAGTCCATCGTCGAACTGCCCTCCTCCTTCACCTACCTCGGCAAAACCTCATGGCTCGGCATCCCCGCCGCCATCTGGATCTGCGTGACCCTCTTCGCCCTCGGCGCCGGCGCCCTGTCCTGGCTGCGCCACGGCCGCGCCCTCTACGCCATCGGCGGCAACGCCGAAGCCGCCCGCACCGCCGGCATCCGCGTCGACCGCATCGTCTGGACCGTCCTCATCCTCGGCAGCGTCCTCGCCGCGTTCGCCGGCATCCTCTACAGCGGCCACTACGGCTCCATCTCCGCCACCCAGGGCAGCGGCTGGATCTTCCAGGTCTTCGCCGCGACCGTCATCGGCGGAGTCAGCCTCAACGGCGGCAAAGGCTCCGTCTTCGGCGCCCTCACCGGCGTCCTGACACTCCAACTCGTCGTCAACGTCATGACACTGGCAGGCGTACCCCCACTGTGGAACCAGTTCCTCAACGGCGCCATCATCATCGTCGCGCTGATCATCTCCCGCTTCGCCTCCGGCGAGAAGCAGGAGTAGTTCCGGTGTCCCCGGTACAGGGAGGCCTCTCATGGCGCTGACGGACGAGGCCATGGACAAGATCAAGGCGATGATCGTCGCCGGCGAACTCGCGCCCGGCTCACGACTGCCCAAGGAGGAGGTCCTCGCCGCCCAGCTCGGTCTGTCCCGCAGTTCGCTGCGGGAGGCGGTACGCGCCCTGACCGCGATGCGGATCCTGGTGACCCGGCAGGGCGACGGCACCTATGTCTCCAGCCTCGAACCGCACCTCCTGCTGGAGTCGCTCTCCTTCGCCTCGGACGTGTCCCAGGGGCGGACGGCCCTGCAACTGCTCCAGGTACGGCGGCTGCTGGAACCCCAGGCGACCGGGGCGGCCGCCACGCTGCTCACCGCCGACGGCCTCCGGGAACTCGGTGCGATCCTGGAGCGGTCACGGTCCGCCGCCACGGTCGAGGAGTTCGTCGGCCACGACATCGCCTTCCACCTGCGGATCGTGGAGGCGGTCGGCAACCCGGTGCTGTCCATGCTGCTCCGGGTGCTCTCCACCCGTACCCAGCGAGCCCGGATCGTCCGGGGCACCCGCACCGATCGGGCCGTGGAACACGCCCACCGGGAGCACGAGGAGATCCTGCGCGCCCTGCGGGCCCGTGACTCCGCGTTGGCGGTCTCCGCGGCGACGGTCCATGTCGCGGCCGTGGAGCAGTGGATGGCGGCCGGACTCGACGAGGACCCCCTGTGCGCGATCGAGGACTGACCGCAGGGCGGCGCAGCTCCGTCACGGCCGCCGACCTCCTCAGGCGGCCGTGACGGGCCCTCACATGCCGGTGGCGTCCACCAGTTCGCCGAGGTCGACGAACTTGAAGCCGGTCGCCGTGCGGGTGCCGCCCTCCCCGTCCGGGGTCCCGGGGGTCTCGTGGCCGTCCTGGACGACGAGGAGGCCGCGTGGATAGCGGCTGCCCAGCGGGGCGTTGAGGACGGCGGCGCCGTCGCACTCCTGGACACCGTCGAGGGTGTCCGACGCGGCCCCGATCCGGAAGCCGCCCTCGTACTCGTTGCCCTCGCTCACCTCGCGGTCGTACAGGGCGAAGGTGTTGTCCCCCTGGCTGGAGGCGAGCAAGTAGCCTTCCCCGTCGCGCTCCTGATAGATCGTCAGACCTTCTACGTCGGCCGACAGCCGCTTCCCTCCGTAGCCGGGGTCGGCACCCGGCGCGCACTCCTCGCTCTCCTCGTCGTACGTGCCGGGTACGCCGTACTCCTTGGTCCTGTCGACCAGGACAGGCTTGCCGGTGAGGTCGGCGCGCAGGCGCCAGATGCCGATGTCCTCCTGCCCGGCGTAGAGGGTGCCGGTGGCGGGGTCGACGACCATGCCCTCGACCTGCGGGAGTTCACCGGGCTCGCCGCAGGGGCTCCACCTCGTGCCGTCGGGCAGACGGAAGGAGGAGGGCAGGTCGAGGGTGCGGATCTTGCGATAGCCGACCTTGCCGTGCGCCGCCGGGACGAGTTCGAGCAGGGCGAGGCGGGTGCGCTCGCGTTGGCTGACCAGGGCGTACGTGCGGCCGGTGGCCCTGTCCGACCAGGTGGCGAGGCCGTACGCGGTGTGCTGGTCGTTGATCTCGGCCTGGTCGGCGGAGAACACGGGGGCGGCGGCCGGGTCGGTGATGTCGGTCAGCGGGCCGTTCGGGCGGGAGGGGTCGAGGCGGTGGATGCGCAGCCGGTCGTTGCCCCGGTCGCTGACCACGGCCACGTCGGCTGGGCCCGCGGAGGTGCGCAGGCCGGTGACGAGGTCGACGTTGTTGTACCGGCCGGGGGCGTCGTCCGCCGTCGGTGGGTTCGGCGCGGGCACCGACTGCACCAGGCGGGCGTCCAGGTCGTAGACGCGCAGGCCGCCCTCCTTCACGGTGGCGACGACGAGGCTGCGGTCCGGGTCGGCGGGGTTCCGCCAGATCGCCGGGTCGTCGGCGTCGGAGTTGCCGCCGGCCTCGTCGTCGTACAACGCGGCCGATTCGCTCGTCGCGGTCACCGTAGGGAGGGCGGACGTACCCGCTCCTGCGGGGGCTGCCGCGAGGCAGGTGGTCAGGGCGGTGCCGGAGACGAGGAGGGCGAGTCCTCGAGCGGTGCTTGGCGTTCTCACAGGCGTTCGCTTCCTTACCGTCATGTATGCCGTCGAGTGTCGGGGACATGCAGATGGTGCGGAGAGAAGCTTGCGTACAGGCGGACATGACCTGTCCATGCCGTCCTGGTGAAACGGCTGCGGTTCGGCCGAAGTTCGCCCGGTCATCACCTGATGTGGCGTGCCGGGCGCGTGCAGAGGTGGAGCAGATGCTCCAGCGGTCCACGCCGGAACCACCGGGTCCAGGCGGTGGCCGTCAGCAGCGCGACCGAACCGTAGAGGAGGAGGTCGACGAGCGCCGGTCCGGTCTCGTCCTCCATGCCGAACTCCCTGACGGCGAGGATGTGCAGTACGTACGCGGTCAGGGCCGTCAGGCCGACGGCGCGGACGGGGGTGGCGAGGCGGCCGAATCGCGGGAGCCGGTCCGTGGCCGTCACG
The DNA here is from genome assembly GCF_001550375.1 of Streptomyces europaeiscabiei. Classification (GTDB taxonomy): domain Bacteria; phylum Actinomycetota; class Actinomycetes; order Streptomycetales; family Streptomycetaceae; genus Streptomyces; species Streptomyces europaeiscabiei. The sequence continues at coordinate 895 of NZ_LRTR01000584.1, read as the reverse complement.
CACAGGACCACGACCAGCAGCGCGACACCGGTGTTGCCGAGGATGGAGAAGGTCGTCTGGCTGTGCGGCGCGGCCACCAGGAGCCAGGCCGCCGGGGTGTCGTCGATGAGGTGGCCGACGGTGTCGGACCACCAGGCCGAGGCGGCCGAATCGCCGTCGGTGGTGGCGGCGACGGTGGCCTGCGTATGCGGGACGAGGCGGAGGGCCAGCCAGGAGCCGCCGTAGCCGAGCAGGCTCGACGCCCCGCCGATGAGGGCCAGTTGGGTGCGGACCGTGCTCCGCGTGAGGTCGAGGCGGGCCACCGCCATGCCGGCGAGCATGAACGGCGCCCAGGTGAGCACGGGGTATTCGCCGGTGAACAGCAGTTCCACGAAGCCGTCCGTGTCGCCGATCCGGGCCAGCGGATCCCGGGCGACGACGGTGTCCGCCCAGCTTCCCTCCTCGATCGACAGGCGTATCACGTACAGGACTTGGGGCATCACGAGCGCGCTCACGGCGGCGAGGAACGCGAGCGTCCGGGCGCGCAGCCGGTACAGCGGGAGGACGGCGAGGAAGGTCAGCCCGTAGAAGGCCAGGATCACGTCGACGTCGCTGTCGAGGGCGGTCAGGGCGAACCCCAGGGCGATCAGGACGACGGAACGGATGACCATCCGGGCCACCGCCTGCCGTCCGGCGCGCCCGGTGCGCGGGTGCGGGCGGCCGGTGATGAGGACGAGGGTGAAGCCGGCGAGCAGGGCGAACAGCGCGGAGGAACGGCCTCGCGCCAGCTCCATGACGAAGCCCAGCGGCCCGCCGGCCGCGGGGTCCGGGCCGACATGGGCGGCGTACATGCCGAGGACCGCGAGCCCACGGGCCAGATCGATGCCCACCAGCCGCCCGGCCGAGGGCCCACGGG
>NZ_LRTR01000583.1 GCF_001550375.1 Streptomyces europaeiscabiei | reverse complement strand
GCGCAGCGGTCGGCCTGACGATCATCGCCGCGGGTCACCGGCACGGCTGGCCGGTGGCCGCGGGCGGTTCCCGGGCCATCAGCGACGCGCTGGCGGCGCAGCTCACGGAGTTCGGCGGCCGGATCGAGACCGGTGTGCGGGTGCGCTCCCCGGCCGATCTGCCCCCGGCCGACGTGGTTCTCTTCGACCTCGCGCCCCGCGCCGTCGCCGACATTCTGGGCGACCGGCTGCCGGGACGGGTCACGCGAGCCTACCGGCGTTACCGCCACGGGCCCGGAGCCTTCAAGGCCGACTTCGCGGTCGAGGGCGGCGTCCCGTGGACCAGCGAGGCGGCCCGCCGAGCCGGCACCGTCCACCTCGGCGGGACGTTCGAGGAGGTCGCCGGCACCGAGCGGACGATCCACGCCGGACGCATGCCGGAGCGGCCCTTCGTCCTCGTCGGCCAGCAGTACCTGGCCGACCCGAGGCGCTCCAACGGCGACGTCCACCCGCTCTGGACCTACGCACACGTTCCGCACGGCTACGACGGTGACGCGACCGAGGCGATCATCGGGCAGATCGAACGGTTCGCCCCTGGGTTCCGTGAGCGCGTCCTCGACATGGCCGTCCGTCCGCCGGCCGCCTTCGAGGACTACAACCCGAACTACGTCGGCGGGGACATCGTCACCGGGGCGAACACCCCCCTGCAGCTGGCGATGCGTCCCCGCGCGGCCCTCGACCCGTACCGCACGGGAGTCCCGGGGATGTACATCTGCTCCGCGGCATCGCCACCGGGCGCCGGCGCCCACGGCATGTGTGGCGCGAACGCCGCCGCGTCGGCCCTGCGTCATCTCGGGCGACGGCACGGGAGAGGATGAACCGGGAGGCCACGGCCCGCACCAGTCCCGGAAAAAGGCCCGGACCGATTCGGTCCGGGCCTTTTTCCGTGCCGTCGTACGTGCGGCGGCCTGCCGTCCGGATTCCTTCCCCGCAAAATCGCGGTCCGGCGTGAAAGGCGGCACCGAACAATAGGCATTTTTATCGATGCGGAGCCAGCGGGACAGACCCTAATGTTTTCTCCAGAAGGGCACCGGAAGAAAAGAACTTCCGAAGTCCCGAAAGCGAGAGGACGAAAGAAATGAGCAGCATCGAGAACGCGCTGAACAGCGTGGAAATCCCCGTCGAGGGTGTCGTCTACGTCGCCGCTCGCCCGACCCTGGGCACCCCGCGGATCGCCCGGGTGGGCAACAGGTTGGGCGGGCTCGCCCAGGCGGCCGAGGGGGTCGGGGCCATCGGGGCGCTGGCCACCGCTGCGGTTGGTGTCGGTCAGGCCGCGGAGGCCAACAACCTGGCGGCGGAGGCCAACGCCCAGAACGCGGCCGCGCTCGCCGCGGTCGGCGGTGCGCCGCCCGCGGCCTGACAACCGGCGGTGAACCCATAGGAACCCGCTGTCGGACCAGAGGGCTGTTCTGGTCCGGCAGCGGGTTCCGCCGCACGCAAAAAACGTGCTCAAAAGTACCAGGAAAAGAGGTTCCATGAAACTCGTCCGAAGGATCACTTCCGCGGTGCCGGGCAGGGTCGCCTCCGCGGTGTTCAGCCCGATGCCGGTCGGCCGGGACCGTGCGCTGGGCCTGTCGGAGCGGCTGGCCGCCGCGACCAGCCTCACCTCGTCCCTCGAATACCTCACCCAGCGCCACGAGATGGGCAAGGGAGGCATGAACGACTGGGAGATCGCCAAGGACAGCATCGCGCACGCCAATCCGCTGCTGCGTCGACTGGTCGACATCGCCAGCGGAACCCGGACCACGACGGCACTGCACGTCACACGGGCCGCGGTCGCCTCCGCCATGCTGCTGCCGGGCAAGTCGAACTGGCGCGGTGCGGGCAGCCTCTTCCTCGGTACGACCTCCGCCCTCCTCGGCCCTCGCCAGCACTACGGCAGCGACGGCGCCGACCAGGTGGCGACCCTGGTGCAACTCGCCACCGGCGGCGCCCGCCTGGTGCCCTCGCCGGCCGCCAAGGACGCCCTGCTCTGGTACGTCGCCCTTCAGTCCAACCTCTCCTACCTGGTCTCCGGCTGGGTGAAGCTGCTCGGCCCGGACTGGCGCGACGGCTCCGCACTTCCGGGGGTGATGCGCACCCACACCTACGGCCACGAGGGCATGCACACGTGGATCCGGAACAACGCCCGGGCCGCCAAGCTGCTCGGCCACAGCGTGCTGGCGCTGGAGTGCCTCTTCCCGCTCGCCTATCTCAAAGGCGGCAAGCTGACCCGTCCCGTCCTGGCGAGCGCCGCCGCGTTCCATCTGGCCAACGGCTACTTCATGGGACTCGGCAGGTTCGCCACCGCGTTCCCCGCGATGCACCCCCTGATCGCCTACACCTCCGCTCCCCGCACGCACCCGGCCGTCGCGGGACGCGACGACCGCGCTCTGCCGGCCGCCCTCACCGTGCTCGCCGGGGCGACGGCGGCCGCGGCCGTCACCGCCGTACAACGACGCATGCGCGCCACCGAGGGCTGGCGGACCTCGCGCGTGCTGACGACCCGCCACGGCAACCGGCTGCAGTACGAGGAGATGTCGGTGGGGGACTCCGAGCGGCCGGTCTTCGTGCTCGCCGCCGGTCTGCTGTCCACCAGCGAGCACTACGCCTGGATCAGCGAGCGCCTGTCCTACGAGAGCACCTACGGCGTCATCACCTACGCCCGCGCCGGATACGCCGGCAGCCGCCGCAGGGCCACCACCGCCTACCAGCTGACGGAGTCCGTCGACGACCTGGTCGACCTGGTGAACGGGGCCGTGGCACCGCACCGCAAGGTGATCCTGGTCGGCCACTCGATCGGCGGGGAGCTCGCCCGCCGTGCCGTCCATCACCTCGGCGACCGGGTGCACGGCGTCGTGTACCTCGACTCCTCGCACCCGCATCAGTTCAGCCGCTCGGCCCAGCAGAGGGTGACCGGCGCTGGGCTGGGCGGCACCTTCGCGTCCATGAGCCGGGCGCTGCGCCTCGGCACCGGGGCGCTCCTCACCCGCCCGTGGTGGATCAAGGAGCTGCCCGCCGCCTACCACGACAAGGTCTTCGCCCAGTACGCGGACACGCGGATGTGGTACGCGGCACGCCGCGAATGGACGGCGCTGCAGGAGGACTTCAAGGCCTTCCCCGGGCAGCTCGACCGGATCGAGGGTGTGCCCGGCCTGGTGATCTCCGCCCAGCGGACCGTGGACCGCGACCCCGAGCAACTGCTGATGCACCGCGAACTCGCCGGGGCCCACCGCCGGGCACCCAGCGAGACGGTGGTCATCGAGGGCGCGGGACACGACTCCCTGCTGATCAACAGCCGTTACGCCAACCAGGTCACGGACCGCGTCCTCGCGTTCTTCCAGGGCGTCGACGAGCGCTCCCGGGCACCCCGGCCCACCCGATCCGTCACGCTCGAGAAGGAGGCCGCGCGGTGAGCACCCTGCGAAGTCTCCCGCTGAGGAATCCGTTCACCGGCGAAGGCGCGGCCTGGCGGATCGCCGGAGCCGCCATGCTGGTCGTCACCGTCGCGGGCCAGCACCCCTTCGAGCAGTTCTCCCGGTTCCGTTCGAAGGACGTGCTGTCCCTGGTGCCGAACTGGAGGTTCTTCGCCCCCAACCCCTGTATGCACGACAGTCACTTCCTGTACCGCATGGTGGACGCGGACGGCAACGCCTCGCCGTGGCACGACGCGTTCACGACCGAGACGCGCAAGCCCCAGCACATCGTGTGGTTCCCCACCCGCCGCGCGGACAAGGGGGTCGTCGACGCGTGCGCCGACATCCTCCCGACCCTCGAGTTCGGCGGCTTCGAGGCGGCCTCACGCACTGCCGGGTACCGGATGGTCACCGAGCACCTGCGCGTACTCATCAGGTCCCGGGGCCCCGTGGCCGAGGAGGCCCGGGGCTTCCAGTTCGCCCTGGCCCGCGCCACCGGCTACGACACGCGCCACCGTCCTTCGCTGGTGTTCGTCTCCCCCTTCGTCCCTCTCGACCCGCAGGCCGCCGGCACCCCGCTGACGCGGGCCCCGGCCAAGACTCCAGCAAAGGTGTGACCATGGACATCACCACCCCCTTCATCCTCCTCGGAATCCTGATCTTCGCGGTCGGCCTCCTCAAGGCGGGCCTGCGGTTCGCCAGGGACCGGGCGGAAGCGGAAGAGGACGGCAGGGAGCACGAGTGAACCGGGTGCGGGCGGCCGCCGCGTGGCCGGAGGCGCGGGATGAGTGACCGGCCGGCCGGCCGGGGGCGGCACACCCGCCCGCAGGACCCGCCGGTGAACCTGGAGAAGGAGGGCACCCCCGGTGGCGGGCGGCGCGCCATGCACCGGGCGGTTCCCCAGCTCAACCTGCACCTGCTGTGGGGCGAGGGTGCGAAGCCCTGGCGGGCCATGGGCCGGCATCGCCGACTGGTCCTGCTCGGCATCCTCCTGGGCCTGCTGGGAGCCGCGACGTCCCTGGCCCAGCCCGCGGTCATCGGCTCACTGGTCGCCGCCGTCGGCGAGGGGCGCTCGCTGACCGGCCCGATCATGGTGGGCGCGGCGCTGTTCATCGCCGACGCCACCCTGGGCGCACTCCACTCGTACGTCATCGGGCTGGCCGGGGAGAACATCGTCTACGACATCCGCCGGACCCTGGCCTCGCGGCTGCTGCGCTCCCGCTTCAGGGCGTACAGCGGACTGCAGCAGGGCGACGTGTTCTCCCGGATGGTCAGCGACACCATGCTCGCCCGCTCCACCATGACCCACGCGATCGACAGCATCCTCAACAACAGCTTCCTGGTCATCGGCGGGATCGCCCTGATGGCCTGGATCGACACCGTGCTCCTCACCGCCACCCTGGTCTGCCTCGGCGCGACCAGCATCGTCTCGCTCTATCTGGCGCGCGGCGTGCGGAAGGTGTCGGTGCTCAACCAGGCCGACCTGGGCACCTTCGGCTCCGCCCTGCTGCGGGTGCTGGGGGCGATGCCCACCGTGAAGGCTTCCCGGGCCGAGGCCCGGGAGGCCGAGGGGATCGCGGCCATCGCCCGGCGGGCCCGCAAGTCGGGGATCAAGGTGACGGTGATGTCGTCGCTGCTCGATCCGACCATGAGCATCGGCACCCAGCTCGCCCTGACCGTCGTCATCGGGCTGGGCGCGGCCCGCACCGCGACCGGGGCGATGCCCACCGCCGACCTGACGGCGTTCATCCTCTACCTGTTCTACCTGGTGGCGCCGTTGCTGACGTTGTTCGAGTCGATCGCGCAGTTCCAGATCGGCAGAGCGTCGGTGGAGCGGCTCGCGGAGCTCGGCAAGATCGAGGTCGAGACGGACCCGGACAGCAGCCGGCCCGACGAACGGCCCTCTGGCGCCCGCCCGTTCGGACGCGGGTACGAACCCGGACTCGCCTTCGACGGCGTCCGGTTCTCCTATCCGGGCAGCGACAAGGTCGTCCTCGACGGGGTCTCCTTCACCATCCCGTCCGAGGGGCTGACCGCCGTCGTCGGCCCCTCGGGCGGCGGCAAGTCCACCGTCTTCCAGCTGATCGAGCGGCTCTTCGACCCGGTGTCCGGGGCGATCAGCATCGACGGCACGGACATCTCCGACCTGCCGCTCAACCAGCTGCGCTCCATCGTCGGCTACGTCGACCAGGACCACACGCTGCTGCGCGGCACCGTCCGGGCGAACCTCACCTACAGCGCCCCTGACGCCGACGACAAGGACATCGCCGAGGCCCTGCGCATGGCCAACCTGACCGAGGTGATCGGCTCGCTGCCCCAGGGCCTCGACACCGAACTCGGTGACCGGGGCGCCGGTCTGTCGGGCGGTCAGCGGCAACGCCTGGCCATCGCCCGTACGTTGCTGCAGGCGCCCCGGTTCCTGCTGCTGGACGAGGCCACCGCCAACCTCGACACCGAATCGGAGAACGCGCTGCGCGAAAGCATCACGATGATCTCCGGCTTCTGCGCGGTCATCGCGATCGCCCACCGGCTGTCCACCGTCACCGACGCCCGGCAGATCGTCGTGCTCGACCGGGGACGGGTGCACGCCGTCGGCACCCACGACGAACTCCACCGGCACAGCGACCTCTACCGCCGGCTCGCCCGGCTCCAGGAACTCAGCGACGTGGCCTGATCCAGGAACGACGAGGCGGCACACCCGGATTCACCTACAGGAGAAGACATCCCGACAGGAGAAGTTCATGAACGACTTTCTGCTCATCCCGTCCGTGGTAGCCCTCGGCATCGTCGGCTTCCTCATCGCCACCCGGGCCGTCAGCACTCCCGCCGTCATCGGCGTCGCCCTCGTGGTGCTGTGGGGCGCCTGCTCCCAGGCCAGAAGCACCATCCACACGAGGAACACCCCGTCCAAGAAGCGGAGGCAACACCCATGAGCACCACCACGACGCCCCGTACGCCCGGCGCCACGTCGAGCGGCACCATCGACGACATCGGCTACGGCCGGCAGTTCGGCGACTGGTACCACCGGCTGTTCCCCGACGACGCCTCCGTCGTCGCCGAGGTCGAGCGCCTGGCCGCCCTGCACCCCGATCCGGCCCTGGGCACCGTCGAGTTCGGCGTCGGAACCGGCCGGATAGCGCTCCCGCTGGCGCGCCGGGTCGGGCCGATCACCGGGGTCGACTCCTCCCCCGAGATGCTCGACGTGCTGCGCCGCGACCTGACCGACGACACCCCCGTCGAGCCCGTGCACGGCGACATCTGCACCTACACCGCCGACCTCACGGTGGGGCTGGTCTACTGCATCTGCGCGACCCTGTCCATGCTGCTCACCCCCGAGGAGCAGCAGCTGGCGGTGCGTCGCGCGGCCGAACTGCTGGCCCCCGGCGGCAGGCTGGTGATCGAGACCCACAACAAGCCGGCCATCCTGGCACTGCACGAGGGCAGCGCCCGCGCCACGTACTTCTCGCCCTACCCGGAGCCGGGCACCGGTCTGCAGAGCCACTCCGTCCTCCTGCCGGAGGGGTCGCTGTGGCACCTCTCCCACGTCTGGTACGAGGCCGACGGCACGACCCGTGTCGGCACCGAGATCTCCCGGCTGACCGCCCCGGAGGAGATGGACACGTACGCCCGCGCCGCCGGCCTCGTCCCCGAGAACCGCTTCGGCGACTGGCCCGCAGACGCGGACCCGTACTCCCTGGACTCGCCCCTGGCCATCTGCACCTACGTCAAGCCTTGACGGCCCCGGCCCGGAAGCACGGGTCAGCACCTCATGCCCACGTCCGTCGAAGGGGGCCGGGACATGTTCTGGCCCCCCTCGCCCACGGCTCGGCGGCCCACGGCCTCACAGAGCGATCAGGCCGGCTGCCGTCTCCTTGAAGCCGCAGGCATCGACGTAGAACGACCGCAGGGGCTCCTCGAAGTCGACGTGGAGCCATTCGCACCGTGCGGCACGGGCTTCGTGTGCGGCGGTCGCGACCAACGCGGCGCCGACACCCCTCGTACGGCGATGCCGTGCGACCACCGTGTCCAGGATGAAGGCATGTGCTCCTCCGTCCCAGACGACGTTGACGAAGCCGATCAGCGAACCGTCTTCCCACGCACAGACCCAGCCGAGACTGTGACGCTCAAGTCGTCCCCGCCAGTCGGTCCGTGCGACCGGGTGACCGAAGCCGTCGGCGTGCAGCGTGTCGAGGGCCGTGTTGTCGAAGTCGCCCCGCCACTCGTACGTGATCGTCACCACTGAATCGTAGTCATGTCCGTCCCGGATCGGTCGCCACGTCCGAGCCGGCCCTGCGAGCGCTCTTGGCGGGCGCACCGGTGAACTGTCCACCGGACCGCCACGAACAAGGCCGCACCGGAGCTGGAGTGCGGAGAACTAAATCGGTGGGGTGGTGGAGAACGATCTGCCACGATCGTCGCATGGGTGCATTGGACTCGGTGGCAGGCAGAGTCGCCGACGGGGCGACCGTGATGTTCCGGCCCAGCGGCTCCTCGATGGTTCCGCTGATACGCAGTCGGCAGCAGGTGGTCGTCGCTCCGGTCGACCCGTCGAAGGTCGAGGTCGGGGACATCGTCCTCGCCCGTGTCGCGGGGACGGTCTACCTGCACTTGGTGTCGTCCGTGGACCATGCCAGGAAGCGGGTGCAGATCAGCAACAACCGTGGCCACGTCAACGGCTGGACCGGCCACGACCGTGTCTTCGGCATCTGTGTCGCGGTCGACGGCACAGCCCGCTCAGGAGTCGCGGGCAAGACGCGCGCGCCCGACTCCGACGGTCCGCCCGAAACCTGACGCCCGACCGGTCCACGGTGTCGGCGGGCACGCCAGGCAGGGGACGTACCGTCATGCTCATTCGCCTTCCGACCCGATGGCGCGTCGCATGGCCGGCACCGGACCGCGCGGACGGCCGGCACCGTGACGACGCCCGGTCGGCAAGCCCTGACGAGACACACCCGGTCGGCGGCCCCACGCGGATCGGTGAGTACCCGCGTCATCGTCGACAGCCCCGTGGTGCTCCCGGACCGACTCGGCCGGTCCGGGAGCGGCGGCCGTTTCCCCGGCGCTTCGCGGTCTGCCGCCTGCGACGGACTGACGTGACAGCATGACGCCGTCAGCCGCCGAGGATGTCCGTGACCGGCTCGGTCAGTCGGACCCGGTGCTCGTACGAGCGTGCGACGACGTCCTGTGGTCCCCGTCCGGCATCGGGTCGGCCGGTCCGGGCAGCCCGCTGGGACCGGCTCCTGGGGCCGGGCGTCCGAGGTCCGACTCGGTGCTCTCGCCGAGGAAGCCGCCCGACTGGTGCTGCCACAGCTTGGCGTAGGCGCCGTTCGCCGCGAGCAGCTCCTTGTGGCTGCCCTGTTCGAGGACGCTTCCGCGGTCGAGGACGACGAGACGGTCCATGCCGGCGACGGTGCTCAGACGGTGGGCGACCACGAGGGCCGTCCGTCCGTCCATCAACCGCCACAGGGCGTCCTGGACGAGGAGTTCGCTCTCCGAGTCCAGCGCGCTGGTCGCCTCGTCGAGCAGCAGGATCGGGGCGTCGCGCAGGATGGCCCTGGCGAGGGCGACGCGCTGGCGCTGGCCGCCCGAGAGTTTCACTCCCCGCTCCCCCACCAGAGTGCCGAAGCCGTCGGGGAGTTGGGCAGCGAACTCCGTGACGTGCGCGGCCGCGGCGGCGGCGTGGATCTCCTCGTCGGTGGCGCCGGGCCGGGCGAAGGCGATGTTGTCCCGCAGGCTGCGGTGGAACATGGCGGGTTCCTGGGGGACGTAGGCGATCAGTGAGCGCAGGTCGGTCTGGCGCAGCCGGCTGATGTCCTGCCCACCGATCAGGACGCGTCCGTCGTCGATGTCCGACATCCGCAGCAGGAGCCGGGTGAGTGTGGTCTTGCCGCCGCCGGACCTGCCGACCAGACCGATCCGTGCGCCTGCGGGTACGTCCAGGTCGAGTCCCTGGAAGATCGGCTTCGCGCCCGCGTGGGCGAAGGTCACCGCCTCGAAGCGGATGCCGGTTTCCCGCGGGGCGAGCGGTTCGGGTTCTGTCGGGTCGAGCACGGTGGGCGGATCCAGCAGCAGCTCGGTGAACTGCGCGGCCTCGGTCATCGAGCTTTCCAGACGCCGGTAGATCTGGTTGAACTCGAACATGATCTGGGTCGCGTTGGAGTAGTAGGTGAAAGCGACGACGACCTCCTCCACTCCCTGGCCCGGGCCGCCGAAGACGATGGCGACCAACAGGCCCAGCACGTTGGTCAGCACGGACATGGGGGCGATCAGGGTGTCGACGCGCAGATTGCCGAAGTCCCACGACCTCAGTGTCAGGCGCCGGGAATCCGCGACACGGCTGCGGTGTTCGTCGGCCTCCCGCCCCTCGGCCGCGAACGCCCGGATGGTCTCCATGTTCATGAGGCTGTCGGCGACGTGGCCGGAGACCCGGGCGATCGCCGCCTCACGGTCGTTGACGAGCCTCTGCCGGCGACGGATCAGCGGTGTCGCGGCCACCACGGTCAGCGCGATCATCACGAGCAGGCCGGCGACGAGCATCGGTTCGTAGCTCCACAGCACCACGGCACCGAACACCAGGGGGACGAGACTGCCCACGATCCGGTACGTCACCGTGTCGACGAAGTCCTCGAAACGCTTGCCGAAGCTCAGCACCCGTTTGGTCAGGGAGCCGGCGAAGTTGTCGTGGAAGAACGCCGCGTCCTTGGCGAGGAGTTCGTCCATACCGCTCACGTACAGGTGTTCCATGCCGAGGGCGTCCACGCGGTTCAGGCAGTGCTGCCCGACCCGCCACACGGCCTCGGCGAGCAGCAGCGTCACGCCGAAGCCCAGCACGTACGGCAGCGCCGAGCTGAGGGTGAGACCGTTGTCATCGGCGGCCTGACCTGCCAGTTTGGCGATCAGGAGGGGGGCGACGTAGCGGATGCCGATGTTGCCCACGGCCGGCAGCAGCAGCGCGGGCAGAGCCAGCCGTCGTAGTCGCAGCAGTTCCCGTCCGTAGAGGCGCAGTGCCAGAACGACCGCGCTCCTGCCCGGCGTCGGCCCTCGCGTATCTGTTGTGCCCATCACACTCCCGCAGTTCGGAAGTCGGAAGTGTCCCGTCGGGGGAGGTCCTCAGTCCAGGCATTTACCGCGGAATGGCGAGAACCGGACACCGCTGCGTTCGGCTTGCGCAGCGGACGCGCCCAGTGGTGAGCCTGCCTCAATCCGTGCCGATGGACTCCGGTTCCGTGCGGGTGCGGACGCGGACAAGGAGGAGTGCGACATCGTCGTCGGGCTGCGGGCGCGGGGCGTTGAGGAGGGCGTCGCTGATCTGTTCCAGGCTGGTGCTGCCCGAGGACCTGAGGAAGCGGGTGAGGGTGGTGAGACCGGTGTCGATGGGTTCTGTTCGGTTCTCGACCAGTCCGTCTGTGTAGAGAGCGAGCAACGAGCCGGGGGCGAGTTCCAGTTCCACCGTGCCGAAGTCCACGCCGCCCACTCCTAGCGGTACGCCGCTGGGAACGTCGACGAGGCGCGCGGTGCCGTCGGCCGTGGCCAGGACGGGCGGCAGGTGACCGGCACTGGACAGGGTGCAGGTGCCGCGCTTGAGGTCGCACACGGCGTACACGCAGGTGGCGATGGAGTCACCGAGCGAGCCGGCGATGTCGTCGAGATGCCGTAGCAGTTCCGCGGGCTGGAGGTCGAGGCGGGCGAGCGCACGGGTGGCGCTGCTCAGCTGACCCATGATCGCGGCGGCCTGGACGCCCTTTCCCATCACGTCTCCCACGACGAGCCCGGTACGCCCCGGCCCCAGTGGGAGCACGTCGTACCAGTCGCCGCCCACGTCACTCAGGGCCGGACGGTATCGGGCGGCGATGTCGAGCCCCTCCCGCTGGACCGGTGTGGCGGGGAGCAGGCTGCGCTGCAGCGTCAGGGCGGTGGCGCGTTCCCGGCCGTAGAGGCGTGCGTTGTCGATGCAGATCGCGGCACGCGCGGCCAGTTCCGAGGCGAGGAGGCAGTCCTGGTCGTCGAAGGGGCGGTCGTTGACCGTGCGGTACAGGCTGAGGGTGCCGAGCACGCTGCCCCGGGCCACGAGAGGCAGCGCCATGTAGGAGTGGACGCCGGCCGCGAGGAGGGCACGGGCGGCGTGTGCGTCCCGGGCGATCCGCCGCATCGAGCGTTCGTCCACGCGCTCGACCAGAACCGGCCGGGCGCTGCGGACGCACTGGGTGATGGCCCTCGACGATGTGTGGGTGGCCAGTTCACCGACCGGGTCGGCGGCGTGGATCGCGTCGGAGGGGTATCCGGCCGCCACGGCCAGTGCCCGGAACTCGGCCGGGGAATGACCTGTGACAGGGATGACGCTGCCGAGGGTCACGACGGATTCCAGGACGTCCACGGCAGCCAGATCCGCCACGTGCGGCACGGCTGCGTCGGCCAGTTCCTGCGCGGTCTGCTTCAGGTCCAGCGTGGTGCCGATCCGTACCCCGGCGTCCGCGATCACGGCCAGGCGTCGGCGTGCCTGAGCCACCTCGGCGGCGGCCTGCTGGCGTTCGGTGACGTCCAGGACGGCCATGGCGAGACCGAGCACCCGGCCGCCCGTGTCCTCGATGCGGTGGTACGACTCGGAGAAGGTGCGGTCCTCGGCATCCGCCGCCGTGTGGCCGGCGGTCTGCTGATCGAGCAGGGGCCTGCCGGTCTCCAGGACGTGCCGCATCCGGGTCTCGATGGCTTCCACATCCAGATCCGGCAGCACCTCCCCCACCCGGCGCCCCACCAAAGCCGACTCCGGCACCCCGTTCATGCGCTCCAGGGCGGGGTTGACGCCGACCCACCGCAGGGTGGTGTCGAAGACAGCGATCCCCAAGGGGGTCTGGTTGACGAGGCTGTGGGAGAGGGCCAGATCCCGTTCGACGCGGCGCACGGTCATCGCGTCCGCGGCCAGCCCGAGCAGGTGTGACTTCCCCTCGCTGTCGAGCAGCCGCATCGTGCGGAACTCCACGGCGCGTTCCCGGCCGTCACGGTGCCGCAACGGAAAGACACCCGTCCACCGGGACCCCGACCGGACCTGGGCGAACAGCTGTCTGGCGCGCGGCCGGTTCTCGGGCGTGACCAGCAGCGTGTCGGCGCGCTGCCGGAGTGCCTCCTGCGCGGAGTAGCCGAGCAGCTGCTCCATCTCGGGGCTCCACAGCGCGATACGCCCGCCCGCGTCCAGGACCACCGACGCGACGTCCAACAGGTCCAGCAGCCCACCGGGCGTCGCCAGGATCTCATCGCCATGCGTGGTCGCATCCCCGTGCATGCGAGCCGCTCCTTCCGGCGCGGCAAAGGCACCACCGTCGTTCCGCACGTCGTCCGATGAGGTCAGGGTACGGCCGGAGCGGCGGGACCGCCTCGCGGGAGCGTCGGCTTGCGAGCCGTTCGCAGACGGTCTCTCCTCGACGTACCCACGTCATCGTCGATTTCGCCGGGATGTGCCGCCTGCGTCGGCGCCCGCCTGGCTGCCGGTCCTGCTGATGATCCCGGTCGGAACCGGCGGCGGCCTCGCCGTACCGGCGATGACATCACTGCTCCTCGACCGACCTGATCGCCGCACTGCTCCTGACCGCGGCGGCCTCCGTACTCCTCTGGGAGCATCTGGGTGGTTCGCGTCGGCGACGGCATCCACGCCCGTTCCGTCAACGGCGCCGGCTCCGACCGGTACCGCGGCATCCGGGCCCGCCAGGAGGGCCGTGTCCAGGCCGGCGGGGTCGGGAAGGACGTCAGGATCGTCGACGTCGGCGACGAGGTCAACGACGCCGTGGACGCCGCCTACCGGGCCGAGCACGGGCACTACGCCGCGTACATCCTCAAGGCCGTCACCAGCCCCGAGCCAGAGGCTGAGGGGTTCATCGGTCGCTGGGAGTAGGTCCTGCGCCTCAGGCGCGCTGCGCGCCTGCCTGGCTAGGGTCGGTCCCCATGGAGACCACCGGAATCGTTCGCCGCCGGACGGCGGAGCGTGTGCGCGACGCTCTGGAGCGGCTCGTTACCGAGCGGGATGTATGGGTTGCGACGGCTCACCCTGATCACGGGCCGCACCAGGTGCCGCTGTGGTTCCTGTGGGACGGGCACGCGGTGTGGATGTGCACCGGCGCCACATCCGTGACCGCTCGGAACGTCCGCAAGGAGCCGCGCGTGCGCCTGGCGCTCCCGGACACCTTCGACGTGCTGCTCGTCCAAGGTGAGGCGGAGTGCTTCCCGGACCAAGAGGTGCCCGGAGGCGCAGCGCAGGAGTTCGCCGAGAAGTTCGGGTGGGATCCACGCGTGGAAGAGGGTTCCTTTCTGTATCTGCGAGTGGTCCCGAGGACTGTGCGCGCTTGGCGCGGCGAGCCGGAACTACGCGGGAGAGTCATCATGCGCGACGGGATGTGGCTGGAACAACGTCCGTCCCTCGCCGACGCACCACTCTCGGATCACGATCCGCAGCCGGAGCATCTGAACTCGTGACACCCTCTTGTTGAAGTGCCCTGGTCGGGCGTGGCCGTTGGGGTGAGTCGGCCGTTCGGGAAGGTGTGAGCACTCGGCCGTGCATCGTGGACGACGGCTTGTGGACCCTGATCGAACCGCTGTTGCTGCCGGAGCGGCCACCAGGGCCTCGGCCGGTGCCGGGCAGACCTCGCCGGCAGGGCATCCCGCATGTCCTGCACCGCGACATCACCCGGCAACTGCTGCCGCCGGAGATGGGGTTCGGCTCCGGGCCAGCCTGCCGGCGCAGGCTGGAGCGGTGACAGCAGGCCGGTGCCTTCGACCAGCCGGCAGGCCGGTGTCTTCGACCAGCCGCACCGGATCCTGCTCGCCGAACCCCACGACGCGTTCGTCTCCCTCGCCCGCAGCCTCATCTGCTGGAGGCGGCTCGAGAAGCACCGATCCTGATCGCGTCGCGAGCTCTCGGGCCCCCTGGCACGCTCATGAGCGTGCCAGGCGCGTGACCATCGCTGCCGCAAGGTCGATACTTCCAGCAGATGTGATTCCACCGACCCGTGTCCGACCACGCCAGATACCTGATGACCCGTCACCAAAGTCGGCATCAAGTCAGCACCAGTACCGCCAGAGCCCGCGTACGACCACCACGAACCGCCACGTTCGACAACTGGCCACACCCGCACCGACCTGCCAGGACTCAGGTCAGCGGCTCGTCCGATAATCTCACCAGGAGGCACCCATGAAGATGTTGATCAACGTCGCGGAGAGCGTTGTCGCGGACGCGTTGCGGGGAATGGCGGCCGCGCATCCCGAGTTGACCGTGGACGTGGAGAACCGGGTGGTGGTGCGGCGGGACGCGCCGGTGGCCGGGAAGGTGGGGCTGGTTTCCGGGGGCGGCTCGGGGCACGAGCCGTTGCACGGTGGGTTCGTGGGGCCGGGGATGCTGTCGGCGGCGTGTCCCGGTGAGGTGTTCACGTCGCCCGTGCCGGACCAGATGGTCCGGGCCGCCGCGGCCGTGGACAGCGGGGCCGGGGTCCTGTTCATCGTGAAGAACTACACCGGTGACGTGCTGAACTTCGACATGGCGGCCGAACTCGCCGAGGACGAGGGCATCCGGATCGCCAAGGTGCTCGTCAACGACGACGTGGCCGTCACCGACAGCCTCTACACCGCCGGGCGGCGCGGCACGGGCGCGACCCTGTTCGTGGAGAAGATCGCGGGGGCCGCCGCCGAGGAGGGGCAGCCCTTGGAACAGGTGGAGGCACTGGCCCGGCAGGTCAATGACAACTCCCGCAGTTTCGGGGTGGCCCTCAGCGCCTGCTCCACGCCGGCCAAGGGCAGCCCCACCTTCGATCTCCCCGCCGGGGAACTGGAGTTGGGCGTCGGCATCCACGGTGAGCCGGGACGTGAGCGGCGCGCGATGATGACCTCCCGCGAGATCGCCGACTTCTCGGTGAACGCCATCCTGGACGACATGAGCCCGCGCAACCCGGTGCTGCTGCTCGTCAACGGCATGGGCGCCACCCCCCTGCTGGAGCTGTACGGCTTCAACGCCGAGGTGCAGCGGGTCCTCACCGAACGCGGCGTCGCCGTGGCCCGCACCCTCGTCGGCAACTACGTCACCTCGCTCGACATGGCCGGCGCGTCGGTGACGCTGTGTCAGGTCGACGAGGAGTTGCTGCGGCTGTACGACGCGCCGGTGCGGACACCGGGACTGCGCTGGGGTGTGTGAGGCAGCCGACGGCCGCCACGCCCGACGAAGGTCTCGCGACCGCGTCCCTGACTGTCTGCCAATTCACGTATCACGCAAGGAGATTTTGTGCTCGACGCCGACTTCTTCCGTCGTTGGATGACGGCCGCCGCGGCCTCGGTGGAACGCGAGGCCGAGCGGCTCACGGCGCTCGACTCGCCGATCGGGGACGCCGACCACGGCAGCAATCTGCGCCGGGGGTTCACCGCCGTGGCGGCCGTGCTGGAGAAGGAGGCGCCGGACACGCCCGGCGCCGTCCTCGTGCTCGCCGGGCGGCAGCTGATCTCGACCGTCGGTGGCGCGTCCGGTCCGCTGTACGGCACCCTGCTGCGCCGCACCGGCAAGGCGCTCGGTGACACGGCCGAGGTCAGCGAGACTCAGCTGACGGACGCGCTGCGCGCCGGGGTCGACGCGGTGATGGCGCTGGGCGGGGCCGCGCCGGGCGACAAGACCATGATCGACGCGCTGGTCCCGGCGGTCGACGCGCTCGCCGAGTCGTTCGCCGCCGCGCGGGCCGCCGCCGAGGAGGGTGCCCTGGCCACCACGCCGTTGCAGGCCCGCAAGGGCCGGGCCAGCTACCTCGGCGAGCGGAGCATCGGGCACCAGGACCCCGGTGCCACCTCCGCCGCGCTGCTGATCGCCGCCCTCGCCACCGCCGCCGGGAGCCCGGAGGCCACCGATGTCTGATGTGAAGCCGGTCGGCATCGTGCTGGTGTCGCACAGTGCCGCCGTCGCCGCCTCGGTCGCCGAGCTGGCGATGGGGCTCACCGGTGGGGGCGCCGCCGTTCCCGTCGCCGCGGCCGGCGGCACCGAGGACGGCGGCCTGGGCAG
>NZ_LRTR01000582.1 GCF_001550375.1 Streptomyces europaeiscabiei | reverse complement strand
GGCGGTTGCGGCGGTGTCGTCCGGCTCGGTCGGCGGGGCCTGTTCGAGGATGACGTGGGCGTTGGTCCCGCTGACTCCGAAGGACGACACGCCCGCGCGGCGCGGACGGTCGCCGGGGGCGGGCCAGGGGCGGGCCTCGGTGAGCAGTTCGACGTGGCCGGCGGACCAGTCGACATGGCTGCTGGGCCGGTCGACGTGGAGGGTGGCGGGCAGTCGTCCGGCGCGCAGGGCCAGGATCATCTTGATGACGCCGGCGACACCGGCGGCGGCCTGGGTGTGGCCGATGTTCGACTTCACCGAGCCGAGCAGCAGCGGCCGGTCCGCGGGCCTGTCCTGACCGTACGTCGCGAGCAGGGCCTGGGCCTCGATGGGGTCGCCGAGGCGGGTGCCGGTGCCGTGCGCCTCGACGGCGTCCACATCGGCGGGGGCGAGCTTCGCGGAGTTGAGCGCCTGCCAGATGACACGTTCCTGGGAGGGGCCGTTGGGCGCGGTCAGGCCGTTGGAGGCACCGTCCTGGTTGACGGCGGAGCCGCGCAGCACGGCGAGGACGGGGTGACCGTGGCGGCGGGCGTCGGAGAGCCGTTCGACGACGAGGACTCCGGCGCCCTCGCCCCAGGCGGTGCCGTCGGCGGCGTCCGCGAAGGCGCGGCAACGGCCGTCGGCGGCCAGACCGCGCTGGCGGCTGAACTCCAGGAAGACCGTGGGCGTCGACATGACGGTGACGCCCCCGGCGAGCGCGAGGTCGCACTCACCCGCGCGCAGCGCCTGCGCGGCCAGGTGCAGGGTGACCAGGGAGGAGGAGCAGGCGGTGTCGACGGAGACGGCCGGGCCCTCCAGACCGAGGGTGTACGAGACGCGGCCGGACAGGACGCTGGCGGAGTTGCCGACGCCGTCGTCCCCCGCGTTGTCGGAGAGGCTGAGCAGGGTGGTGTAGTCCTGGAGGTTGGTACCGGCGAACACGCCGGTACGGCTGCCGCGCAGGGCGAGCGGGTCGATCCCGGCGCGTTCCAGGGCTTCCCAGCAGATCTCCAGCAGGAGCCGCTGCTGCGGGTCGGTGCCGACGGCCTCGCGGGGGGAGATGCCGAAGAAGCCGGCGTCGAAGTCGGCGACCCGGTCGACGAATCCGCCGACGCGGGTGTAGCTGCGGCCCGGAGTGCCGGGCGTCGGGTCGTACAGCGCGTCGGTGTCCCAGCCTCGGTCGCGCGGCCATTCCGTCATGGCGTCGGCACCCTCGTCGAGCAGCCGCCACAGGTCGTCGGGGTCGCTCACACCGCCGGGAAAGCGGCAGCCCATGGCGACGATCGCTATGGATTCGTGCTGCTGGGCCTCGGCCGCGGCCAGGCGCTGGCGCGTCTGGTGGAGATCGGCCGTGACCTTTTTCAGGTAGCCGAGGAGCTTGTCCTCATCGCTCATGGTTTCACCCGTTCTCAGGTCCCGTGGCCGTGCCATCAGGAGATGCCGAGGTCGTTCTCGATGAAGCTGAAGATCTCGTCCGCGTCCGCGGACCGGATCCGGTCGCCGATGTCGTCGCCGGTGTCGGCCGTGGTGACGGCGGCGGCGGTGGTACTGCCGGTGAAGTTCCCGAGCAGGGACTGCAGACGGGCGCCGATGCGGTCGCGTCGGGTGTCGTCCTGGGGCAGTTCGGCCAGGAGCGTCGCCAGGGAGTCCAGTCCGGCGAGGACGGCTCCCGCGCCGTCGCTGTCGTCGGTGAGCCGACCGCGCAGGTATGCGGCGAGCGCGGTGGCGTTCGGCTGGTCGAAGAGGAGTGTGGCGGGCAGGGCCAGGCCGGTGGCGGCGCCGATCCGGTTGCGCAGTTCGACGGCCATGAGGGAGTCGAAGCCGAGGGCGTTGAAGGCCGTCGCGGCGCCGACGCGGTCGGTGCCGGCGTGGCCGAGGACGACGGCGGCCTCCGTACGCACCAGGGCGGTGAGGGTGCGTTCGCGTTCGGCGGCGGACTGCCCGGCGAGCCGCTCGCGCAGGGCGTGCGGGGCTGCCGCGGTGGTGTCCGGGCGCTGGGCGAGCAGGTCGCGGACCTCGGGGAGTTCGGCGAGCAGCGGGCTGGGCCGGGAGGTGGTGAACCCGGGCGCGAAGCGGACCCAGTCGATGTCGGCGACGGC
>NZ_LRTR01000581.1 GCF_001550375.1 Streptomyces europaeiscabiei | reverse complement strand
CACCGGTACGGCGGGCAGCGCGGCCCGCGTGGCGGGCCGGTCGGGGGTGTCGGGGGCCTGTTCGACGATGACGTGGGCGTTGGTGCCGCTCATGCCGAAGGAGGAGACTCCGGCGCGGTGTGCGCGGCCGGTGTCGGGCCAGGGGCGTTCCTCGGTGAGCAGACGGACGTGTCCGGCGGTCCAGTCGACGTGCGGGGTGGGGTTGTCGGCGTACAGGGTGCGGGGCAGGACGCCTTCGCGCAGGGCCATCACCATCTTGATGACGCCGCCGACGCCGGCGGCGGCCTGGCTGTGCCCGATGTTGGACTTCAGGGAGCCGAGCCACAGCGGCCGGTCCTCGGCGCGGTCCTGGCCATAGGCGGCGAGGAGGGCTTGGGCCTCGATGGGGTCGCCGAGGGTGGTGCCGGTGCCGTGCGCCTCGACGGCGTCCACGTCCTGCGGGGCGAGTCCGGCGGTGGCGAGGGCCTGCCGGATGACGCGCTGCTGGGAGGGGCCGTTGGGGGCGGTCAGGCCGTTGGAGGCGCCGTCCTGGTTGAGGGCGGAGCCGCGGATCACGGCGAGTACCTGGTGGCCGTTGCGGCGGGCGTCGGAGAGCCGTTCGAGGACGATCATGCCGACGCCCTCGGCCCAGCTGGCGCCGTCGGCGTCCGCGGAGAAGGGCTTGCAGCGGCCGTCCTCGGCGAGGGCGCGCTGCCGGCTGAACTCGATGAGGGAGCCCGGCGTCGACATCACGGTGACGCCGCCGGCCAGGGCGAGGTCGCACTCGCCCTGACGCAGGGACTGCGCGGCGAGGTGCAGGGCGACGAGGGAGGAGGAGCAGGCGGTGTCGACGGAGACGGCCGGGCCTTCCAGGCCGAGCGCGTAGGAGATGCGGCCGGACAGGACGCTGGGCGAGTTGCCGGTGCCGACGTAGCCCTCGAAGTTGTCGTCGGAGGCCGCGAGGATCGTCACGTAGTCCTGGTAGGTGACGCCGGCGAAGACGCCCGTGGCGGAGCCGCGGGCCGCGGCCGGGTCGACGCCCGCGCGTTCCAGTGCCTCCCAGGAGACCTCCAGGAGCAGGCGCTGCTGGGGGTCCATGGCGAGGGCCTCGCGGGGCGAGATGCTGAAGAACGCGGGGTCGAAGCGGCTGGCGTCGTGCAGGAAGCCGCCTTCCCGGGTGTAGACGGTGCCGGGGTGGTCGGGGTCGGGGTGGTAGAGCCGCTCGGGGCTCCAGTTGCGGTCGGTGGGCAGCGGCGAGATGCCGTCGGCTCCGGCGCGTACCAGGTCCCACAGGTCCTCGGGTCCGGCGATGCCGCCGGGGTAGCGGCAGGCCATGCCGACGACGGCGATCGGGTCGTCGTCGACGGCGCGGCGGGCGGCGACGGGGGTGCCGTCGCCGGCGGTGCCGAACAGGTCGTCGGCGAGGTGCCGGGCGAGTACGGCCGGGGTCGGGTGGTCGAAGACGAGGGTGGCGGGCAGGGTGACGCCGAGGGCGGCACTGAGCCCGTTGCGCAGTTCGACCGCGGTCAGCGAGGTGAGGCCGAGGTCGGTGAAGGGCCGGGCCGGTTCGACGTCGTCGGGGCCGGCGTGTCCGAGCACGGCGGCGACACGGTCGCGGACGGTGGTGAGCAGGGCGCGTTCGCGTTCCGCGGCGGGCCGGCCGGCCAGGCGTTCCAGGAGGCTGCCGGGCGGCTGG
>NZ_LRTR01000580.1 GCF_001550375.1 Streptomyces europaeiscabiei | reverse complement strand
ACCCCGGCCTTGAGCAGCGGATGCCCCGCCGCCCCGAGCCCCGCGGCCGTCACGTCGGCACCGCCGTCGAGGTCGTCCGGCCAGAAGTGTTCGTGTTGGAAGGGGTAGGTGGGTAGGGGGGTGATCTGGCTGGTGGGGGTGGGGAGGGTCTTGGTCCAGTTGGTGGTGTGGCCCTGGACGTGGAGGAGGCTGAGGTTGTGCAGGAGTTGTGTCAGGGTGCCGTGGTTGCGGGTGAGGGTGCCGACGACGATGCCGTTGTGTTCGGTGGCGGCGTTGGTGAGGGGCATCGTCAGTACGGGGTGGGCGCTGATTTCGATGTAGGTGGTGTGGTGGTCGGTGAGGAGGTGGGTGAGGGCTTGGTCGAAGCGGACGGTGTCGCGCAGGTTGCGGCACCAGTACGGTCCGTCGAGTTGGGTGCCGGGGGTGGGTTGTCCGGTGACGGTGGAGTAGAAGGCGGTGTTGGTCTGGGTGGGGGTGATGTTGGTGAAGCCTGCGGCGAGGTTGGGCAGGAGGGGGTCCATGTGGGCGTGGTGGGAGGCGTAGTCGACGTTGATCTTGCGGGCGTAGACGTTGCGCTCTTGCAGCTCGGACACCAGTTGGTCCAGTGCTCCGGCTTCGCCGGAGATGACGGTTGAGGTTGAGGTGTTGATGGCGGCGATGGAGAGGGTTTGGCCGTAGGGGGCGATGAACTGTTCGACTTCGGCTTGGGGGCGTTCGATGAGGGCCATGCCGCCTTGGCCGGAGCAGGCCAGGACTGCCTGGGAGCGTTGGGCGACGATCTGGGCGCCCTGGTCCAGGGTGAGGGCGCCGGCGGTGACGGCGGCGACGACTTCGCCCTGGGAGTGGCCGATGACGGCGTCGGGGTGGATGCCGTGGGAGCGCCATAGGGCGGAGAGGGCCACGCCCATGGCGAAGAGGGCGGGCTGGATGACGTCGACCCGGTCGTGGGGCGGGTGCTCGCCGCCGTCACCGGTGAGGACCTCGCGTACCGACCAGCCGGTGAAGGGCTTCAGGGCCGCGTCGCAGGCGTCGATCGTCTCGGCGAAGACGGGTGACTGGGTGAGCAGGTCGCGGCCCATGCCGATCCACTGGCTGCCCTGTCCGGGGTAGACGAAGACGGTCTTGCCGCGCGGCTGGGCCGTGCCGGTCACGACCTGCTCGTGGGGCCGGCCCTCGGCGATGGCGCGGAGTCCAGCCGTGGCCTCGTGGGTTGATGCGGCGAGGACGGCGGCGCGGGTGTCGAAGTGGGTGCGGTGCAGCGCGGCCGTGGCGGCCACATCCGTCAGCGGGACCTGGTCGTGGCTGTCCAGCCAGTCCGCCCAGCGTCCGGCCTGTTCCCGCAGTGCCGCCTCGCTGCGGCCCGACACCACGATCGGCACCGGCAGTTCCGGAGCCTCAGCGGCCTCGGCCGCCTCGACGGCGGGCGCCTCCTCCAGAATCACGTGTGCGTTGGTGCCGCTGAGACCGAACGAGGAGATGCCCGCGCGGCGTGTCCGCTCGCCGCGCTCCCACGGACGGGCCTCCTGGAGCAGCTCCAGGCCGGAGCCCTCCCACTCGATGTGCGGGCTGGGCTCGTCCGCGTGCAGGGTCTTGGGCAGGGTGTCGTGCTGCAACGCCAGCACTGTCTTGATCACGCCGATGGCGCCTGCCGCGGCCTGGGCGTGGCCGATGTTGGACTTGGACGAGCCCAGAAGCAGCGGCCGGTCGGCTGTCCGGGTGGGTCCGAAGACTGCGGCGAGGGCGCCGGCTTCGATGGGGTCGCCGAGGCTGGTGCCGGTGCCGTGGGCCTCGATGGCGTCGATGTCGTCGGGGGAGAGGCGGGCGGCTGTGAGTGCGTCCTGGACGACGCGCTGCTGGGAGGGGCCGTTGGGGGCGGTCAGGCCCTGGCTGCGGCCGTCCTGGTTGACGGCGCTGCCGCGGATGACCGCCAGCACCCGGTCGCCGTCGCGTTCGGCGTCGGAGAGGCGCTTGAGGACCAGCATGCCCGCGCCCTCGGCCCAGCCGACCCCGTTGGCGTCGGCGGAGAAACTCTTGCAGCGGCCGTCGGCCGACAGGCCCTTGAGGCGGCTGAACTCGACGAACGTCGACGGCGTCGACATGACGGTGACACCACCGGCGAGGGCGAGACCGCATTCCCGGGTGCGCAGCGCAGAGACCGCGAGGTGCAGGGCGACCAGCGACGACGAGCACGCCGTGTCCACGGTCAGGGCCGGACCCTGCAGACCGAGCGTGTACGACACCCGGCCCG
>NZ_LRTR01000058.1 GCF_001550375.1 Streptomyces europaeiscabiei | reverse complement strand
CCGCCGCGCTCGCCGCCGCCGCGACCCGCCCCCACGCCGTACCGCCCGGTGGCGATCCCGTTCTCCTGGACGCCGCCTGCGGCTACTGGGACCGGCGCGGACTGCCCACCGCACCGGACAGGGCCGTCGCCGCCCCCGGCGCCCCCGCCCTGCTTCTCGCGCTGACCGCAGCGATCGGCGGCGACGTCCTGCTCCCTCGGCCGTGTGCCGCCTGGTGGGAGCCCCAGGCGCGGGCGTTGGGCAGATCCGTCTTCCATGTGGCCACGCCCGCCGAGTGCGGTGGTGTGCCGGACCCGTACGCGCTGCTGGAGACCGTGCGCAGGATCCGGGCCGAGGGCGGTGACCCCCGGCTGCTCGTGCTGTGCGTCGCCGACGACCCGACCGCCACCGTGGCCCCGCCCGAACTGGTGCACGAGGCCATGGAGGCGGCCACGGGGGAGGGGCTGCAACTGGTCAGCGACGAGACCTGGCGCGACACCGTGCACGATCCGCACGACACCGTGCTCCTCAGCCCCGCCGAGATGCTGCCCGACCGGGTCACCGTCGTCACCGACCTCGCCGGACCCTTCCTGCCGCCGGGCTGGCCCGCCGCCGTCGCCCGGTTTCCCGCGAACGCGGACGGTACGGGGCTGCGCGACCGGGTCCTCGACGTGCTCACCGCACTGGGCGCCCGGGTCGCCACCCCGGTCGCCGCCGCCGCCGCGTACG
>NZ_LRTR01000579.1 GCF_001550375.1 Streptomyces europaeiscabiei | reverse complement strand
GGCCGCGCAGCGCCGAGTCGCCGGCCGCTACGGCACCACCCGCGGCGGTACGGCGCACGATGCCACCCAGACGCCGCAGCACCGCCGGCAGGTCACCGGCGGCGGCACGGGCCTTCAGCTGCCGGAAGTCCCACTGCACCGGCACGGTCGCGGCCTCGGTCGAAACGAGGGCCGCGTCGAACAGCGCCAGGCCGTCCTGTGCGGGCAGCAGCACCAGACCCGTCCGGGCGATCCGGGCGAGATCGCTGTCGCCGACGTCCCGCATCATCGTGCTGCTGTCCCGAAGATCCCACGGGCCCCAGGCCAGCGAGTGGCCGGGCAGCCCCGACTCCGCGCGGTGCTGGGCGAGGGCGTCCAGGAAGACGTTGGCCGCCGCGTAGTTGGCCTGGCCCGCGGAGCCCACGGTGCCCGCCATCGAGGAGAACAGCACGAAGGCCGCGAGGTCCGCGTCCCGGGTCAGCTCGTGCAGGTTCCACGCGGCGTCCACCTTCGGCCGCAGCACCCGGGCGACCCGCTCGGGGGTGAGGGCGTCCAGCACACAGTCGTCGAGCACACCGGCCGAGTGCACCACCCCAGTCAGCGGGTGCGCCGGGTCGACCCCGGCGAGCAGCGCCGCCAGGCTGTCCCGGTCGGCCGTGTCGCAGGCCACCAGGTTCACCTCGGCGCCGAGCGCGGCCAGTTCGGCGAGCAGCTCCGGCGCACCGGCCGCGTCCGTGCCGCTGCGGCTGGTCAGGAGAAGGTGCCTGACACCGTGCCGGGTCACCAGGTGACGGGCCACCAGGGCGCCGATCGCCCCGGTGGCGCCGGTGAGCAGCACCGTGCCGTCGGGGTCGAGCGCGCGGGGCACGGTCAGCACGATCTTGCCGATCTGCTGCGCCTGCGCCAGCAGCCGGAACGCCTCGGGTGCCTGGAGCATGCTCAGTGCGCGCACCGGCAGCTGCTCCAGCCCGCCGTCCACCAGCAGCCCCACCACCTCGGCGAGCATCTCGCCGAGCCGCTGCGGGCCCGCCTCGATCAGGTCGAACGCCCGGTAGGAGACACCGGGCCGGTCCCGCGCCACCTCGTCGGCCGAACGGATGTCGGTCTTGCCCATCTCGACGAACCGGCCGCCGCGCGGCAGCAGCCGCAGCGACGCGTCCACGAAGTCACCGGCCAGCGAGTCCAGGACGACATCCATGCCCTCGCCGTCCGTGGCGCGCAGGAACTCTCCTTCGAAGTCCAGATCCCGCGAGGACGCCAGGTGCGCGCCGTCGAAGCCCGCGGCGCGCAGCGCGGCGTGCTTGCCGGGCGACGCGGTGCCGTAGACCTCGGCGCCCAGGTGCCGCGCGAT
>NZ_LRTR01000578.1 GCF_001550375.1 Streptomyces europaeiscabiei | reverse complement strand
CGGCGGTCCCCGCCCGGCGTCGGGCGGGGGTGCGTACCAGGCCGCGCAGCAGCACCGGCAGGACGTCGTGGTGTTCGCGCAGGGCGGCCGGGTCGATGTCCATCGGCAGCAGCGCGGCCCGGTCGGAGTCCGCGGCGGCGTCAAGCAGGCGCATGCCCTGGCCGGCGTCGAGCGGCACCATGCCGGTACGGGCGTGGCGTTCGCGGTCGGCGTCGCTGAGCTCCCCGGTCATGCCGGCGTCCGGCAGCCAGGTGCCCCAGGCGAGGGACACCGCGGGCAGGCCCTGGGCGCGCCGGTGGTGGGCGAAGGCGTCCAGGAACGCGTTGGCGGCCGAGTAGTTGGCCTGTCCGGCGCCGCCGAAGGTTCCGGCGACCGAGGAGAAGACCACGAACCGGGCGAGGTCGAGGTCGCGGGTGAGGTCGTGCAGGGCGGTCACCGCGTCGGCCTTCGGGCGCAGCGCCGCGGCGAGCCGCTGGGGTGACATCGAGGACAGCACACCGTCCACGAGGACGCCGGCGGAGTGCACCACGGCGGTCAGCGGCCGGTCGGCGGGGATGCCCGCGAGGAGCGAGGCGAGCGCGGTGCGGTCGGCGATGTCGCAGGCGGCGACGGTGACCTCGGCGCCCAGGGCGGCGAGTTCGGCCCGCAGTGCGGCCGCCTGCGGCGTGTCCGGGCCGCGCCGCCCGGCGATCAGCAGATGCCGTACGCCGTGCTCGGCGACGAGGTGGCGGGCGGTGATCCGGCCGAGGCCGCCGAGGCCGCCGGTGAGCAGCACGGTGCCCGTGGGGTCCGGCGCGGCCGGCAGGGTCAGGACGACCTTGCCGATGTGCCGGGCCTGGCTGAGGAAGCGGAACGCCTCGGGTGCGCGGCGCACGTCCCACACGGCCATCGGCAGCGGCCTGAGGACACCGCGTTCGAAGAGGTCCACGAGGACGGCGAGCATCTCGCCGATCCGGTCGGGTCCGGCCTCGACCAGGTCGAAGGCGCGGTAGTCGACGCCCGGGTGGTCGGCGGCGACCCGGGCGGGGTCGCGGACGTCGGTCTTGCCCATCTCCAGGAACCGGCCGCCGCGCGGCAGCAGCCGCAGCGAGGCGTCCACGAACTCCCGGGCCAGGGAGTCGAGGACGACGTCGAAGCCGCGGCCCTCGGTCGCCTCGCGCAGCCGTTGCTCGAACCCGAGGTCGCGGGAGGAGGCGAGGCGGTCGTCGTCGAGACCCGCGGCGCGCAGCGCGTCCCACTTGGCGGGCGACGCGGTGCCGTGGACCTCGGCGCCGAGGTGGCGGGCGAGCTGTACGGCGGCCGATCCGACGCCTCCGGCCGCTGCGTGCACGAGGACGTTCTCGCCGGGCTTCAGCCCGCCGAGGTCGACCAGCGCGTAGTACGCGGTGAGGTACACGATCGGGACGGTGGCGGCCTCCGCGAAGCTCCAGCCCTTCGGGATCCGCGCGACCATGCCGGCGTCGGCGACGGCGACGGGCCCGAAGGCTCCGGCGAACATGCCCATCACCCGGTCGCCGGGGGCGAGGCCGGTGACGTCGGCGCCGACCTCGGTGACGACGCCCGCGCCCTCCAGGCCGATCCCGGTGGCGTCACCGGGGTACATGCCGAGCGCGGTGAGGACGTCGCGGAAGTTGACGCCGGCCGCACGCAGGGAGAGGCGCACCTCGTTCGGGGCGAGCGGGGCGGTGACCTCCGGGCAGGGCGCGAGCCGCAGCCCCTCCAGCGTGCCCTGCCGCTCCACCGCGAGCCGCCAGGTGTCCGTGCCG
>NZ_LRTR01000577.1 GCF_001550375.1 Streptomyces europaeiscabiei | reverse complement strand
CAAGGGGGGCGGCGGCGGCTGCCGGGGTGTCGCCGAGGGTGCCCTCGGCGTGCCGGGTCCAGGGGTCCTGGGCGGTGTCGCCGCCGGTGGCGGGCCGGGAGTGCACGGTCAGGGCTCGGTTGCCGTCGCCGTCGGGTGCGCCGACGGCGACCTGGAGGTGGACGCCCGCGTGCTCGGGGAGGACCAGCGGGGTCTGCAGGGTGAGGTCGGTGATGCGGGCGGCTCCGACGTGGGCGCATGCCTCCATGGCGAGGTCGAGGAAGGCGGTGCCGGGGAAGAGGACACGGCCGGCGAGCGCGTGGTCGGCGAGCCAGGGCCGGTCCTGGACGGAGACGGTTCCGGTCAGGACGACTCCGGAGCCGTCGGCGAGGGGGACGGCCGCTGTCACCAGCTGGTGGCCCACCGGTTCCAGGTCGGTGCGGAGGGTGTCGGCGCCGGTGCTCTCCAGCCAGTAGGTGCGTCGCTGGAAGGGGTAGGTGGGCAGGTCGGTGCGGCGGGCTCCGGTGGGGGCGAACCAGCTGTCCCAGTCGACGCGGTGGCCGTGGGTGTGCAGCCGGGCCAGGGCGGAGGCCAGTGACGCTCCCTCCTCGGTGTCCCGGCTCAGGGTCGGCACGAGGGTGGCGTCGTCCTCGACGCAGTCGCCGGCGAGCGCGGTGAGGACGTCACCCGGTCCGATCTCGACATAGGTGGTGATGCCCTGTTCCTCCAGGGCGCGGATGCCGTCGCGGAAGCGGACGCCCGCACGGACCTGACGCACCCAGTAGGCGCCGTCGAGGGGTTCGTCGGCGGTGACGGGGCGTCCGGTGAGGGTGGACACCACCGGCACGGCGGGGGTGGCGTGGCCGAGCTCCGCGGTGTGCGCGGCGAACGTGTCGAGCATGCCGTCCATGTGGTGCGAGTGGAAGGCGTGGCTGACCTTGAGGCGGTGCGTCTTGCGGCCCTGGGCGGCCAGTTCGGCGGCGACCGCGAGGACGGCGTCCTCGTCGCCGGACAGAACGGTGGCGAGCGGACCGTTGAGTGCGGCGACGGCGACCCGGCCCTCGTGGGCGGCGAGCAGCGGGGCCACCTCGTCCTCGCCGGCCTGGACGGACACCATGGCGCCGCCCGCCGGGAGGTCCCCCATCAGGGTGCCGCGTACGGCGACGAGGCGGCAGGCGTCCTCCAGGGTGAGGACGCCCGCGACATGGGCCGCGGCGATCTCGCCCACGGAGTGGCCGAGCAGCGCGTCGGGCCGTACGTCCAGGCTCTCCAGGAGCCGGTACAGGGCGACTTGGACGGCGAAGAGCGCGGCCTGGGTGTAGGCGGTGCGGTCGAGCAGGGCGGCTTGCGGGGTGCCCGGCTCGGCGAACATCACGTCCCGCAGCGGCTGGTCGAGGTGGGCGTCGAGGTGGGCACAGACCTCGTCGAGGGCGTCGGCGAACACCTCGTACCGCTCGTACAGGGTGCGGCCGGCGGCTGCCCGCTGGGCGCCCTGACCGGAGAAGAGGAAGGCCGTCCTGCCGCCGCGGGCCCGGCCGGTGACGAGGAGCGGGTTCTCGCGTCCCTCGGCGAGGGCGGTGAGCGCCTCGGCGAGGGCGTCGGTGCCGTCGGCGACGACGGACGCCCGGTCGTCGTGGTGGGCGCGGGTGGTGGCCAGGGACAGGGCGAGGTCGGCCGGCTCCGCCTGCGGGCGGGCGGCGATGTGGTCGAGGAGGAGCCGGGCCTGGGCGCGCAGTGCGGCGGTGCCGCGGGCGGACAGCAGCCAGGCCAGGGCACCGGAGGGGGTGCCGGCCGGGCGCGGCTCCGTGGGAGCGGGGCTGTCCGGTTCCTGGAGGATGACGTGGGCGTTGGTTCCGGAGACGCCGAAGGAGGAGACGCCCGCGCGGCGCGGGGTGTCACCGGGCGTCCAGTCACGCTCCTCGTGCAGCAGGCGTACGGCGCCGGAGGACCAGTCGATGTGCGGGGAGGGGGCGTCGGCGTGCAGGGTGCGCGGCAGGACGCCGTGCCGCATCGCCATCACCATCTTGATCACGCCCGCGACGCCGGACGCGGCCTGGGTGTGGCCGATGTTGGACTTCAGCGCGCCCAGCCACAGCGGGCGTTCGGCGGGCCGGTCCTGGCCGTAGACGGCGAGCAGGGCTTGGGCCTCGATGGGGTCGCCGAGGGTGGTGCCGGTGCCGTGCGCCTCCACGGCGTCCACGTCCTTGGGAGAGAGCCCGGCGGAGGCCAGCGCCTGCCGGATGACGCGCTGCTGGGCCGGTCCGCTGGGCGCGGTCAGGCCGTTGGAGGCGCCGTCCTGGTTGACGGCGGTCGCGGCGACGGTGGCGAGCACGGGATGCCCGTGGCGGCGGGCGTCGGAGAGGCGCTCCAGCAGGAGCAGGCCGACGCCCTCGGCCCAGCCGGCGCCGTCGGCCTCGGCGGAGAACGGCTTGCAGCGTCCGTCGGGCGACAGGGCGCGCTGCCTGCTGAACTCGACGAAGGTGTCCGGGGTGGAGATCACGGTGACGCCGCCGGCCAGGGCGAGTTCGCACTCTCCGGACCGCAGTGCCTGCGCGGCGAGGTGCAGGGCGACGAGGGAGGAGGAGCAGGCGGTGTCGACGGTGACGGCCGGGCCTTCCAGGCCGAAGGTGTAGGCGATGCGGCCGGAGGCGACGCTGCCGGCGCTGCCGGTGGCGAGGTAGCCCTCCAGTCCCTCGGGGGCGCGGCGGGCGCGGCTGCCGTAGTCGTTGTAGTTGGAGCCGATGAACACGCCCGCCCGGGCGCCGCGCATCCGGTCGGGTTCGATCCCGGCGCGTTCGAACGCTTCCCAGGAGGTCTCGAGGAGCAGCCGGTGCTGCGGGTCGATGGCGACGGCCTCGCGGGGCGCGATTCCGAAGAACGCGGGATCGAACTCGGCCGCGTCGTGCAGGAATCCGCCGTGCCGGGTGTACGAGTGGCCGGTGCGGTCGGGGTCGGGGTCGTAGAGGTGGTCGACGTTCCAGCCGCGGTCGGCGGGGAAGGGGGTGATGGCGTCGGTGCCTTCGGCGACCAGTCGCCACAGGTCTTCCGGGGAGGTGACGTCGCCGGGGAAGCGGCAGCTCATGCCGACGATGACGACGGGGTCGTCGTCGACGGCGGCCGTCGGTAGCTGCGGCAGGGGTTCGGCGGTCGCGTCGGCGGCGAACAGCTCTCGGTCCAGATGGGCGGCGAGGGCGTTCGCGGAGGGGTGGTCGAAGGCGAGGGTGACGGGCAGGCGCAGCCCGGTGGCCTCGGCGAACCGGTTGCGCAGTTCGACCGCGGTCAGTGAGTCGAAGCCGAGGTCCCGGAAGGCACGCCCGTCGGGGACGGCGTCGGGGTCGGCGTGCCCGAGGACGGCGGCGGCCTGCGCGCGGACCTCGGCGA
>NZ_LRTR01000576.1 GCF_001550375.1 Streptomyces europaeiscabiei | reverse complement strand
GACGCCGCACGGGGCCGCCGTCTCCGGGGCGGGCGCGGGCGCGGGCGGTGCCTGTTCGAGCAGCACGTGCGCGTTGGTGCCGCTCACCCCGAACGAGGACACCGCGGCCCGCCGCGGACGGTCCGCGCTCTCCCACGGCAGCGCCTCGGTGAGCAGCCGGATCGCGCCCGACGACCAGTCGACGTGCGAGGTCGGCCGGTCGACGTGCAGGGTCTTCGGCAGCACCCCGTGCCGCATGGCCTGCACCATCTTGATGATGCCCGCGACACCGGCGGCCGACTGCGTGTGACCGATGTTGGACTTGATGGAACCCAGGTACAGCGGCCGGTCCTCCGGCCGGTCCCGGCCGTAGGTGGCGAGCAGTGCCTGCGCCTCGATCGGGTCACCCAGCCGGGTGCCCGTCCCATGGCCCTCGACGACGTCCACATCGCCCGGCGTGAGCCCGGCACCCGCGAGGGCCCGCCGGATGACCCGCTGCTGCGAGGGCCCGTTGGGGGCGGTCAGGCCGTTGGACGCGCCGTCGGAGTTGACGGCCGTGCCCCGCACCACGGCGAGCACGGGATGCCCCTGGGCCCGCGCCTGCGACAGGCGTTCCACGAGCAGCATGCCGACGCCCTCGGAGAACCCGGTGCCGTCGGCGGCGTCCGCGTACGGCTTGCAACGGGCATTCGGCGCCAGCCCCTTCTGCTTGTCGAACTCGTCGAACACCGACGGCGTCACCATCACCTGCACACCGCCCACGAGCGCCAGCGAGCACTCGCCGGAGCGCACCGCCTGCGCCGCCAGATGCAGCGCGACCAGGGACGACGAGCACGCCGTGTCCACCGTCACCGCCGGGCCCTCCAGCCCGAAGACGTAGGCGAGGCGACCGGACATCACACTGCTGGAGACGCCGGTCATCATGTGCCCCTCGACACCGGCACGCGCCAGGTCCGCCTCCGTGCCGTAGCCCGTCGACGCACCGCCGACGAACACGCCGACGGACGTGCCGCGCAGCGCGCCCGGCTCGATCCCGGCCCGCTCCAGGGTCTCCCAGGTCGTCTCCAGCAGCAGACGCTGCTGCGGGTCCATCGCCAGCGCCTCACGCGCGCTGATCCCGAAGAACGCCGGGTCGAACTCCGCGGCCCCCGCCAGGAACCCGCCCTGACGGGTGTAGTCGGCGCCGTCGCCGGCCGCCCATCCCCGGTCCGTGGGGAACGCGGCGATGCCGTCGCGGCCCTCGGCGACCAGGTCCCACAGGCCGTCCGGGTCGGTGATGCCGCCCGGGTAGCGACAGGCCATGCCGACGATCACGACCGGGTCGTCGTCGTCCGCGACCGCCGCCGGCACCGCGGCCGGCGCCTCGGCACGGCCACCGAGGAGCTCCTCGGCCAGGTGCCGGGCGAGGACCTGCGGCGTCGGATAGTCGAAGACCAGGGTGGCGGGCAGATTCAGGCCCGTGACCACGCTCAGCCGGTTGCGCAGGTCGACCGCCGTCAGCGAGTCGAACCCGAGCACCTTGAACACCGAGTCGTCCCGGACCGCCTGGGCACCGGCGTGCCCGAGCACCGCCGCGGCGTGCTGGCAC
>NZ_LRTR01000575.1 GCF_001550375.1 Streptomyces europaeiscabiei | reverse complement strand
GAAGTGGGTGCGGGTGGTGGCCAGGGCCAGGGCGGTGTCGTGGGGGTCGGTGGTGGGGTGGGCGCGGACGTGGGCGGCCAGGCGGGCTGCCTGGTCACGCAGCGCGGCCGCGGTCCTGCCCGACACCGTCCACGGGATCACCGGAAGCGGCGTCCCCGGCTCAGCCGGTGACTCCTCCGCCGCCGGAGCCTGCTCCAGCACCACGTGCGCGTTCGTACCGCTGATCCCGAACGACGACACCGCGGCGCGCCGCGCACGCTCGGTGTCCGACCACTGCCTGGCCTCCGTCAGCAGGGCCACCTGCCCCGCCGACCAGTCGACCTCCGTCGTGGGCCGCTC
This sequence comes from Streptomyces europaeiscabiei, assembly GCF_001550375.1. GTDB lineage: Bacteria > Actinomycetota > Actinomycetes > Streptomycetales > Streptomycetaceae > Streptomyces > Streptomyces europaeiscabiei. The sequence continues at coordinate 1,533 of NZ_LRTR01000575.1, read as the reverse complement.
GACGTGCAGGGTCTTCGGCAGCATGCCGTGCCGCATGGCCTGCACCATCTTGATGACACCCGCGACACCGGCCGCCGCCTGCGTGTGACCGATGTTGGACTTGATCGAACCCAGGTACAGCGGCCGGTCCTCCGGCCGGTCCTGGCCGTAGGTGGCCAGCAGCGCCTGCGCCTCGATCGGATCACCGAGCCGGGTGCCGGTGCCGTGCGCCTCGACGACGTCCACGTCACGCGGCGTCAGCCCGGCGCCCGCCAGGGCCTGCTGGATGACCCGCTGCTGCGAGGGCCCGTTCGGAGCGGTCAGACCGTTGGACGCGCCGTCCTGGTTGACCGCCGAACCCCGCACCACCGCGAGCACGTCGTGCCCGAGCCGACGGGCGTCCGACAGCCGTTCCACGAGCAGCATGCCCACGCCCTCGGAGAACCCGGTGCCGTCGGCCGTGTCCGCGAACGCCTTGCAGCGCGCGTCCGGCGCGAGGCCACGCTGCCGGGAGAACCCGATGAACGTGGCCGGCGTCGCCATCACCGTCACACCGCCGGCGAGCGCCAGCGAGCACTCGCCGGAGCGCACCGCCTGCGCCGCCAGATGCAGGGCGACCAGCGACGACGAGCACGCCGTGTCCACCGTCACCGCCGGGCCCTCGAAACCGAGGCTGTACGACACCCGGCCGGAGACGACGCTGCTGGTGTTGCCCGTCATCAGATGGCCCTGCACCTCGTCCGACGCCTTCGCCACCCCGGACACGTAGTCCTGGCTGATGCTGCCGACGAACACGCCGGTACGGCTGCCCCGCAGGGACGCCGGGTCGATCCCGCTCTGCTCCAGGGTCTCCCACGCCGTCTCCAGCAGCAGACGCTGCTGCGGGTCCATCGCCAGCGCCTCACGCGGGCTGATCCCGAAGAACGCCGGGTCGAACTCCGCGGCGCCGTACAGGAAACCGCCCTCACGCGTGTACGAGGTGCCCGGGTTGGCCGGGTCCGGGTCGTAGAGGTTCTCCAGGTCCCAGCCGCGGTCCTCGGGCATGCCGCCGATGGCGTCACGGCCCTCGGCGACCAGGTTCCACAGGCCGTCCGGGTCGGTGATGCCACCCGGGTACCGGCAGGCCATGCCGACGATCACGACCGGGTCGCTGTCGTCCGCGACGGCGGCCACCACCGGGGCGGCGGCCCGGGACCGCACGCCGGTCACCTCGGTGTACAGGTGAGCGGCGAGCACGGCGGGCGTCGGGTGGTCGAAGACGAGCGTCGACGGCAGCGTCAGGCCCGTCGCCGCCGCCAGCCGGTTGCGCAGCTCCACCGAGGTCAGTGAGTCGAAGCCGACGTCCTTGAACGCCCGGTTCTCCTCGACCGCCGCCGCGGACTGCGCGCCGAGCACGGCCGTCGCGTGCGAGCGGACCAGATCCGCCAGCACGGCCGTCGCCTCCTTCCGGGCGAGTCCGGCGAGCCGGTCCAGCAGCGCCGAACCCGCGGCGCCGGCCGGAGCAGACGCGGCGGTACGGCGTACCACCGTCCCGGCCAGCCCCCGCAGCACCGG
>NZ_LRTR01000574.1 GCF_001550375.1 Streptomyces europaeiscabiei | reverse complement strand
TCGTCCTCGCCGAGCCCGGCGAGTGCGGCCGCCAGGTCCGCTACGGCCTCGGCGCCCAGCGCGCGGGCGAGATCGCCCGACCCGCCGAGCACCCACAGGTCCTCGTGCGGCACTTCACGCAGAGCACGGGCCGGCGTGAACGCGACCCGGTACAGATGCCGGGCGGACCGGCTGCCGCGAATCTGCTCGCGCGTCGCCTCGCGCAGCGCCAGCGTCCCCGACACCACCACGTTCCCGGCCGGATCGGCGGCGAGCACCCGCGCCGACGTCTGCGCCTCGTCCAGCTCCACCCGGACCCGCAGTTCGCCGGGCCCGGTCGAACGCAGCTCGGCGTCGCTCCACTCGAAGGGCAGGATCACGGCCTCTTCGGTGCTGCGCAGCGCGGCGAGGGTGTGCAGGGCGGCGTCGAGCAGCGCCGGGTGCACGCCGAACTCGCCCGGACCGACCTCCTCGGGAAGGCGGACGAGGCCGTACCCGACGCCGTCCTTGCACCACAGCTCCCGCAGGCCCTGGAAGGCGGGCCCGTATCCGAGGCCCTGCCCCGCCAGCCGGTCGTACAGACCGTCCAGTTCCACCCGCTCCGCTCCGGGCACCGGCCACTGCGCGAGCGCGGTCATCGACCCGGAAACGGCGGCGTCCGCGCCGTCCTCGTCCGAAGCGCCCCCTAGGACACCGGTGGCGTGGCACGTCCAGGTTTCCTGACCGTCTTCCTGCTGGCTGTAGACGGCCACCTCGCGCCGGCCCGATTCGTCCGGCGCGCCGACGGTGACCTGGAGTCGTATGTGGGCGCTGTTGTCGCCGGGTTCGGGCAGGACGAGGGGTTCGGCGAGGGTGAGTTCCTCGACGCGGGTGGCTCCGGTTTCGGTGGCTGCGGTCCAGGCCAGTTCGAGGAGTCCGGTGCCGGGGAGGAGGGGGGTGTTGTAGACGGTGTGGTCGTGGAGCCAGGGGTGCTGGGTGGGGGAGAGGCGTCCGGTGAGGAGGTGGCCTTCGCCGTTGGCGAGGGTGGTGGCGGCTCCGAGCCAGGGGTGGGTGGAGGCGTGCAGTCCGAGTGAGGTGGTGTCCTGGGGGGTGTGGGTGGGGTCGGTCCAGAAGTGTTCGTGTTGGAAGGGATAGGTGGGCAGGGGGGTGATCTGGCTGGTGGGGGTGGGGAGGGTCTTGGTCCAGTTGGTGGTGTGGCCCTGGACGTGGAGGAGGCTGAGGTTGTGCAGGAGTTGTGTCAGGGTGCCGTGGTTGCGGGTGAGGGTGCCGACGACGATGCCGTTGTGTTCGGTGGCGGCGTTGGTGAGGGGCATCGTCAGTACGGGGTGGGCGCTGATTTCGATGTAGGTGGTGTGGTGGTCGGTGAGGAGGTGGGTGAGGGCTTGGTCGAAGCGGACGGTGTCGCGCAGGTTGCGGCACCAGTACGGTCCGTCGAGTTGGGTGCCGGGGGTGGGTTGTCCGGTGACGGTGGAGTAGAAGGCGGTGTTGGTCTGGGTGGGGGTGATGTTGGTGAAGCCTGCGGCGAGGTTGGGCAGGAGGGGGTCCATGTGGGCGTGGTGGGAGGCGTAGTCGACGTTGATCTTGCGGGCGTAGACGCCGTCTTCGGTGAGGCGGGTGACGATCTGGGTGATGGCGTTGGCTTCGCCGGAGATGACGGTTGAGGTTGAGGTGTTGATGGCGGCGATGGAGAGGGTTTGGCCGTAGGGGGCGATGAACTGTTCGACTTCGGCTTGGGGGCGTTCGATGAGGGCCATGCCGCCTTGGCCGGAGCAGGCCAGGACTGCCTGGGAGCGTTGGGCGACGATCTGGGCGCCCTGGTCCAGGGTGAGGGCGCCGGCGGTGACGGCGGCGACGACTTCGCCCTGGGAGTGGCCGATGACGGCGTCGGGGTGGATGCCGTGGGAGCGCCATAGGGCGGAGAGGGCCACGCCCATGGCGAAGAGGGCGGGCTGGATGACGTCGACCCGGTCGTGGGGCGGGTGCTCGCCGCCGTCACCGGTGAGGACCTCGCGTACCGACCAGCCGGTGAAGGGCTTCAGGGCCGCGTCGCAGGCGTCGATCGTCTCGGCGAAGACGGGTGACTGGGTGAGCAGGTCGCGGCCCATGCCGATCCACTGGCTGCCCTGTCCGGGGTAGACGAAGACGGTCTTGCCGCGCGGCTGGGCCGTGCCGGTCACGACCTGCTCGTGGGGCCGGCCCTCGGCGATGGCGCGGAGTCCAGCCGTGGCCTCGTGGGTTGATGCGGCGAGGACGGCGGCGCGGGTGTCGAAGTGGGTGCGGTGCAGCGCGGCCGTGGCGGCCACATCCGTCAGCGACACGGTGGACTGGGTCTCCAGCCAGTCCGCCCACCGCTGCGCCTGGGCACGCAGGGCCGCCTCGCTGCGGCCCGACAGGAGGATGGGCACCGGCAGGTGCGGTGTGTCCGTGCCCTCCGTCTCGGCCGCTTCGACGGCGGGTGCCTCCTCCAGAATCACGTGTGCGTTGGTGCCGCTGAGACCGAAGGACGAGATGCCCGCGCGGCGTACCCGCTCGCCGCGCTCCCACGGACGGGCCTCCTGGAGCAGCTCCAGGCCGGCATCGTCCCATTCGATGTGGGGGCTGGGCCGGTCTGCGTGGAGGGTCTTGGGGAGGGTGTCGTGCTGGAGGGCGAGGATCATCTTGATGACGCCCGCGACGCCGGCGGCTGCTTGTGCGTGGCCGATGTTGGACTTGGACGAGCCCAGGTAGAGGGGGTGATCCTGGGCGCGGGTGGGTCCGAAGACTGCGGCGAGGGCGCCGGCTTCGATGGGGTCGCCGAGGCTGGTGCCGGTGCCGTGGGCCTCGATGGCGTCGATGTCGTCGGGGGAGAGGCGGGCGGCTGTGAGTGCGTCCTGGACGACGCGCTGCTGGGAGGGGCCGTTGGGGGCGGTCAGGCCCTGGCTGCGGCCGTCCTGGTTGACGGCGCTGCCGCGGATGACCGCCAGCACCCGGTCGCCGTCGCGCTCGGCGTCGGAGAGGCGCTTGAGGAGGAGGATGCCTGCGCCCTCGGCCCAGCCGGCGCCGTCGGCGTCGGCGGAGAAGCTCCTGCAACGGCCGTCGGCCGAGAGACCCTTGAGGCGGCTGAACTCCACGAATGTAGCCGGTGTCGACATGACGGTGACGCCGCCGACCAGGGCGGTGTCGCATTCGCCGTTGCGCAGGGCGGTCACGCCGAGATGGGTGGCGACCAGCGACGACGAGCACGCCGTGTCCACGGTCAGGGCCGGACCCTGCAGACCGAGCGTGTACGACACCCGGCCCGACAGCACACTGCTCGCGTTGCCGGTGCTCAGGTAGCCGTCGAGCCCGCCCAGGTCGTGGTTGTACAGGTTCCCGTAGTCGGAGCCCATGGTGCCCAGGTAGACGCCGGTGCGTGACTCGTTGAGGGCGTCGGGGCGGACACCCGCCCGTTCGAGGGCCTCCCAGACGGTCTCCAGGACGATCCGCTGCTGCGGGTCCATCGACTGCGCCTCACGCGGGGTGATCCCGAAGAACTCGGCGTCGAAGCCCTCGATGTCGTCGAGGAACCCGCCCTCACGGGCATAGGACTTGCCCATGGCCTCGGGGTCCGGGTCGTACAGGCCCAGGCTGTCCCACCGCTTGGGCAGGCCGCTGATGGCGTCGGATCCGCTGACCAGCAGCTGCCAGTAGTCCTCGGGGGTGCCGATACCGCCGGGCAGGCGGCAGGCCATCGACACCACCGCGATCGGCTCCGTCTTCGCAGCGCGCTCCGAGGCGAGGTCGTTCTCGGCCTGCAGCAGCGCGTTCGTCGTACGTCGCAGATAGGTCTCGAGCTTCTGCACGTCGGTAGCGCTCACTTGCCCACTCCAAACTTGCGGTCCAGGAAATCGAGGAGGTCTTCTTGACTGCTGTCCGCGACGTCCGCGGCGTCCATCTCGGGTTCGCCGGGCTCGGCGGCGGCCGTCTTCGACAGCGCCGCGTGCAGGTCGACGAAGCTGGCCGCGAGGCCTTGCGTCGCAAGCTGTTCCGGGGTCGCGGAGCGCAGCAGTTCCACGAGTGCGTCGATCTGGTTCTTCGTCAGGCGAGGTGCCGAGGCCCTCGAACCGGCGCCGCCGAGTGCGAGCTTGTCGAGCAGGAGCCCGGCGATGGCGGTGGGGGTGGGGTAGTCGAAGGCGAGGGTCGCCGGCAGCGACACCCCGGTCTCGGCCGACAGACGGCGGCGCAGCTCGACCGCCATCACCGAGTCGATGCCGAGATCCTTCAGCACCTGCTGGGCGCCGACACTCGCGGCGTCCGCCATGCCCAGGACGACGGCGACCTCGCGCCGCACCACCTCCAGCACCGACGCGTGCCGCTCCTCCTCGGGCAGTGCGAGCAGCCGGTCGCGCAGTGCGCCCGGGGCCGCTGCCGCCG
>NZ_LRTR01000573.1 GCF_001550375.1 Streptomyces europaeiscabiei | reverse complement strand
CGGGCCCGTTGAGGGCGGCGATACCGAGTTCGTGCTCGCGTCCGGCGAGCAGCGGCAGCACCTCCTCCTCGGTGGCCGAGACCGACGCCATCGCGCCGCCGGCCGGAAGAGCCTGCATCAGTCGGCCGCGGGCGGCGACGAGGGCGCAGGCGTCGTCCAGGGAGAACACGCCGGCGATGTGGGCGGCGGCGATCTCGCCGACGGAGTGCCCGGCGACGAAGTCGGGCCGTACGCCCCAGGATTCCAGCAGGCGGTAGAGGGCGACCTCGAAGGCGAAGAGGGCGGGCTGGGCGTGCTCGGTGCGGTTCAGCCGCTCGGCGTCGTCGCCGAGGACCACCGTGCGCAGTCCGGGGACGCGCTCGCACACGGCCTCGAAGGTTTCGGCGAACACCGGGTGGGCCGCGTGCAGTTCGCGGCCCATCCCGGGCCGCTGGGCGCCCTGCCCGGTGAACAGGAACGCGGTCCTGCCGCCGGTGCGGGCGGTGCCGGTGACCGTGCCGGGCAGCGGCACTCCGTCGGCCAGAGCCCGCAGTTGGGCGGCGAGTCCGTCCCGGTCGGCGCCGACGAGGACGGCCCGGTGGGGGAACGGGGTACGGGTGGTCGCCAGGGCCAGGGCGGTGTCGGCGAGCGGAACACCGGGGTGCCCAGTCACATGGTCGAGGAGTTGTGCGGCCTGGGCGCGCAGGGCGTCCCGGCTGCGGGCACTGACCACCCACGGCACCGGAACACCACCCCGCACCCCGCGCGACTCCTGCGCCACCGACTGCTCGGCCACCGGCTCGCCGGTCACCCACTGCTCGGCCACCGGCTCCTCGGCCACCGGCTCCTCGGGAACGGCCTCCAGCACCACATGCGCGTTCGTCCCACTGATACCGAACGACGACACACCCGCACGACGCGGACGCTCCACCAACTCCGGCCACTCACGCGCCCGCGTCAGCAACTCCACCCCACCCGACGACCAGTCCACATGCGACGACGGCGCATCCACATGCAACGTCGCCGGCAACACCCCATGCCGCATCGCCAGCACCATCTTCATCACACCAGCGACACCGGCGCCCGCCTGCGTATGACCCACATTCGACTTCACCGAGCCCAGCCACAACGGCTGCCCCTCGGCCCGCTCCCGGCCGTACGTCGCCAACAACGCCTGCGCCTCGATCGGATCACCCAGCGTCGTACCCGTACCGTGCGCCTCCACCACATCCACCTCGGACGCCGACACACCCGCATCCACCAGAGCCGCACGGATCACCCGCTGCTGAGCCGGACCGTTCGGCGCACTCAACCCGTTCGACGCACCGTCCTGATTCACCGCCGAACCACGCACCACCGCCAGCACCGGATGCCCAAGACGCCGCGCGTCCGACAACCGCTCCACCAGCAGCAGACCACCACCCTCCGAGAACCCCGTCCCGTCCGCCGCATCAGCGAACGCCTTGCACCGACCGTCCGCCGCAAGACCCCGCTGACGACTGAAGTCCACGAACAGACCGGGGGTGGACATCACCGTCACACCGCCGGCGAGCGCCATGTCGCACTCGCCGCTGCGCAGTGACTGCGCGGCCAGGTGGAGGGCCACCAGGGAGGAGGAGCAGGCCGTGTCGACGGTGACCGCCGGGCCTTCCAGACCGAAGGTGTACGACAACCGGCCGGAGACGACGCTGGCGGCGTTGCCGGTCAGCATGTAGCCCTCGAAGTCCTCGCCGGAGGCGGCGAGCATGCCGGTGTAGTCCTGCCCGTTGGTGCCGGCGAAGACGCCGGTGCGGCTGCCGCGCAGCGCACGCGGGTCGATGCCCGCCCGCTCGAACGTCTCCCAGGCCATCTCCAGCAGCAGACGCTGCTGCGGATCCATGGCCAGTGCCTCGCGTGGCGAGATGGTGAAGACACCGGGGTCGAAGTCGGCGAAGCCGTCGAGGAATCCGCCGACGAGGGTGGAGGTACGGCCGGCCTTGCCGGGCTCGGGGTCGTACAGGGCGTCCAGGTCCCAGTCGCGGTCCTGCGGGAAGGGGCCCATCGCGTCGGTGCCGTCGGCCAGGAGCCGCCAGAACCGCTCGGGGGTGTCGGCGTCGCCGGGGAAGCGGCAGGCCATCCCGACGATCACGACGGGGTCCTCGGCCCTCTCGCCGCGCGCCACGGCGACGGCGCCGCCGGATGCGGCCGGTGTGGCCGGG
>NZ_LRTR01000572.1 GCF_001550375.1 Streptomyces europaeiscabiei | reverse complement strand
GGCGGCACCGAGGACGGCGGCCTGGGCACCAGCGCCGAGCTGATCTCCGCCGCGGCGGCCTCCGTCGACCGCGGCGCCGGCGTCGCGGTCCTCGCCGATCTGGGCAGCGCGGTCCTCACCGTGAAGGCCCTCCTCGCCGAGGGCGACGAACTCCCCGCGGACACCCGCCTGATCGACGCCCCGTTCGTCGAGGGCGCCGTCGCCGCGGTCGTCACGGCCTCGACGGGCGCGGACCTCGCGGCGGTGGCCGCCGCGGCTTCGGAGGCGTACACGTACCGCAAGGAGTGATCCTCCAAGAAGCCCGGCACACGGTTCGGGGCCTGTCGCCCGATCGGCGACAGGCCCCGAACCCGTGGGGTCAGCCCGCCGCCCCGCCACGCATCGTCGCCCCTCTGCCCATCGCCACCCCTCCCACCCATCTCCGCGCCAGCTCCTCCCCCAGTTCCACCGCCGCCCCGTGGTCCTCGATCGGGGTCACCCTGGAGTCCTCGAAGACGATGTAGGTGACACCGGAGGCCGTACCGCCCTTGCGCGGGTCGGGGCGGATTCCGAGGGCCTCGGCCGTGGCGTACGAGGCCTCGCCGATGATGTTCTGGGGTCCGGTGTCGCCGACGACGGCGTACTGGACCCGGTCCTTGTACACGACGGCGGCGACCGAACCGCCCTTGATGCCGTGGACCCGGTAGTCCCAGACACGGCTCGCGACGGGGACGACGATGAACGGCAGGCTCTCGGAGCGGAGGTACCGGCCGTCGGACTGCAGGAACGACGTGGCGGGCTGGAACCACGGGTCGGTGTCCCTGTTGCAGCGCGGGCTCGGCCGGCCGTCGCAGTCGATGTCCATGTCGGCCTTCCAGAACACCGCGCCGTCGACACCACAGACCGGGATGCCGGCGGGGGTGCCCGCGTCGCTGCGGTACAGCCCCTCGGACACCCGGACGCAGCCACGCGCCCTGGCCAGCAGTTCAGCGGCGGTCACACCGCCCTCCCGGTGCACGGGCCGCTGCGGATGGGCCAGGGCGGGCAGGGTGACGGGGGCCAGCAGGGCGGCGCCGACGGCGGCCAGCGTCAACGAGCGGACACGCACGATGAGGAACCCTCTCCTGGGGGGACATGACGGACACTCACCCAAAGGTGGTGCGAGTCAAAGAGGACGGCCACCGGGAGAGGGCCGGACGGATCACGGCGCCCGTCGCACAAGTGCGCGGCCGAGGGCCCGGGCCCGAGTCGGCCCCGGCCGCTCGGCCGCTCTCGTCGGCGCGGGATCGGCGACGACAGCGGCCCGCGCCGTACGACGCGAACGGGCCTGGGAAACATGCGAGTTCACGCCGTGTCAGAGCACCAGCATACGTATCCGCCCGGCGAGCCGTGAACCGCGTCGCAGCCACCACGGCCGTCGGGCGCGGCACTCTGGCGCAGCCACCACGGCCGTCGGGCGCGGCACTCTGGCGGCGGCCGTTCACTCCCCGCCCACCCCTTGATGTGACCGCGTCAGTCGTGTCATACATGGAGATAGGTACAGACCAATCCCGTCGTGGTTCGACGATCGAGGGGGGCAGGATCGTGCGACGCGTTCCCGTGCCGGCACTCGTCCCGGTGTCGCTGCTCTGCGGCGCGCTGCTCCTCACGTCCGCCTGCGCGACGCAGCAGAGCCCCGGTCGCCGCCCGCCGCCGGCCCCACCCGGCGTGACCGCGGAGGCGGGCAGCGCCACCAGCGTGCACGTCATGTGGAACCGGGCATCCGGTGAGCCGGAGACAGCCGGGTACGAGGTGTACCGGGGCCGCACGAAGGTGAAGGACGTGCCGGGCGGTGAGCACATGGTGGACATCACCCGGCTCCGACCGTCGACCACCTACGTGTTCACGGTCCGGGCCCGCGGCGTCGGCGGGGAACTCGGGCCGCCCAGCGCGGAGGTCCGGGCCACGACGCCCGCCGCCGGGGCGTCGGACCGCCGGGCCCCGACCCGCCCGGGGCGCCTCGGCGGGAAGGTGGTCGGGAGCAAGGCGGCACAGTTGTCCTGGAGGCGGTCGACGGACGACCGGGACGTGGTGTCGTACGACATCCTGCAGGGCGACTCGAAGATCCACAGCGTGGGCGGGGAACAGACGACGGCCGTGGTCACGGGGCTGCGGCCCGGCACCCGGTACTCCTTCACCGTGCGGGCGAGGGACGCGGCGGACAACGTCTCGCCCGCGAGCCGGGCGGTACGGCTCACCACCGAGCCGGGGGCGGACGCCGGGCGGGGCACCGCGCCCACCGGGTTCCGCGCCGGCACCCGCCGGACCGACGGGGCTTACTCCATCGACCTGTCGTGGCTGCCGCCGCGTGTCGACGGTGTGATCACGGAGTACGAGATCCAGCTCGACGGGCGGCGGGCGACCTCGCTCGTCTGGGGCGGGACCCCGCCCCGGGACCGGGCCTCCTACAGCTTCTACGTGGGCCGGGAGTCCGGGGTGCCGCACCGGGTGCGGATCCGCGCGAAGCTCCCGGACGGGACCTGGGGCGGCTTCTCCGCGGCACGGACCGTGACCACGGGCGAGTGAGCCGGAAGGCCACGGCGGGCGGGTGAGCCGGGTCGAGCGCCGCCGGGCGAGCCGGTTCCCCCGCACGGCGCAGTCCGTCACCTGCCCGGTCCCCGTCCGCATGCGGTCGGGACGAACGGCACGTTGGCTCACCCTGAGGCAGCACGGGTCTCCCGATCCTCGGCGGTGCACGGGACGTGCCGCCACCGTGCCGCTGGAGGGCAGACCATGCGTACGTCTCAGCTACTCCTCCGCTTCGGCCCGACCGCGGCCGCCGCCGTGCTGCCGATCGCCCTGGCCGCGCCGTCGGCCGCCGCCGCCCCCACGGGGATCTCGGTGAGCACCACGGGATCCGTGGTCGCCGTCACCACCAACGACTGCCCCACCAGCACCAACGGCACGTTCGGTACCGCCTCGCTGCTCTCCAGCGGGCAGGCGAACTTCTCCCAGGGGCGTCAGGCGACCCTCACCGGCACGAGCACCACCCAGGCCGCCTCCTGGGCGAACGTGGGCCCGGGTACGTACACCGTGATCGCGGTGTGCAAGGACGGGACCACGGCGGGCACCCAGTCCGTCATCGTCACCGCCTCCACCCCCGCCATCTCCACGACGGCCTCGCCGGCACGGGGCGTGATGGGCGGGGTCGGCGGCGCCACCCGGGAGTACGGCACCGTCACCCTCGTGGGCGGCGGAGCGCTGGTGGCCGTGGGCACGGGGGCGGCCGTCTGGTACCTGCGCCGCCGCGCGAAGCCCCACCGGCTGTGAGCCCCGGGTGCGCGGTCGCCCCGTGACGCGGACGGCCGCCTACTCGCTCCCCGTGCTCTGCGCACCGCCACCGGTGTTCTCCGGCAGCGTCCCGAACTCCTCCAGGGCTTTCGTCAGCCACTGGGTCCAGAACGTCTGCAGGTCGATGCCCGCCCGCAGGATCAGATGCTGAAGCCGGTCCTGGGCCGTCTCCCGGCCGGGCCCGAAGTCCCGCTCCTCGATCTTCTCGTACTCCGCCAACTGCCGCCGATGCAGAGCGAGATGGCGCCGCAGGTCGTCCTCCAGGCCGGTCGTGCCGACGACGGCGGCGGCGCGCAGCCGCACGAAGAGCGCGTCGCGCCACGGCTTGGGGTCCTGGGGTGCGGAGGTCCAGCGGGCCAGTTCCTCGCGCCCGGCCGGCAGGACCTCGTAGCTCTTCTTCTGCCCCCGGGCGGGCCGCTCGGAGGGCAGGGCCCTGATGAAGCCCTCGCCCTCCAGTTTCCCCAGCTCGCGATAGATCTGCTGGTGCGTCGCCGACCAGAAGTAGCCGATCGACCTGTCGAACCGCCGGGTCAGCTCAAGGCCCGACGACGGCTTTTCGAGCAGGGCGGTGAGGATCGCGTGCGGGAGTGACATGGGCTCATCCTAGGAAGGCCCGGAGATCACGACAGCCGCACGCACCCCGTGGCCAGGCCTCCTACAGCGCCGCCGCCACCTCCGTCCCCTGTTTGATCGCCCGCTTGGCGTCCAGTTCGGCCGCCACGTCGGCGCCGCCGATGAGGTGCGCGGACCGCCCGGCGGCGATCAGCTCGTCGTACAGGCCGCGGCGCGGGTCCTGCCCCGTACAGAGGACGACCGTGTCGACCTCCAGCACCCGGCGGACCCCGTCGACGGTGACGTGCAGTCCGGCGTCGTCGATCAGGTCGTACTGCACGCCGGGCACCATGGTGACACCGCGGTGCTTGAGCTCGGTGCGGTGGATCCAGCCGGTGGTCCTGCCGAGTCCGGCGCCGACCTTGGAGGTCTTGCGCTGGAGGAGGTGGACCGAGCGCGGCGGGGCGGGGCGCTCGGGGGCGGCGAGGCCGCCGGGGGCGCGATAGTCCATGTCGACGCCCCACTGGCGGAAGTACGCGGCCGGGTCCTCGCTGGTCTTCTCCCCGCCGTCGGTCAGGAACTCGGCGACGTCGAAGCCGATGCCGCCCGCACCGAGGATGGCGACACGGTCGCCCACGGGGGCTCCGTCGCGCAGGACGTCCAGGTAGCCCAGGACCTTGGGGTGGTCGACGCCGGGGAGTTCGGGGATGCGGGGGGTGACACCGGTGGCGACGACGACCTCGTCGTAGGCCGTGAGGTCGTCGGCCTCGACGCGGGTGTCCAGGCGTACGTCGACGCCGTGCGCGTCGAGCTGGTGGCGGAAGTAGCGCAGGGTCTCGTCGAACTCCTGCTTGCCCGGGACCTTGCGGGCCACGTTGAGCTGGCCGCCGACCTCGCTCGCGGCGTCGAACAGCGTGACCTCGTGGCCGCGTTCGGCCGCGCTCACGGCACAGGCGAGCCCGGCCGGGCCCGCGCCGACGACCGCGACACGTTTACGCAGCCGGGTCGGGGAGAGGACGAGTTCCGTCTCGTGGCAGGCGCGCGGGTTGACCAGGCAGGAGGTGATCTCGCCGCTGAAGACGTGGTCGAGGCAGGCCTGGTTGCAGCCGATGCAGGTGTTGATGGCATCGGAGCGGCCCTCACGGGCCTTGTTGACGAAGTCCGGGTCGGCGAGCATCGGACGGGCCATGGACACCATGTCGGCGTGGCCGTCGGCGAGCAACTCCTCGGCCACTTCAGGGGTGTTGATGCGGTTGGTCGTCACGAGCGGCACCGACACCGCGCCCATGAGCCTGCGGGTCACCCAGGAGTACGCGCCGCGCGGAACCGAGGTCGCGATGGTGGGGATGCGGGCCTCGTGCCAGCCGATACCGGTGTTGATGATGGTCGCCCCGGCCGCCTCGACGGCCTTGGCCAGCGTGACCACCTCGTCGAAGCTGGAGCCACCGGGCACGAGGTCGAGCATCGACAGCCGGTAGACGACGATGAAGTCCTCCCCGACCGCCTCGCGCACCCGGCGCACGATCTCGACGGGGAAACGCGTCCGGTTCTCGTACGAGCCGCCCCAGCGGTCGTCACGGTGGTTGGTCCCGGCGGCGATGAACTCGTTGATCAGATAGCCCTCGGAGCCCATGATCTCGACGCCGTCGTACCCGGCCTGCCGGGCCAGGCGGGCAGCCCGCGCGTAGTCGTCGATCGTCTGCTCGACCTCGGCGTCGGTGAGCGCGTGCGGGACGTAGGGGCTGATCGGGGCCTGGAGGGCGCTGGGCGCGACCAGGTCGCGGTGGTAGGCGTACCGCCCGAAGTGCAGGATCTGCATCGCGATCCGGCCGCCCTCGCGGTGCACGGCGTCGGTGATCTCCCGGTGTTTCTCGGCCTCGGCGTCGGTGGTGAGCTTGGCACCGCCCTCGTACGGACGTCCGGCCTCGTTGGGCGCGATGCCGCCGGTGACGATGAGGCCCACTCCCCCGCGTGCTCGGGCCGCGTAGAACTCCGCCATGCGCTCGAAGCCGCGCTCGGCCTCCTCCAGGCCCACGTGCATGGAGCCCATGAGCACGCGGTTGGGGAGCGTGGTGAAGCCCAGGTCGAGCGGGCTCAGCAGGTGCGGGTAACGGCTCATGGGGCCCTCCGTGCGTGGCGTCGTCATCAAGGTTGTAGACGACGCCACACGGTTTATGCAACTAGTTGCACAATGGTTGAGGGCAAGGCCACATCAGGACGTGGCGAGCCTTGGGTGAGCGCTTCGGTGGGTCAGGGTCTGGTGCCGAGGACCACATGGGCGTGCATCTCCTCCGAGACGGCCGTGCGTGCGGTGAGGCCGGAGCGTTGGAAGGTGTCGAGGGCGAGCGGTGCCTGGCGTTCGCTCGTCTCGACGAGCAGACAACCGCCCGGGGCGAGCCATTCGGAGGCCTCGGCGGCGACCCTGCGCAGGACGTCGAGGCCGTCCCTGCCGCCGTCCAGGGCGACGAGGGGTTCGTGGTCGCGGGCCTCGCTCGGCAGGAGCGGGACCTCGCCGGTCGGGACGTAGGGGACGTTCGCCGCGAGGATGTCGACGCGGCCCCGCAGGAGGGCGGGCAGCGCCGCGAAGAGGTCTCCCTCGTGGGCGTGGCCGTCGTGCGGGGCGATGTTGCGGCGGGCGCAGCGGACCGCCGTCGGGTCGATGTCGGCGGCGTGGAGTTCGGCCGCTTCGAGCGAGGCGGCCAGGGCGGCGCCCACCGCACCGGAGCCGCAGCAGAGGTCGACGACGACCGAGGCGCCCCGGACGGTGGCGAGGGCCGTCTCGACGAGGAACTCGGTGCGGCGGCGGGGGACGAACACGCCGGGTTCCACGGTGATGCGCAGTCCCGCGAACTCGGCCCAGCCGAGGACGAGTTCGAGGGGCAGGCCCGCGATGCGCCGGTCGACCATGGCGGCGACCTCGTCCGGGGTGCGTGCGGTGGTGAGGATCAACTCCGCCTCGTCCTCGGCGAAGACGCAACCGGCGGCGCGAAGCGCCGTGACGACAGAGGAGGTCAAGAGAAGTGGCATGACAGCCGAGAAGCCTTTCGGTGGGCCGAAGGGCGCTCCCGCGGTGGCCTATCGGCGATACACCGCGCCGCGTTGAGGTGAGAGCACCCGACCTGACACAGCGGTAATGGGTCCCACCTCCTCGGTTCACGTGCTGACTGGCCCGGTCACCCTACCCCATGATCAAGAGCCGTTTCCGAGCGCAGGACGGGCGGGACCGTGGTCCGCCTTCGCCCCCACGATCCGGCTGTCCCGGCACGGCACGACACGGGTCGGGCCGGGCCGCACGGCGGGTGGCCGCGGCGATCGGCATCGCACCGCGCACCCGGAAGCGCCCGGCACGGCTGTGCGTCCCCCGCCCCTTCGCCGCGGCACCGTTTCGGGTCGTACGGCCGACAGCCACTGCGGCCGGGCACGCGTCGCACGACGGGAGGGTCCCGGCACATGCCGTGTCCCACGGCAGCCGACCGGCACGGCTTCATGTCGCGCCGTCGAGGCTCGGGACGCCCCCGGCCCACCGGTCCAGGCCCACCGGTCCAGGAGCGGGCTCCCCGCTCGGCCGCCCCGGCCGATAGCCACCCGCCGCCCGCTACACCCCCACCCGTTCCTCCCCCGGCTCGACCACCGGCACCCTCGCCGCCATGAAGCGGGTGGTACGGCGCAGGCGAAAGCCGAGGGATTCGTAGAGGCGGATGGCGGTCGTGTTGGTCGCGGCGGTGTGGAGGAAGGGGGTTTCACCGCGTTCACGGATGCCGTGGGCGACGGCGTGGACGAGGCGGGTGGCGAGGCCCGCGCCGCGGAAGGCCGGGTCGGTGCAGACCGCGCTGATCTCGGTCCAGCCCGGCGGGTGCAGCCGCTCGCCGGCCATGGCGACCAGGGCGCCGCCCCGGCGGATACCGAGGTAGGTGCCGAGTTCGACGGTGCGGGACAGGAAGGGGCCGGGCTGGGTGCGCTCGACGAGGTCGAGCATCTCGGGCACGTCGGCGGCGCCGAGGTGTACGGCCTCGTCGTCCGGGGCCGCGGCGATCCCGTCGTCGACGAGCTGTACGCCCGCCAGGTCGAAGGTCACCTCCCAGCCGGCCGGGAAGCCCCCGGTGTAGGCCGGGACCGGGACCTCGGCGCCGGGGCCGGCCAGCACCGCGAGGTCGGCCCAGTCGTCCGCGTCGGGCTCGTCGGGGAGGCCCAGCCACGGCGACACGTCGAGCGGGTAGCGCAGCACCCGGCCGCGCCGCTCGGCGAAGTGGGCGTGCGGCCCGGTGAGGGAGGCGAGGGCGGGGTTGTCGAGGACGTGCGGCGCGCTGCCCGCACCCTTGCTGCCACTCGCGTACTCGGACATGCGCTCTCCGCTCTGTTCTGCTGCCACCTGGTCGTCGGCCGTCGGGTACGTCGGCACGACTGAAGGCGGCAAGGAAGATCGCCGAGGCGCTATTCCCGGGCTGCCGAAGAGTTCACGCGGCCGCAACGATCGCAGCCCGGCCCCGGGGTCGGAGCACCTTCCACCGGCACGTACGGTGGGACGACTCAGCAATCGTCACCGTCACGTTGGGTCCCCATGAACGTCACCCGAGGCTTCACCGGACGCCCCCGCGTCCACCATCCCGGACTGCCGCCCGGCCAGTACGACGCCGGCGACGACTGGCCCGTCCTGTCGGCCGAGGTCACCCCCGACCTCGCGCCCGCCGACTGGACGTTCCGGATCGACGGACTGGTGGCGGAGCCTCGCTCCTGGGACTGGGACGAGGCGCACGCGCTGCCGGCGTCGCTGTACGAGGGCGACATCCACTGTGTGACGAGCTGGTCGAAGTTCGGGGTGCGGTTCGGGGGTGTCTCGCTGGACGCGTTCCTGGACGTGGTCCGGCCCGACGCGTCCGCCACCCACGCGGTCGCGTACTCCCACAGCGGCTACACCACGAACCTCCCGCTCGCCGACCTCACCGGCGGGCGCGCCTGGATCGCCTGGGAGTACGACGGCAAGCCGCTGCCCGCGGAGCACGGCGGCCCGGCGCGGCTGCTGGTGCCGCATCTGTACTTCTGGAAGAGCGCCAAGTGGATCGCGGGGCTGCGGCTCCTCGACCACGACGAGCCCGGCTTCTGGGAGCAGAACGGCTATCACTCGCGGGGCAACCCGTGGGAGGAGCAGCGGTACTCCGGTGACTGAGACGACACTGTCCGGGATGACGACCCAGCCTGGGACGGCACCGACCGAGCCGGCCTTCACGCCGCCCACCCGGTTCGCCGTGCCCGGCCGTATCGCCGTGAGCCAGCGGGCCGCGGCGCTCTGGCAGAGGGCGACGCTGACGGAGATCCGGCGGGAGACTCCGGCCGTGGCCACGTTCCGCTTCGCGGTGCCCGGGTGGGCGGGACATCTGCCGGGGCAGCATCTGATGCTGCGGCTGACCGCCGGGGACGGTTACACGGCGCAGCGCCACTACTCGCTGGCGTCCCCGCCGGACGACACCGGGCACATCGAGCTGACCCTGGACCATGTCGAGGGCGGCGAGGTCTCCGGGTGGTTCCACAGCGAGGCCCGGCCCGGCGACGAGGTCGAGGTGCGCGGCCCCCTCAGCGGCTTCTTCGCCTGGCCCGGGGACCGGCCCGCGCTGCTGATCGGCGCCGGTTCCGGTGTCGTGCCGCTGATGTCGATGATCCGCCACCACCGGACGCGCGGGCTCGACGTACCGCTGCGGCTTCTGGTGTCCGCGCGCGGGCCCGAGGAACTGGTCTACGCGGCGGAGTACGGCGCGGAGACCAGGGCCGTCTTCACCCGTCGGGCACCCGAGGGGGTGCCGGTGGGACGGCTGTCGGCGGCGCATGTGGCGCCACTGCTGACCGAGCGGCCACCGGGCGGGTGGGAGGCCTATGTGTGCGGCTCCAACGCGTTCGCCGAACACGCCTCACGGCTGCTGGTCGAGGCCGGCCAGCCCGTGGACCGCATCCGTATCGAGCGGTTCGGCTGACCGCTCGGGCGCTTCGGCTGCCCCTTCGGACGGGTCCGGCTGACGCTTCGGACGGTCCGGCCCACTCTTTGACCACTTCTTGGGTGGCCCGGCTGCCCCCTTCCTACGGTTCGGACGGCCCTCAGGCCCGGACATCGCACGCCCTGCCGGGCCGCGCTTCCATGATTTCCGGCGCAAATCATGCCATCACGCCCGCTTTCGGGTACACCGGAAGTGCGGACCAGTCCTAACCGGGGTTCTCGCGTGCGAGAGCCGCGCCGGTGAGGGAGGGCGAGATGCGAGGCCAGGTGTTCGGGTGGCGTTGGCGGCCCAATCCGCTGCGCCGACGATCGGACGTCGTCGAGGCGTGGACGGTGCTGTTCGTCGCGATTCTGCTCGTCCTCGGCGCCCCGGCCGCCGGGTTCGCGGTGGGCCGGTGGGCCCACGGGGACGCGCGGGCGCACGCGGTGGCCGAGCGGGCCGCGCTCGACCGGGTCAGCGCGGTGATCGTCGAGCCGGCCCCGGACTCGGTGCCCTCGGCGCACGACGACAAACAGCCCACGTTCTGGGTCCGGGCACGCTGGACCGAGCCCGACGGCGGCTCCCGTACCGGTGAGGCCCGCGTGCCGGCGGGCACCGAGCGGGGCGACCGCGCCGACGTCTGGCTGGACGAGGCGGGCCGCAGCGTCCAGCCGCCGCCGACCGACACGGCCGTCTGGCAGCACGCGATGGCCATGGGGACCTGCGCCACCGGCGGTGTCGTCGGCATCGTGCTGCTCGGGCACGTGCTCGTCCGCCGGGTCGCCATTCGCCATCGGCTCGCCGAATGGGAACAGGAGTGGGCGCGGACCGGACCCGACTGGGGACATCGCTGGGCCTGACGGCAGAACAAGAACATTGCTCAGCTAAAAGCTGCCTACCGCATGTCAGTCAACCGCGAAACGTCCACAAAATCCATCTCGCCAACGCAGTTGATACTTCAATTGCCTTGCTGCCATACTCCGCCTTCTCCCCCACAGGCATAAGGCAGCGAAGAGGGTGCATTGTGTCCAACTACACGGCACGGCACGACAGTTCCGCCCCGATTCCCCCCGCGCGAACAGGCCGGCAGCCGATACACGCACACCCTGAATTTCGTTCAATAAGCGCGGCGTATCGCAGATTCGGGGTAGGGGCGACCACCTTGTCCGTCGGCGGATTCCTGTCGTACGTCCTCCTGTCGAGTTTCGTTCCGGAAGTAATGAATCAACGATTGATCGGACATCTGACCCTGGGGCTGGCCCTCGGTCTGGCGCAGTTCGCCGTCATGGGTGTGACCGCGTTCCTGTACGTACGGCACATGCGCGAGCACGTCGATCCGGTCGTCCGCCGGCTCCGTGCCCACCTTGAGGACCAGGAGGCCGAGCAGCGGCGCGTCCAGGCCGGACGGCGGTTCGGCGCATGGTGACCGTCTCCGCGAGCGTGGCGGACGCGTTCAGCCTGCGGCTGACGTTCGTGCTGTTCCTGTCCGTCGTCGTGATCACCCTGTTCACCGCGTTGCTGACGGCACCGCAGCGGGACGAGATCAGCGAGTTCTACCTCGGCAACCGTGACTTGTCGCCGCTGCGCAACGGCCTCGCCATGTGCGGCGACTACCTCTCGGCCGCGACCCTGCTCGGCAGCACCGGCCTCGTCGCCCTGACCGGGTACGACGGGCTGCTCTACCTCGGCGGCACGGTCGTCGCCTGGATGATGGTGCTGCTGCTCATCGCCGAACCCCTGCGCAACTCGGGCAGGTTCACCCTGGGCGACGCCCTGGCCCGGCGGTTCCCGCTGCGGCACCGGCCCGTCCGGCTGGCGCTCGCCATCTGCACGCTCTCCGTGTGCACCCTCTATCTGGTGGCCCAACTGGTCGGCAGCATCGCGCTGATGACACAGTTCGTGGGCGAACCCGGCCCGACCACACGCACCATGGTCGTGATCATCATCGGCACGATCGTGACCATCTACGCGGCGATCGGCGGCATGCCGGGCGCCACCTTCATCCAGGTGGTCAAGGCCGTGATGCTCGTCGCCGGGGTCACGGTGGTCGCCGTGCTGGTGTTGAACCGCTTCGACTGGAACATCGACGGGCTGATGGCGTCCGCGAAGGCGGGCAGCGGGCTGGGCGACGCGTACCTCCAGCCGGGCCTGCGCTACGGGGGCGGCCCCATCAGCAAGATCGACTTCTTCAGTCTGCAACTGGCCATCGTGCTCGGGCTCGCCGCGCTCCCCCACGTGATGATGCGAATGTTCGCCCCGCGCAGGACCCGGGTGCTGCGCGCCTCGGTGGTGTGGGCCGTGGGCCTCGTCGGGTTCGTGTGCCTGATGGCCGGTGTGCTGGGCCTCGGCGCCACCGCCGTCGTGGGCCGGGACACCATCGCGGACATCGACCACAAGGGAGACGCGGCCGTACTGCTGCTCGCCAAGGAACTCGGCGGCGAGGTCCTCACGGCGATCGTCTCGGCCCTGGCCTTCGTCACCCTGCTCGCCGTCGCCGCCGGCCTCATGCTCGCCGCCGCCTCGTCCGTAGCCCACGACCTCTTCGGCGAGGTCCTCCGCAAGGGAAAGGCGAAGGAGACACAGGAGTTGGGCGTCGCCCGCATCGCGGCGGTGATCCTGGGCGTCCTGAGCATGATGTTCGCCCTCCTCGCCTGGGGCACCAACACCGCCACCCTGGCGTTCCTGGCCTTCGCGATCGCCGCGTCGGCCATCCTGCCGACCCTCGTCTACAGCCTGTTCTGGCGCGGGTTCACCGCCCGCGGCGCCCTGCTCAGCCTGTACGGCGGCCTGGTCACGTCCGTTCTGCTCGTGCTGTTCTCGCCGGTCGTCTCCTCCACTCCCGACTCGGTCTATCCGAACGCCGACTTCGCGTGGTTCCCGCTGCAGAACCCGGGCATCATGTCGATCCCGGCGGGCTTCCTGCTGGGCTGGCTCGGCTCCCGCCTCGGTCCCCGGCAGGAGGAGACCGCGTACGAGGACTTCGAGGTCCGGGCACTGGTCGGCGCCGATCAGAGGTGAGCCTCGGGGCCGGCCTGAGATGAGACGTGGGGCCGTCACAGGCCCGGAAGACACCCTTGGCGAGCCCGCGGCGCCCCACGTACGGTGTGATCATCCGCACCTCAGAACTCAAAAAGGTGGTCCTTCATGGCCCTGTTCGACCTGCCGTTGGACGAGCTCCGTGGTTATCGAAGCGCTTCAACGGAGCCCGTGGACTTCGACGCCTTCTGGGCGAAGACGCTCCAAGGAGCCCGCGAACACGACCTCGACGCCCGTTTCGAACCGGTCGAGACCCACCTGAAGACGGTCGAGGTGTACGACGTCACCTACTCGGGGTTCGGCGGCCACCCGGTCAAGGGCTGGCTGGTCCTCCCGGCCGGGGCCGGCGAACCGCTGCCCACCGTCGTGGAGTTCATCGGCTACGGCGGCGGCCGCGGCCTGCCCCACACCCACCTCCTGTGGGCCGCGGCGGGCTACGCCCACTTCGTCATGGACACCCGGGGCCAGGGCAGCGCCTGGGGCGGAGGCGGCGACACGCCCGACCCGGTGGCCGGCGCCCCCGCCTTCCCCGGCTTCATGACCCGGGGGATCGACGCCCCCGAGAACTACTACTACCGCCGGGTCTACACCGACGCCGTACGCGCGGTGGAGGCCGCCCGCGCCCACCCGCTGACCGACGCGGCGCGCACGGCCGTCGTCGGCTCCAGCCAGGGCGGGGGCATCGCCATCGCCGTCGGCGGACTCGTCCCCGACCTGGTGGCGGTCGCGCCCGACGTGCCGTTCCTGTGCGACTTCCCGCGCTCCACCACCCTCACCGACCGCGATCCGTACCGCGAGATCGGCAAATACCTCAAGACCCATCGCGGGCGCACCGAGCAGGTCGGACGCACCCTGGCCTACTTCGACGCCGTGCACTTCGCCGCGCGCGGCCGGGCGGCCGCCCTGTTCTCGGCGGCCCTGGAGGACCAGACCTGCCCGCCGTCCACGGTCTTCGCGGCCTTCAACGCCTGGGCGGAGGCCAACAAGCGCATCGAGGTCTACGACTTCAACGACCACGAGGGCGGCGGCCCCTTCCAGGAGGCGGTCAAGCTGCGCTGGCTGGCCTCACAGCTCTGAGCGGGCGGGACACGATGGACACGGCCGAGGCGGCGCGCCGCTTCGTGAGGGTCTGGCAGCGGGCGTGGGCCGCCCATGACGTCGACGCGATTCTGGAGTTGTACGCCGACGACTGCGTGCACCGCTCGATGCCGTTCCGGGAACCGCACCGCGGCCGGGACGGACTGGCCGCGTATCTGCGCCGGTCGTTCGCCGACGAGCGGGTGGCCGACGTGCGCTTCTCGGAGCCGATGATCGGCCCGGACGGTCTGGCCGTCGCCGAGTTCCGGGTGCTGTCCGAGGAGAACGAGGCACCACAGACCCTCGCGGGCTGTGTGTTCGTACGGTTCGACGCCGCCGGACTGGCCGTGGAGACCCGGGACTACTGGCACACGGTCCCGGAGCACAGGGAGGCCATTCGTCCTTTGTTCCTCCTCTGACTCGCTCCGGGGCGGTGGCGACGGTTCCGCCGCGCGGCTTCCCTCCTGTCCGACCAGTCGGTATGTTCGGGGAGGCCGGGCGGCCCTCGCGCTGGCGAACGGCGGTGGACGACGGAGGGTTCATGTCCCAGTCTCAGGTGCGGGGTCACTGCGAGGCACGGTTCGAGGCCGTGCGCAGCGCGTTCGAGGAGAACTTCGGCGAGCGGGACGAGCTGGGCGCGGCGGTCACGGTGACGCTGCACGGGCAGACCGTGGTGGACCTCTGGGGCGGCTGGGCCGACGCGGAGCGGACCCGCCCCTGGGAGCGGGACACCGTGGTCAACGTGTGGTCCACGACCAAGGGCGCGACCGCGCTGTGCGCGCACCTCCTCGCCGACCGGGGCCTGCTCGACCTGGACGCCCCGGTGGCCGCGTACTGGCCGGAGTTCGCGGCGGCCGGCAAGGAGGGCGTGCTCGTCCGGCATCTGCTGTCGCACCGGGCGGGGCTCGCCGGGCCGCGTGAACCCCTCTCGTTCGAGCAGTTCTGCGACTGGGAGCTGACGGTCAAGCGGCTCGCGGCGCAGGAGCCCTGGTGGGAGCCGGGCACGCAGTCCGGGTACCACGCGATGACGTTCGGCTTCCTCGTCGGCGAGGTGGTCCGGCGGGTGTCGGGGCTGCTGCCGAGCGCCTTCCTGGCGCGTGAGGTCACCGGACCGCTCGGCATCGACTTCACGATCGGGCTGCCTGACGCCGAGGCGGCGCGAGCGGCCGAGCTGGTGCATCCGCCGACCGCGACATCCAGTGAACAGGCCGCTGTCTTCGCCCAGTTGACGCCCACCGCGCTGGCCGCCCTCGCCAACCCGCTGGTCGGCGCCGCCGAGGCCAACACCCCCCGGTGGCGGGCCGCCGAGATCCCGGCCGCCAATGGTCACGGCACCGCGCGGGCGGTCGCCGCGCTGT
>NZ_LRTR01000571.1 GCF_001550375.1 Streptomyces europaeiscabiei | reverse complement strand
GGCGGCCGAGCGGGTCCGCGAGGGCCAGGGCGCCTGCCGTGACCTGGTGCTCGGCGCCGGGTTCGGCCGGGACACGGAGATCGGGCTCGGGCTGTGGCTGAGCGGCGCGCACGGCTCGTACGGGCCGAACCCGAGGGCCTTCGGCCACGACGGCTACGGCGGCTCCAGTGGCCTCGCCGACCCCGAGGCCGGCGTCTCCCTCGGCTATGTCATGAACCGTATGGGACCGCGCATCGCCGACGACCCGCGCAAGATGGCTCTCGTCGAGGCGCTGTACAGCGCGCTGTGACCACACCGGGAGAGGCGGGGGACGGCCGGAGCGCGTTGTGTCGCCCCGGAGAGACCGAGGGAACGGCTGGAGCGCGCTGCGCCGCTTCTGCGTGGTCACCCCCGTACGCCTGGTGATCAGGTCCGGCGGGGTTCACGGTGCCGGGCGCGGGCGCGCCCGCGTCGGCGGCTGCTGGCCGGCGGCAGGGGTGTCCGAAGCCTCGTACCGGTGGTGTACGGGCCGGGAGGTCGACGACGAGCAGCAACTCGCCCGCGCCGACCAGTACCCGCCGGTTGCGCGTTCCTCGTGGGTGACCGCGCACGGCACGGACGCGTCCGCCATCGCCGCCCGGAAGGCCTCCGCCCGCTCACGCGAGGGTAGCTCGGCCGTGTCCGGCAGGATCATCGCGGCCCGCTCCCTTGCCTCTCCCCTGGCACAGGGAGTCGGCGACACCCGGCGGTCACCCGGCCGGGTCAGCCCTTGCGCGTGGCCACGACCATCCGGCAGCGCGGGCTGCCGTCGGGCCGCCGCCCGAACCCGGGCAGCGCGAACAGCTCCACGTCGAACCCGGCCCGTTCCAGCTCACGCCGTACGACGCCGAGTCGGAACGGCCGGTAGTACATGACGAACGGCGGCCGCCAGAGGGCGTTGCGCACCCGCATCGCCGCGTCGAAGCCCAGGGCCGCCCAGTACCAGGGGGAGTTCGGCGGGGCGGGCGCGGGCAGCGGGAACGCGAAACGTCCGCCCGGCCGCAGCACGGAGTGCGCCTCGGAGAAGAGTGCCGGCAACTCCTCCGACAGGAAGTGCCCGAACGCGCCGAAGCTGACGGCCAGGTCGAAGACAGGGGCGAAGGGAAGAGCCAGGGCGTCACCGCGCACCCAGGAGACGCGAGGGCCGCCGGAGCCGGGGGCGGCCCGATCCGGGCCTGCGGAGCCGGCGGAGGCAACCTCCGAGCCTGCGGAGCCGGAGGTGGACGAACTCGGGCCGCCCGAGCGGGCGGACGCGATCCCCGAGCCCACGGAGGTGCCGGAGCCCACCCGCTCCCTGCCCACCGCCAGCATCCCGGCACTGATGTCCACGCCGGTGACACTCTCCCGGCACACCTCGCGCAGCACCTCCATCCCGGCCCCGGTGCCGCAGCAGAGGTCCAGCCCGTGGTCGAACGGACCCATCGACGACAGGGCCGCCTCGACCGCTTCCAGGAGGGCGTCCGGCGTACGGAACGGGGTCTGGTCGAACTTGGGTGCGAGCAGGTCGTAGCCGTGTTCGACGGAGGAGAGCGCCTGAACGGCGAGTTCGCGGAGGCTGGGGCCTTGCGGGGTGAACATCACGTCAGCTTAGGCCCTGGCTCGGGGCAGCGGCCGGGGTGTGCCCTCGCCTATGGTCCAGGACATGACTTCGTTCCGTCCTGCCCCGACCTGGCTGGCCGACGCCGTCTTCTACCAGATCTATCCGCAGTCCTTCGCCGACTCCGACGGGGACGGCATCGGGGACTTCGCCGGGATCACCGACCACCTCGACCATCTGTCCTGGCTGGGCGTCGACACCGTCTGGCTGAACCCCTGCTTCGTCTCCCCGTTCCGCGACGCCGGGTACGACGTCGCCGACTATCTGAACGTCGCCCCGCGCTACGGCTCGAAGGACGACCTCGCACAGCTCGTCGACGAGGCGGGTCGCCGGGGCATCAGGATCCTGCTGGACCTCGTCGCCGGCCACACGTCCATCGACCACCCGTGGTTCAGGGCCTCGGCGAACGACCCGGACGACCACCGCTACATCTGGACGGCGCAGGGCCGTCCGGAAGGCTTCGTGGCCTCCCCCGGGACCCGGCCGGGCGCGTATCTCCCGAATTTCTTCGACTCCCAGCCCGCCCTCAACTTCGGCTACGCGCGCGAGAATCCGGCCGAGCCCTGGCGGCTGCCGGCCGACTCCGACGGCCCGCGCACCAACCGCCACGCCCTTCGCACGATCATGGACCACTGGCTGAGCCTCGGCCTTTCGGGCTTCCGTGTCGACATGGCCGCCTCGCTCGTCAAGGACGATCCGGACCGGGCCGAGACCGCCCGCGTCTGGACGGAACTGCGGCACTGGTTGGACGCCACCCATCCGCACGCCGTGCTGCTCGCCGAGTGGGGCGAGCCGGAGGTGTCGATCCCGGCCGGCTTCCACGCCGACTTCTTCCTCCACTTCGGCGGCCCCTCCGACGGCCTGGCGCTGCGCTCGCTGTGGAACAACGGCGGGGGCACGGTCCATGAGAACTGGGACCCCCTCGACTGCTTCTTCGACGCGAGCGGCCATGGCTCGCCGCGCCCCTTCGCCGAGGCGTGGCACCAGGCGTCCACAGCCATCGACGGTACGGGCGTCATCTCGCTCCCCACCGCCAACCACGACTTCTCCCGCCTCAACTGCGGCCCCCGCACGGCCGATCAGCTGCCCGCCGCGTTCACCTTCCAGCTGACCTGGCCGACGCTCCCGGCGATCTACTACGGCGACGAGATCGGCATGCGCTACGTGCCGGGCCTGCCCGACAAGGAGGGCAGCGTCCTCGGCCCCCGCTACAACCGCGCGGGCTCCCGCACCCCCATGCAGTGGGACGACACCCCGAACGCGGGCTTCTCCACCGCCCCCGCCGATCGCCTCTACCTCCCCGTCGACCCCTCCCCCGACCGGCCGACCGTCGCCGCCCAGCGCGCCGACGACACCTCGCTCCTCCACCTCGTACACCGTCTGATCGCCCTGCGCAGGCGCACACCCGAGCTGGGCTCCGGCGGCTCGGTGGAGGTGCTGCACGCGGGGTATCCGTTCGTGTACGTCCGGGGCGGAAGGTACCTGGTGGTCGTCAACCCGCAGCGCCACGAGGCCAGTTACTCGTACGCGCCCCTCGTCCACAGCGCCCTGGAGGGGCAGGGCGTGGACATCGTGGGCGGCACGATCACCGCGCGGGGCTTCGGACACGGGATCTTCGAACTCGTCGGATAGCCGTCGGGGCCGACTGCCCGGAGCCTCGCTCCGGGCAGCCGCTCACTCGGTGCGGACCTCTACGGCGAGGGCGAGCCGGCCACGTCCGGTTCCTCGCCGTACGCGGTGAGGAACCGGTCGCGGAAGGAGTCCATGCGCCAGACCGGAGCGTCGTCGCCGGGCCGCAGACCGTCGGACCATCCCCAGTCGTCGATCCGGTCGAGGACCTTCGGGTCGTGGGCGACGATGGTGACCGGTACGTCGTGGCCGGCGCCGTTGCCGCTGACGCTCGCCATGGGCTGGTGGTCGCCGAGGAAGACCAGCACGGTGTTCTCGTCGCCGTACTTCTCCACGTACTGCAGGAGGCTGTGCAGGGAGTACTGGACGGACTTGCCGTACTCCTCCTTCACCTTGACGGGGTCGGTGAAGACGTCCGCCGGGTCCTTGCCCGCCTTCTCGATGCCCTTGTACACGGAGCCGTCGCCGACCTCGTCCCAGCCGACCATCTCCGGCAGCGGCGCCCACGGCTGGTGACTGGAGGTCAGGATGATCTCCGACATCAGCGGCTTGCCGTCCTTCTTGGCGGCCTCCAGGCGTTCGAACGCGGTGAGCGCGTACTGGTCGGGCATGGTCGACCAGCTGAACTTCGGCCCCTGGTAGCCGAGATCGCGGGAGTCGTAGACCTTGTCGAGGCCGTAGAAGTCGCCCTCCGGCCAGTTCTTCTGCACCCCGGGCACGATGCCGACCGTCCGCCAGGCCCCGCTCTTGTGGAACGCGCCCGGCAGCGTGAGGCGTTCGCCGGCGGTGACCGTGCGGTAGCGGCTCTGGTTGTCGATCCACAGGCCGGTCAGGAACGTGGAGTGGCCGAGCCAGCTGCTGCCGCCGTACGTAGCCGAGGTCAGCCAGCCGCTCTTCGCCGCGAACCCGGCCCCGGTCAGCGCCTTGCCCTCCTCGTCGAGGGCCCCGTTCACGCCGGGCGCGATGGCCGGGTCCTCCAGGGCGGCGCGCCCGTAGCTCTCGATGAAGGTGATCATCACGTCCTTGCCGCGCAACCCGGTCAGCAACCGGTCGCCGGGCACATCGGCGAACCTGTCCTGCTTGGCCTCCTTGGCGAACGCGGCCTCGTCCCTGAGTGTCTCCTGGACCCGGGCCCAGCGGTCCTGCACGAAACCGATGGTGCTTCTGGAGGCGACCGCGGTGTTCTCGATGGGCGTCAGGCCCAGCGCCGCACAGGTGATCCACACGGCGCCGGCGATGATCGTGCCCCTGGTCGCCCGGTCCCGTTCACGGGTCAGGAGGTTCACGAGCCGTACCACCGCCAGTGCCATGACGACGAACAGCAGCAGCACCAGGGCCACGAGGCCGATCACGGCGGCCCGCGCGCCCGTGGAGCCGAGGGTGTCCTTGACGTACGACTCGGCGTCGTCGAGCAGGCCCCAGTCGAGGACCACGTTGAAGCCGCGGCCGAGGAATTGGTTGAAGCCGATGTCCAGCGCCTTCACCACCACCAGCGCGGCCAGGCCCACCCCGATGCCGACCGCCGCCACCAGCCTCGGCCGACGGGGCAGCACCATCAGCAGGGCGGCGCCGAGGATCGGCTCCACCGGTATCCGCAGGAACTGCCGTACCTCGAAGAACTCGGCCTTGCCCGGCATGAGCAGCGCGAAGAACACCAGGGCGGCGGCCAGCGCGGTGACCCCCCACGACAGACCGCGTGCGGCGAGCGGGTACTTGTCCCGGAGCACCGTCCGGTGTCTCAGCCATCGACGGACGGGGTCGCCTGTCCTCGCCGGAGTGCCCGCGGCGGGATCGTCCGACGCCGACGCGTCCGCCGTCGACCGCTTGCTCGTCTCGTCCGTGGCGTCCGTGTCGGGTGATGGGCTGGAGCGCGTGAAGAGCGACACGCGACGTTCCTTCCGTGCGAAGACCGCTGGCGGTGCCCCCATCTGTACGAGGGGTACGCGAGGTCAGTTCAAAGACCACGGGTAAGCCATCGGTAAGGAACTCCCCAACGGACGGCCACGGATGGTGGTACACTCGCCTTGGCACGTGTGTATCGCCCACTCTCGGGGCGCCGGTGCCGCTCTCTCAGATCCTGAGATCCCTTCCGCTGAACCGCCCGTCGATTCCCGACCGGCCGTCAGTTTCCCCGCATCACCCGCGACACACAGGCCGCCACACCGCGCGGCCGTGAACGGCTCGGCCGTACCCCGGGTGCGCGCTTCCCCCTCCCTTCCCCATGCGTTTTCCTCACGTCCTCGAAAGGACCCCCATCCATGACCACCACCACACTCGAACGCACTTCCACCGACCGGCAGCCTCCGGCCCGGGTCACCGGCGTCCTGGAGATCGCACAGAGCGGGCAGGGACACCTGCGCGCCGAGTGCGGCCTGCTCACCCCTGCCGACCCGCAGGTCCCCGCCGCGCTGATCCGCAGGTACGGCCTGCGCAAGGGCGACACCGTCGAGGGCGTACGCGACGGCCGGCGCGCCCTCGCCGAGGTCGAGCGGATCAACGGCCGTACGCCCCAAGAGCTGCGCGGCCGCCCGCACTTCCACGACCTCACCCCGCTGCACCCGCGCGAGCGGCTGCGGCTCGAACACCCGGCGAGCGGGCTGACGGGCCGTCTGGTCGACCTCGTGGCCCCCGTCGGCAAGGGGCAGCGCGGGCTGATCGTGGCCCCGCCCAAAACCGGCAAGACGGTGCTGCTGCAGCAGGTGGCCGCCGCGATCGCCGCCAACCACCCCGAGGCCCGCCTCATGGTGGTGCTGCTCGACGAACGGCCCGAGGAGGTGACCGACATGCGGCGGTCCGTGCGGGGCGAGGTGTACGCCTCGACGTTCGACCGGTCCCCCAAGGAGCACATCGCGCTCGCCGAACTCGTCGTGGAGCGCGCCAAGCGGCTCGTCGAGCAGGGCGAGGACGTCGTGATCCTGCTGGACTCCCTGACCCGGCTGTGCCGGGCCCACAACAACGCGGCCGCCGCCGGTGGCCGCACCCTGAGCGGAGGGGTCGACGCCGCCGCCTTGCAAGGCCCGAAACGGCTCTTCGGCGCCGCCCGGCTGACCGAGGAGGCCGGTTCCCTCACCATCCTGGCCACCGCCCTGGTGGAGACCGGGTCCCGCGCCGACGACTTCTTCTTCGAGGAGCTCAAGGGCACCGGCAACATGGAGCTCCGCCTCGACCGCGCCCTCGCCGACCGGCGTGTCTTCCCCGCCGTCGACATCACCCCGTCCGGCACCCGCCGCGAGGAACTCCTGCTGACACCGGGCGAGTTGACGGCCGTACGGGGACTGCGTCGGGCCCTGCGGTCGCGCGAGGGGCAGGCGAACCTCGAAACGATCCTGGAGCGGCTGCGCGCCACACCGGACAACGCTACCTTCCTGCGGCAGGTGCAGCCCACGCTGCCGACCGCATGACATGAGGCATCCGGGTGCTCGATCCGCGCCCTCGGCCCTGACACACCGGTCCACGGCGCGACCGTTCCTACGTTTGCGGTATGACCATCGGATTCTCATCCCGCGTCCCCCGTGTTGCCCGCGTCGCCCTCCGCTGCTCCGCCGTCTGTGCGCTGGCGGCCCTGGCCGTCGTGGCGAACCCGGAAGGTGCCGGCCTCCGCATCGAGGCGGGCGAGCGGGACGCCAAGGCCGCGCAGGAGCCGCCGTCCCTGTACCGGCCGGGAACACAGGTACGACCACGGCCCGGGGCACCCCGGGCGCCCCAGGACGTCTCCGCGGTGTCGTGGCTGGTGGCGGACGCCGACAGCGGCGCGGTACTCGCCGCGCACGACGCGCACCGCAAGCTGCCGCCGGCCAGCACTCTGAAGACCCTGTTCGCGCTCACCGTGCTGCCGGGGCTCCCGGCGGGCCTCAGACACACCGTCGAGGCCGAGGAGTTGGCGGGCATCGGCGCCGGCAGCAGCCTGGTCGGCGTCAAGGAGGACCTCACCTACCGGGTGGCCGACCTGTGGCGGGGTGTCTTCCTCAGCTCGGGCAACGACGCCGTGCGTGTTCTGGCCGCGCTCAACGGCGGCTGGCGGGCCACCGCCGAACAGATGCAGGACAAGGCCCGGTCCCTGGGCGCCCGGGACACCCATGTCGTCTCGCCCGACGGGTACGACGCGCCCGGCCAGGTGTCGTCCGCGTACGACCTCGCGGTGTTCGGGCGGGCCGGGCTGCGCAACGCGGAGTTCGCCGAGTACTGCGCCACGGCCACCGCGCGGTTCCCGGCGGGCGGCTGGTCCTACGGCATCCAGAACACCAACCGCCTGCTCACCGGCGCCGGCATCGAGCGCTACCCGGGACTCGTCGGCGTCAAGAACGGCTACACCAGCAACGCGGGCAACACCCTGATCGCCGCCGCGAGGCGAGGCGGGCGCACCCTGGTCGTGACAGTGCTGCGTCCGCAGTCCGGAAGCGGCTACGCCGTCTACGAGGAGGCGCGCTCCCTTCTCGACTGGGGTTTCCGTGCCGCCGGGCGCGTCGAGGCCGTGGGCTCGCTGCTGCCGCCGCGCCCGGCGGCGGGGCCTCAGGCCGACCCCGGGTCACCGCCCGTCCGTGAGGAGAACGAAGAGGTCACCGCCCCCGGCTGGCCGTTGGCGGGCGCGGTCGCGGGCGCGGCCGGAGTCGGTGCGGCCTCCGTGGCGCTGGCGCTGCGGCTCAGGAACGGCCGGCTCACCCGCGGCTGACCGACCGGCAGCCACAGCAGCAGGCCGAGCGTGATCCACACATAGGTGTTGCTGCCGACGAAGCCGCCGATGCCGGACGCGTCGTCGAACCACAGCCAGACGACGCTGCTGCACAGCAGCACGTACAGCGCCGCCGCGAGCGGCAGCAGCCGGCGATGTCGGAGCAGGACGGCGAAGGACGGCAGCAGCCAGACCAGATGGTGCACCCAGGTGATCGGGCTGACCAGACACGCGGTCAGCCCGGTGAGGGCGAACGCGGCCGTCCAGTCCTCGGTGCGCACCGCCGTACGGACCCGCCGCGCCCATACGCACAGCACGGCCAGGACGAGTGCCGCCCAGACGGCACGGCTCGGTTCGTGCGGTGCCACGAGCCGGGCCAGGACGCCCTGCAGCGACTGGTTGGAGACATAGTCGAGGCGGCCGATGCGGCTGGTGTCCCACAGGGCCTCGGTCCAGTAGAAGCGCGAGGCGGCCGGGGCGATCCAGGCCGCCGCCGCGGGGGCGGCCGCGGC